>JACPFL010000174.1 GCA_016183025.1 Deltaproteobacteria bacterium | reverse complement strand
GACGCATTGCCGCCAAGGATGCGCCGTTGGTCGGAGCTGGAGAGAGGGGCGAGCCGGGTGACGACCTGTACGGGGCGGTCGTAGCCTATCTCGAAGCAGAAGTCGCTCCCCAGCATCACCCGGTCCGGCCCGACCAGGCGGATGAGGTAGAGGAGCGCGAGGGGATCATGGCTGATCGTGTCGTAGGTGAAGCGGCGCAGGTAGGTTGAGGGCCTGTGCTCAATCTGCTTGCAGTCGGGGTGGATCTTGTGCCCCCGGTTCATGCGGCCCACCAGGTAGGGGAAGGAGCCGCCGGCATGGGGGAGGCACGCGGTGAGGCCCGGGAAACGGTCGAGGAGACCGCTGAAGATCAGGTGGGCTGCGGCCACGGCGGTGTCGAAGGGAAACCCAAGGAGGTTGTAGAGGAAATACGGCTTCAGGCGCTCACGCCCGATGACATGGAGCGGGTGGAGGAAGACGGGGAGCCGAAGCTCCTCGATGCGCTGGAACAGCGGAAGGAAGTCGGCATGGGAGAGGTCTCTCCCGTTCACGTTGGTCCCCAGGTAGACCCCTCGGATGCCCGGCAATCGAGCGGCCCGATCCAGCTCCTGAAGGGCCAGATCGGGCTCCTGCATGGGGAGGGTGGCAAACCCGACGAAGCGGTCGGGAAAGGCCTGGTGGGCTTCGGCGATGGCGTCGTTCGTCGCCTGGGCGAGCTTCAGGCCCAGGGAGCCCTCGGCCCAGTAGACCATCGGTCGGGTCAACGAGAGGGCATGGACGTCCACCCGCTGCCGGTTCATTTCCTTGAGCCGAAGGTCGAGGTCCGTGAAGGCCGGTTGGATCGGACCCAGTACCCCATCTCTCATCTCGAAGACCAGTCCCCCTCTGGACTGGCGGCGCAGCCGGACTCCGAGGCGTTCCCCCTCCTCAGCGAGCAGTCTGAGATAGGGCTCTGGGTAGAAGTGGGCGTGGATATCGATAACGGGGACCTTCCTCATGATGGCTCAGTACTACGTTGCTTCTCGGAAATCAATGCCGAACTGTCTGTGCTGACCTCCATCCTTCATGGGATTTTTACTTGACTTCTGGCCCGCGGTGCGTCATGCGCATGACAGGTGGTGAACGCAGGATGCGCGATCGCCATCCAACCCACACCCAATCCGGGAGAGTCCTGCAGTGATGACTGACATCCTCATCCGGGATGCAGATTGGCTCATCACCGTTGACCGCGAGAGACGGATCCTCACCGACGGCGCCCTGGCGATCCAGGGCGACCGGATCGTGGCGGTCGGGAAGACCCGAGACCTGGAGGCGGAGCATTCGTCTGCCAGGCGGATCATCGACGCGCGGGGCAAGGTCGCTTCGAGCGCATGTACCCGTATGAGGGGCTGCTGAGCGAAGAGGAGAACTACTGGAGCGCCATGCTCTGCGTCCTGGAGCTGCTCCGCAACGGAGTGACCACATTTATCGATGCCGGCAACTACCATCCGGGGCAGACGGCGCAGGCGGTCGGAGAGGTGGGGATGCGGTGCATCGTGGCCAAGAGCGCCCTGGACATCGTCAGGTCCAGTTTCGGGGGCCTGCCGGAGACGTTCATCGAGACGACGGACCAGGCCGTGGAACGGGCGGAAGAGGTGGTCCGGACGTGGAACGGCGCGTACGGGGGGCGGGTTCGGGCGTGGTTCCAGTTCCGCGGTGTGCCGAATTCGACGGACCGATTAGTGACGCGGATGAAGGAGCTGGCCGACCGGTATGGCACCGGCGTACAGACGCACGCGTGTTTCTCCAAGGAGACGCTCGAGGCGTGCAGGGCACAATTCGGGCTGACGGAGATCGAGCGGCTCGCCCGGCTGGGTGTGCTGGGGCCCAATGTCCTGCTCGTCCACTCGGGGTGGGTGAGCCCCCATGAGGTGGAGTGCATGAGGGAGCACGACGTCAAGATCGTGGCCGCGCCCAGCTCCAGCCTGCACAACGGGTACGGCTGCATCGTTATGGGGAAGATCCCGGAGTTCCTTGAGATGGGCCTGGCGGTCGGGCTGGGCTCGGACCATGCGTCATCGGGAGTCGTGGATCTGGTGCAGGAGATGATGTTGGTCGCAGGGGCCTACAAGGAGGTCCGACTGAACACGGCGGTGATGCCGCCTGAACGGGTCGTCGAGATGGCGACGGTCAATGGAGCGCGCTGCGCGCTGTGGGAGGGGGAGATCGGATCGCTCGAGGTGGGCAAGAAAGCGGACGTGACCGTGTTCAACGCCCACACCCCCCAATGGCAGCCCCTGTACAACCCGATCTCGAACCTGGTCTACAGCGCCACCGGCGCCAGCGTGGACACCGTCATCTGCGATGGGAAGGTGCTCATGGAGGGCCGGGAACTGCAGACGTTTGACGAGGAAAAGGTGTACGCGGAGACAGCGCGCCTGATGCCAGGGATTCTGAATAAAACGAACCTGGCCGAGAAGGTCGCGCCCAAGTGGCCCGTGATCTAGGGGGGGTCATGCACCGCATCGCGGTCAGGATCAACGGCAAGGCGTACGGGCACGAGGTGGAGCCTCGGCTCCTGCTCGTCCACTACATCAGGGAGAAGGCCAGGCTGACCGGGACGCACGTGGGATGCGATACGGGCAATTGTGGGGCCTGCACCACGCTCCTCAACGGCCAACCGGTCAAGTCGTGCTTGATGTTGGCCGTGCAGGCCAACGGGGCCGAGCTGACGACGATCGAGGGGCTGGCGGGGAATGGGCTGCATCAGATCCAGGAGGCGTTTCTGGACAAGTTCGCGGTCCAGTGCGGCTACTGTACTCCGGGCATGATCCTGAGTGCGTACGCCCTGCTGAAAGCGAATCCGAAGCCCGAAGAGGGCGAGATCAGGGAGGCGATAGAGGGGAACCTCTGCATGTGCACGGGGTACCAGCAGATCGTGGACGCGATCGGGCACGCGGCGAGAACGATGCGGATGTCGGGGAGCCGATAGCCATGCTGAATCTGGACGAGCTCTTCGTGACCAGGAAGTGGGTGGGGAAGCCGGTCCGGAGGGACCAGGATATTCGGTTCATCAGGGGCGAGGCGACCTACGTGGACGACCTCGAGATGGAGTGCGGGCACGTCGCGTTCCTGAGAAGCATCTATGCGCACGCGCGCATCAAGAGGATCGACACCAGCAAGGCCGCGGCCCTGAGCGGGGTTCTGGCTGTTGTCACCGGGGAGGACGTGGCCAGGGAGACGCGGCCGATCGTGCCGCGAGCGATCACCAGGCCTGCGACGCAATACGTGATGGCGGTGGAGAAGGTGAGGTATGTGGGGGAACCGCTCGTGGCAGTGGTGGCGGAGGACCGCTATCTCGCCGAGGATGCGCTGGAGCTCATCGATGTGGAGTACGAGCCGCTGCGGCCGCTCGTGGAGATCGAGGATGCGCTGAGGGAAGATGCCCCGTTGATCTTCGAGGAGGCGGGCAGCAACGAGCTGCTTCACGAGAAGCTGGAGCACGGCAACATCGAGGCCGCCTACAGGGAGGCGGATCTGTTCGTGAAGGAGCGGTTCAGGCTCCACCGGTACAGCTCCACGCCGCTGGAGAACTGGGCGATCATCGCGAAGCACGAGAAGGGGGATGATGCCTTCGTCGTGTGGGCGAATGACCAGCAGCCGGGGAGAAGCACGACCAACGTGTGCAACATGCTGGGTATCCCGAATAGCGGGTTGCGGCTGATCGTCCCCGATAGTGGGGGCGGATTCGGGATCAAGCTGGCGATCTGGCCCTACATCGTCATACTCTGCCTCCTGGCGCGGCGGACGGATCGGGCGGTCAAGTGGGTCCAGACGAGGAGGGAGCACTTGCTGGCGGGCACCCATGCGCCCGATGCCCGGGTGGAGATCGAGCTGGCGCTGAGGAGGGACGGGAGGATCCTGGGCCTGAGCATCAAGGACATCCAGAATGACGGCTCCTTCATCCACACGGCCGGCATCTACGGGCTGATCAAGTTTGCGACGATGGTCGGCTGCTACGACATCGGGGCGACGAGGGCTGAACTCGTGAGTGTGGTGACCAACAAGGGGCCGACGGTTCAGAACCGGGGTGTGGGCAAGCCGACGATGATCTTCGTGCTGGAGAGGATGGTGGACATCGCGGCCCGGAGGGTGGGGTTGGACCCGGCCGAGATGAGGTTCAGGAACTTCGTCCAGCCTGGCCAGATGCCGTACTCCACCCCGTCGGGAGAGATCTATGAGAGCGGCAACTATCCGGAATGCCTGCGAAAGGCCCTGAGCCTGAGCGGGTATGAGGAGTTCCGAAAGCGGAAGGAGGAGATGCGGGAGCAGGGGAGGTACCTGGGGATCGGGATGAGCGCCAGCATCGAGCCGGGAACCTCCAACCTGGGGTACTACTACACGCATAGGGGTCTCCCCGAATACATGGGGAATGCCGAGGGGGCCATCGTAGGGGTGGACTATGACGGCAACGTGAACGTCCTCCTGGGATCGGTGGACGAGGGACAAGGGCATGCGACGACCACCGCGCAGGTGGTGGCCGATATGCTGGGCATTGACCCCGGCCGGGTATCGATGAGCACCCATCTGGACTCGCTGATCTCGCCGTTTCTCGGACATTCCGGGTGCTATTCGAACAAGTTCAACGATGTGGACCTCGGCGCGGTGATCATGGCCACCAAGAAGGTCAGGGACAAGATGCTCCGGATCGCGTCCCACGCGCTGGGGGTCGAGGCCGGGGAGCTGACATTCCGTAACGGCGAGATATGCTGGGCGAAGGATGAGAGGAGATCGATCGCGTTCAAGGAGATCGCGACGGTCGCCTACAAGAAGATCCTGCTGCTGCCGGAGGGCATGGAGCCAGGGCTGAAGGAGATCGCCTATTACAAGAACCCGGCGGCCAAGCCGCCGAGCAAAGCGAACTTCAATGTCCAGCTGACGCATTCGAATTCGGTCCACATGGCCACGGTAGAGGTGGATGTGGACACCGGGGCGGTCACGATCGTGAAATACGTGATCGTGCATGACTGCGGGACCCAGATCAACCCGGGGATCGTGGAGGGGATGGCCATCGGCTCCACGGTGCACGGGATCGGGGCCGTGCTCTACGAGGAGTTCGTCTACGACGAGAATGGCCAGCTGTTATCAACCTCCTTCATGGACTACTTGAAGCCGCTGGCCGTCGGCCTGCCGAGGTTCGAGGTCGCGCATGTGGAGTCGCCGTGTCCGACCACCCTGCTGGGGACGAAGGCGGTCGGCGAGGGGGGGGCCATAGGCTCGCTGGCGGCTCTCGCGAATGCAGTGGAGGACGCCCTGGCGCCGTTCGGCGTCAAGGTCACCTCTCTGCCGATCACCCCGGAGAAGGTCGTGCGGGCCGTCAGGGAGACGGGGGAAATCTGAGGGGCTGCTGGGACCGCGACGGCGTGACGAACGGGGATAGGGCCGATGATACCGAAGAGGTTCGAATACTTCTGCCCGACATCGCTCCAGGAGGCGATCTCGCTGCTGGGGACCTACGGGGAGGAGGCCAAACTCCTGGCGGGCGGGCAGAGCCTGCTGTCCCTCCTGAAGTTGCGAGTGGCTGATCCGAAGTACTTGATCGACCTCGGCCGGATCGCCGAGCTCGCCTATATCCGGGAGCCGGGGGCCTGCGACGCTGCTGCCCGGACGGACGGCCCGGAAGGGGAGATCGCGATCGGGGCCCTTACCACGTACGCGGCGATAAAGGGGTCGAGACTGCTGCAGGGCCGATGTCCGCTCTTGCCGCAGACCGCGGCGGTGGTGGGAGATGTCCAGGTCCGCAACCGGGGGACCCTCGGCGGCAGCCTGGCCCACGCTGACCCGGCCGGTGACATGCCGGCCGCCGTCCTGGCCCTGCGGGCGGAGCTGAAGGCGGTTGGCCCCAGCGGTGAGCGGTGGATTCGAGCAGAAGAGTTCTTCCTTGGCACGTTCGCCACCGCACTCCGTCCTGATGAGATCCTGACCGAGATCCGGGTGCCGGTCTTGAAGGCGGAGAAGGCGGTCTACCTCAAGGCGGCCCGGAGGCCCTCCGACTTCGCGCTGGTCGGAGTCGCGGTCTGCCTGAAGCTCGGCCGGGACCAGGCCTGTGAGGAGGTCGCCATCGGGGTGACGGGGGTCACGGAAAAACCCTATCGGGCGACGGGCGTGGAGGGGAGGCTGAGGGGGCGAAGGCTGGAGCCGAAAGCCATCGAAGACGCGGCATCCGCCATCACCCTGGGGGTGGAGGTGAGTGAGAGCATCCACGCCTCCCAGGGCTACCGATCCCACCTGGCCCGCGTCTATGCCTCCAGGGCCCTTCAGGCGGCACGGTAGCCTCGGGGGCACAGGGCGGGGGCGCCCGTCTCAAATCCGGAGGTTGAGATGCCTTACCAGGACCTGCGCCAGTACTTGGCGGTGCTGGAGAAAAAGGGACTCCTCTGCCACGTTGAGGTTGAGGTCGATAAAGATTGGGAGATCAGCGCGATCTGTCGGCGCACCTTCCAGAGGATCCCGCAGGAACGCCGGCCCGCGCTGATGTTCGACCGGATCAAGGGCTACGGGATCCCGCTGGTCATTGGCGTGCTTGGCGGCTCCCGTCAGATCTACGCGACGGCGCTGGAGACGGAGGTCGAGGGGATTCTGGAGAAGTGGGAGGCGGGGGCGAGGCGTCCGCTTAAGCCCCGGCTGGTGGAGAGCGGGCCGTGCCAGGAGGTGGTCCACATGGGGGAGGAGGCGAACCTGGAGATGATCCCCACCCCCATCTGGACTGTGGGGGAGGACCCCGGGCCGTACCACACCTCGCCCTTCGTCGTCTCGCGTGATCCCGAGACCCGGATTCAAAATGTGGGAGTGTACCGGGTTCAGGTCAAAGGTCCCCGCCGGGCCGGCCTCATGATCAATCCGCCCCGGAACATGAACCACCACATCCGAAAAAACGAGGAGAGGGGGCGGGGGACGGACGTGGCCTTGGTCTTTGGCACCGATCCGGTTGTGGGGCTCACGGCGGTGACGCCTTTTCCGTACGGGGTTGATGAGATCGAGGTGGCGGGGGGGGTTCGAGGGGAGCCGGTGGAGCTGGTCCGCTGCCTGACCGTGGATCTCGAGGTGCCGGCGACGGCGGAGATCGTCGCCGAGGGGGGGATCCCCTGCGGGGGGAGGGAGCCGGAAGGGCCCTTCGGCGAGTACGGCGGCTACATGGGGACCGGAGGGAATCACCCCTTTATCGAGATCACCTGCATCACGCACAGGCGCAACCCCATCTATCAGGCGTTTCTCAGCCAGATGCCGCCCAGCGAGTCGAGCTGCATCAAGGGCCTGGGCCGCGAGATGGTGATACACAGGCACCTCAAGGACAATCTCGGGATCCCCGTGCGCGATGTGTATCTGCCCGAAAGCGGTGGGGCGACCGGTATTCTCCTCATCTCGATCAAGAAACAGAACCGGTTTCAGCCGCTGAAGGCGATCATGGGAGCCTGGTCGCTGCACGATGTCTTCGGCAAGCTCACCATCGTCGTTGACGATGACATCAACATCCGTGACCCGTTCGAGGTCGAGTGGGCCCTGAGCTTTCGGATGCAGCCGGCCGAGGACGTCTATGTGGTCAGGAATACCGACCCGCTCACCCTTGATCCCTCGCAGCCCCCGGTCGAGGGAGGGAAGGGGAGCGCGGGCCAGCAGGCGAGCTCCAAGGTCGCGATCGACGCCACCCGCAAGCATCCGTACCCGCCTCTCGCCGTGCCGCCCAGGGAGCATCTGGCGCGAGTGGACGCGCAGTGGGAGCGCTACGGGATCCGTGACGTCCACCCGGCCGGGCCTTCGGCCTGAATGACTCGGCCCGTATGAGAGGCGGGCCCTGCCGCCGGCTGATCCAGGCCATGGCCTCAGCCCTGGGATGCTCCTCCAGCAACTCGTCAACGGGGTGATGCTCGGCGCCACCTATGCCCTGGTGGCCATCGGCTTCACCCTGATCTATCGAGCGTGACCGTCAGGCCGTGTATGCCCGCTTCCCGGTCCTGGTCGAGCGCCGACGGCAGGTGGCCGGGAGCCTGTCGGGTGGGGAGCAGCAGATGCTGGCCATCGGCCGGGCCCTCATGGCCCGTCCCCGGCTCCTCATGATGGACGAGCCGTCGCTGGGCCTGGCCCCCCTGTTCGTGGTGGAGATCTTCCGCACCATCCGCCAGCTCCACCAGGAGGGAATGACCATCCTCCTGGTGGAGCAGAATGCCCGCAAGGCGCTGCAGGTGGCCCACCGGGGCTCGGTCCTGGAGGCCGGCGCGATCGTGCTGGAAGGCGAGGGCCGCGCTCTCCTGGCGGACCCCAAGGTGCAGGAGGCCTACCTGGGCAGTTCGTCGAGGGAAATGCGCTTGATGGGTGGCACGGAGACGTTATAATCACACGCACACCGCCTGGCGGACGGCCGATCCATCCGGGCGAGGGAGGAGAGCATGGCCCAGGACCTGCGGAGCTTCATCGAGTTCGTGGCCGACCAGCACCCCCAGCACCTCGCGCGGGCCACGGCGCCGGTGAACCCCAACCGCTTCGAGGTGACCGCCCTCCTGCAGCGCATGCAGCAGCGGGGCGAGCAGAAGATGGCGCTGTTCGAGCACGTGGTGGACGTGGAGGAGCGTCCCTCGCAGTTCCCGCTGGTCTTCAACGTGTTCGCCTCCCGCCCGCTGTGCGCCCTGGCGCTCGGCCTCCCGCCCGACCAGTGGAAGATGGGGCTGAGCCAGGCCTTCGCCGAACGGGAGCGGCGCCCGGGGCACGTGGCGCAGGTCTCCGCGCGGGAGGCCCTCTGCAAGGAGGTCGTGCTCAAGGGCGAGGATGTGGACCTGCGTCGCCTCCCCATCCCCATGCATCACGCGCTGGACGTGGGCCCCTACCTCACCATGGCGTGCGTCATGAAGGCGCTCTCGGGGGACTTCTACGACGTGACCTTCACGAAGAACCTGCTCAAGGGGCCGCGGCGGATGAGCCTGTCGGCCCACGCCCACCACCACCTGGATGCCATCGTGGGCGAGCACGAGCGTGCCGGCCGGCGGGCCCCCTGCGCGGTCATCCTGGGCCACCACCCCGCCCTGTACCTGGCGTCCTGCGCCCTGTCCCCGTACGGCAACGACGACTACAGGACCATCGCCGGCTTCTTCGACGAGCCGCTCCGCCTGGTCCCCTCGGAGACCTGGGGCGAGGAGTTCCTGGTCCCGGCCGATGCCGAGATCATCATCGAGGGGGAGGTCCCCCCCGGCGTGCGGGAGACGCAGAACCCGTTCGGGGAGATCGCCGGCTACTACCAGTGGGAGATGCTCATGCCCGTGCTCGAGGTCACGGCGATGACCCACCGGCGGGGTGGGATCATGCAGGGGATCTTCCCGGGGCATCCGGAGCACTGGCACCTGGGCGGGATCCCCAAGGAGGGGAGCGTCTTCAACTCGATCCGGCGGAACATCCCCGGGGTCACCGCGGTCCACCTGCCCATGTCCGGGTGCAGCCGGTTCACCTGCTACATCTCTCTGAAGAAGGAGTTCGACAACGAGCCCCGCAAGGCGGCCATGCAGGCGTTCTGCGACATGCCCAATCTCAAGTTCGCCGTGGTGGTGGATGAGGACGTGGACGTCTTCAACGAGCAGGACGTCCTGTGGGCCCTGGTGACCCGGACCTGGTGGGACCGTGACCTCACGGTCGTGGACAAGGTCCAGAGCTTTCGGGACTGGCTCGGGGGCGCGGTGGCCATCGTGGATGCCACGCGGCCGAAGGACCGGGAGTTCCCCCCCAAGAATGAGATCCCGGCCGACGTCCTGGCCCGTATGGACCCGGACCAGTACCTGCGATGAGATCCTGCGGATAGCGAACGTCCCCGTCCATGAGGAGGCCGCTGCAACCCACCCGCGTCTCCGTGCGGGTCCCGGCGTCCACGACGAACCTGGGCCCGGGGTTCGACGTCCTGGGCATGGCCCTGGGCCTGTACAATTCCGTCACCCTGGAGGTGACGGACGGGGGCCTGCTGATCGAGGTGGAGGGGCAAGGGGCTGAGGCCCTGCCGCGGGACGAGACGAATATCGTATACGGGGCGGCCCGTGAGGCCTTCGACCGGATCGGGTTCGACCCGGGGGGGCTCCGGATCACCCTGGTCAACCAGATCCCGCTGGCCAGCGGGCTCGGCAGCAGCGCTGCCGCACGGGTCGGAGGGCTGGTGGCGGCCAACCGCCTGGCCGGGCGCAAGCTCACGGCCCAGACCCTGCTCGATTGTGCCCTGGCCCTGGAGGGGCACCCGGACAATGCCGTGCCGGCCCTGGTGGGTGGAGTCACGGTGGCCTGCCTGGTTGGAGGGCAGGTCACCTACCTCCGGCTCCCGGCACCCAAGGCCCTGAAGGCGGTGGTGCTCGTCCCCGAGTACCGGGTGCTGACCGCCGAGGCCCGCCGGGTGCTGCCGGACAAGGTCCCGATGGCCGATGCGGTCTTCAACATCAGTCGAGCCTCGATGCTGGTGGCCGCGCTGCTCTCCCGGCGGTGGGAGCTGCTCCGGGAGGCGATGAAGGACCGCCTGCACCAGCCCTACCGGAAGACCCTCGTGCCCCACATGGATGAGGTCTTCGAGGCGGCCTACGACGCCGGTGCCCGCGGGGTGGCGATGAGCGGGGCCGGGCCCTCCATCGTCGCCTTCGCCACGGAGAAGACCGAGGCCATCGGCGAGGCCATGAAGTCCTGCCTGGCGCGACACGGGGTGGGGGGCCAGAGCCTGGTCCTGGGGATCGACGAAGAGGGCACCAGGGAGATCTGAGAGGGGAGGGAAGGGACGATGGGGCGGATCGTCGCGGCGTTCGGGGTGGCCCATGCCCCCCAGATCCTGGCCGCGCCCGAGACCGAGGACCAGGCGCAGCTGGCCGCCGTGCACGCGGCGTTCGAGTCCATGCGCCAGACCCTGGTGGCGCGGCGGCCCGAGGCTTTCCTGATCATCGGCAATGACCACCTGGAGAGCTTCTTCCTGGATGCGTTCCCCGCCCTGGCCGTGTACACCGGGCTCCGCTGCGAGGGGAGCTTCGGCCGGTACACCTACGCGTTCCCGGTCCACGAGGCGCTCTCCTCTGCCCTGCTTCACGAGGCGATCGCCGCCGGCTTCGATCTGGCCTTCTCCCAGGCGGCGGTCTTCGGCCACGAGTTCCTGGTCCCGATGCACTTCGTCCTGAAGGGGCTGGACATCCCGGTGGTGCCGATCTTCGTGAACGGCTATGTCCCGCCGCAGCCCCTGCCCCGGCGCTGCTACGACTTCGGGGCCGCCCTGGCCCGGATCATCGAGCGCCGTCCCGAGAGCGTGGCCGTCATGGCCACCGGCGGGCTCTCGCACTACCCGGGGACGGAGCGGTACGGCAATCCGGACTTCGAGTTCGACCGCCGGATCCTGCGCCTGGTGGAGGGCGGAGGGGTCGAGGAGATCGTTGCCATCAGCGCCGAGGAGCTGGACGCCGCGGGCAACGTGGAGCTGCGGAGCTGGATCACGCTCCTGGGGATGATCGGGAAGGCCCCGGGCACGGTCCTGACCTACCAGCCGAGCTGGCACCACGGCTACGCCATGGTGAGCTGGGACCTCACGTAGGGGACGGCCAGATGGACAGACTGCACTACAGCTACCCGAGCCCGCACGACTACGTGTTCAACAAGCTGCTCTACGGAGAAGGCGGCGCGCCAGCGCTACCTCCAGGATCCGGAGGGGTTCACCGCCGCGTATGCGATCCGTCCGGAGCAGGCCGCGGCGCTGCGGAGCATGGACCCCCTGAAGATGGGGGCCGCCGGCGCCCACCCCCTGCTGGGCTTCATGGCGGCGCTGCTCCTGAAGATGGATACCGAGTCCCAGAAGTTCACCCAGTACTGAGCCCTTCCTGTCCAGCCCGTGGCCTCGCCCGCCGGGTGCTGCCGGGGGAACGCGTGCGGCGCGAGGAGCGCCACGCCGCCTGACGGCTCAGAAGGCGGACCGCAGCATGCCGCCGTCCACGCAGATGGACTGGCCGGTGATGTAGCCAGCCGGCTCCGAGGCGAGGAAGACGACCAGGGCCGCCACCTCCTCGGCCCGGCCGAAGCGGCCCAGCGGGATGTGCTGCCTGGCGACCCGGTCCAGGAACTCCTCGGGCGTCCCCCCCTCCCGGCACGCGCCTTCCTCCGCGCGCTGCCGCCAGCGCTCGTTCAGGCACCGGCCGGGGTTCACGCAGTTGACGAGGATGCGGTGGCGGGCGACCTCGTTCGCGAGGCTCTTCGAGAAGTTCACGAGGGCCGCCTTGGCCGCGTTGGAGCCGAGCTGGCCCTCGCTGGGCTGGAGTGCCGAGACCGCCCCGATGTTGATGATCCGCCCGCCCCCCTGACGGATCATCACCGGGACCGCCGCCCGGCAGCAGCGCACGGCCGCCATCAGGTTTCCCTGCAGGGCCTGGTCCCACGCCTCGTCGGTGAACTCCTGCAGGTCGCCGAGATACGAGCGGCCGGCGCAGTTCACGAGGATGTCCACCCGGCCGAACCGCTCGTCTGCGGCCCGGATCAGGCCCTCGGCCTCCCCCGGGACCGTCAGGTCCGCAGTGAGGGGGAGCACGTGGGCGCCCAGGGTGCGGGTCAGCTCCTCGGCGAAGGCGTGCAGCCGTTCGCCGTGACGGGCCGCGAGCACGAGGTCAGCGCCCTCAAGGGCGAGCCCGCGGGCGACGGCCGCGCCGATCCCGGCGCTCCCGCCAGCCACCACCGCCAGCTTGCCCTTCAGCCCCAGGTCCATCGGCCTCAGGCGGCCACCGGGAACTCCAGGACGACCTGCCCGTTCCCGCCAGAGCCGCAGTACTCGCCCAGCACCAGCGCCTTCCCCCGGTAGGCCTTGCCGCCCAGGGCGCCGAAGAGGAGGCTGGTGTCGGCCATCCCGCACTCACCGGCGCACGCCTTCCGGTAGACCGGGATCATGTCGATGACCTCGGCCACGCGCCCCTGGGTGAGCAGGTCGATGACGTGGAGGTCCACCTGGCGGTTGAACTCCGAGGAGATCTCCCACCGGCGGGCCTTGACCTCGTCGTTCGGCCAGAAGGCGTGGGAGAGGGAGCCGCTGGCGATGAGCCCGACCCGGCGACCGCTCCGCCGTACCGTCTCGGCGAGGATCGTCCCGAGCCGCGCGTTCTCCTCCGGCGAGGCGTTGATGTTCATGCCGATGGGCAGGACCTTCAGCCGTCGGTCCGGGTTCAGGTAGTGGAGCGGGACCAGGGTCCCGTAGGTGAGGCGGAGGCTGCGGTAGTTGTGCGCGTGCATGGTGATCCCGGCCGTCGTCGCCATCTGGGCCCAGGCCGTGGCCAGCTCCGGGTCGCCTGGGTAGTCGTACTCGTAATCGTGCAGGACGTGCGGCTGCTCCTCGGAGGTGTAGACCCCCTGATGCCGGGGCGCGGCGTTCAGGTGGTGGTCCACGGTCGTGATCCAGTGGGTATCGAGCACGACCACCGTCTCCGCCCCCTCCTCGGCCAGGCGCCGGCGGATCGCGCGGAGCCCCTCGCGGAGGTTCTCGTGGACCCCTTCGTACGGCGGGTAGACTCCCGGCTCGCCCAGGTACACGGATGGCACGTGAGAGACCTTGGCGGCGACGACGATCGCTCCCATGGGTTGGACCCTCCCGGGCTCAGTGGATGCGGGCCATTCTACCGGCTCGCGTGGGCCCGTTTCAAGCTCACCCGGGCCTCAGGACCAACACGCGCGCAGGGGCGTCTCCCGCGGGCCGCGAGCGGGCCGCGTGCTTGACAATGCCGGCGCCCGGACGGTAAGCATGGGGGACATGATCAACGTCGGCATCGACATCGGCGGGACGTTCACCGACCTCGTCCTCTGGGACAGCGAGAGCGGCAAGGTCCACCGCGGCAAGCTCCTCACGACCCCTGCGGATCCGTCCCTGGGGGCGATCGCGGGGATGGACGAGCTGGCGGCCGTCCTGTCGCTCCCCCTGCAGGGGGTCCAGAACGTCATGCACGGGACGACCCTGATCACCAACACGTTGATCGAACGGACGGGCGCGAAGACCGGGCTGATCACCACCCAGGGGTTCCGGGACGTCCTGGAGATCGGCCGGGAGAAGCGCTACGACATCTACGACATCTTCCTGGAGATGCCTCGTCCCCTGGTGCCGCGCCGCCTCCGGTTCGAGGTGAGCGAGCGGCTCCTCCCGGACGGCACGGTCGAGACCCCCCTGGACGAGGACGAGGCCCGACGGGTCATCGCCCGGCTCCGGGCCCAGGGAGTGGCGGCGGTGGCCGTCTGTTTCCTGCATGCCTTCCGGAACCCGGCCCACGAGCAGCGGATGCGGGCCCTGCTCCAGGAGCAGTTCCCCGAGGCGTTCCTGTCGCTCTCCACCGAGGTCGTCCCCGAGATCCGCGAGTACGAGCGGACCTCCACCACCGTGGCCAATGCCTACGTCCAGCCCGTCATGCGCCAGTACCTGTCGCGCCTGCGCAGCGGGCTGGGGGAACGCGGCTTCGGCGGCAGCCTGTTCGTCATGCTGTCCAGCGGGGGGATCATCACAGGGGAGACTGCGGAGCGCTACCCCGTCCGCATCGTGGAGTCGGGCCCGGCTGCTGGGGCCATCCTCGCCTCCACCTACGGCCACCTGCTGGGCCACAAGCGTCTGCTCTCCTTCGACATGGGTGGGACCACGGCCAAGATCTGCCTGATCGAGGATGGCCGTCCCATGGTCACGACGAACTTCGAGGTCGCCCGCGTCTACCGCTTCAAGCGCGGGAGCGGATTCCCCCTGAAGGTCCCGGTCACGGAGATGATCGAGATCGGGGCGGGCGGGGGCTCCATCGCCCACATCGACGCCATGGGGCTGCTGCAGGTGGGGCCGCAGAGCGCGGGGGCCAGCCCCGGCCCGGCCTGCTACAGCCTGGGCGGGGACGAGCCGACCGTCACCGATGCCGACCTCGTGCTGGGCTACCTGGACCCGGGCCACTTCCTGGGTGGGAAGATGGCCCTGAGCCTGGACCGGGCACGCCAGGCCGTCGAGCACCGGATCGCCGCACCGCTGGGGATGGACCTCACGCGGGCGGCCTGGGGGATCCATCAGGTCGTGGACGAGAACATGGCCAACGCGGCCCGGATCCACGCCGTGGAGCGGGGGCAGGACCCCAAGGCCTACGTCCTCATGGCGTTCGGGGGGGCCGGGCCTGTGCACGCCTGGTGGGTCGCCGAGAAGCTGGGGATCTGCAAGATCCTGATCCCCGCGGCGTCCGGGGTGGCCTCGGCCCTGGGGCTGCTGGCCGCGCCCTTCTCGTTCGACCTGGTGCGGACCTACATGGCGCGTCTCCCCGCGCTCGACTTCGGCCACCTCAGCCGGATCTTCGCCGAGATGGGGGAGGAGGGGGCGGCCCTGCTCCGGGGCGCGGGCGTCCCCCGGGACGCCATCACGATCAGCCGCTCCTGCGACATGCGGTACGTGGATCAGGGGTACGAGATCAGCGTGCCCATCCCGGACGGGCGGCTCACGTCTGATGATCGGGAGGGCATCCGGGCCGCGTTCGAGCGGGAGTACGAGCGCCTGTTCTGCCGGCTGAACCCCGGGGTCGAGGTCGAGGGGCTGAACTGGCGGGTGCTCGCCTCGGGGCCGCGGCCGGAGCTCGACCTGACCCGGGCCTTCGTCCCCATCGGCCGGCCCGGGGGCGCCCTCAAGGGGGAGCGGCCGGTCTACTTCCCGGAGGGCGGCTATCTCGCCACCCGGGTCTACGACCGCTATGCCCTGCATCCTGGGGAGCACCTGCGCGGCCCGGCCATCATCGAGGAGGACGAGTCCACCACCGTGGTGGCGCCCGGGGGCTCGGTGGCTGTGGACGAGTACCTGAACCTGGTCATCACGCCCTGAGCGGAGGGGGTGAGGATGCAGATCGATGCGATCACCCTGGAGGTGTTCTGGAACCGCCTGGTCTCCATCGTGAACGAGCAGGCCGCCGCCCTGGTCCGAGCGTCGTTCACGACCATCGTCCGCGAGACCGAGGACCTCTCCTCCGGCATCTTCGACCCCGCGGGGAACATGCTGGTCCAGGCCACCACCGGCACGCCGGGGCACATCAACAGCATGGCAACTGGTGTCAAGTACTTTCTGAAGAAATACCCACCAAGCGCCTTGAATCCCGGGGATGCTCTGGTCACTAACGACCCCTGGCTCGTCTCGGGCCACAAGCGCGATCTGACGGTGGTCAGCCCGATCTTCTTTGGCGGGCGCCTGGTCGCCCTGGCGGCGAACACCTGCCACGTCGCGGACATCGGGGGACGGGGGTTCTGCGCCGACGCCACCACGGTGTTCGAGGAGGGGCTGCACATCCCGATCGTGAAGCTCTTCGACCGGGGTGAGCCCGTCAGGCCGGTCTTCGAGTTCATCGAGAGCAACGTGCGGGTCCCCCACCTGGTGGTGGGGGACACCATGGCCCAGATCTCGGCCAATGAGGTGAGCGGCCGCAAGCTCATCGAGTTCCTGAAGGAGGTGGGCCTGCCTGACCTCGAGGCCCTCGCCCGTGAGATCCTGACCCGCTCCGAGCAGGCCACGCGTCGGGCCATCGAGGCGGTCCCCGACGGCAGCGCCTCCCGGGAGCTCTTCGTGGACGGGTTCGAGGCGCCGCTGAAGATCCAGGTCACGGTCACGATCAAGGGCTCCGACATCTACGTCGACTACGCCGGGACCTCGCCCCAGTGCAGTCGCGGGATCAACGTGGTCTTCAACTACACGCACGCCTACACCACCTATGCCCTGAAGTGCGCGATCTGCCCCGACGTGCCGAACAACGACGGCAGCTTCCGGCCGATCCACGTCGTGGCCCCGGCCGGGTGCCTGCTCAATGCGACCTACCCCGCCCCCGTGGCGGGGCGACACCTGATCGGCCACTTCGCCGGGCCCGCCATCTTCGGCGCGCTGGCCGAGATCCTGCCGGACCGGGTGGTGGCCGACAGCTCCTCGCTCTGCATCAGCCAGTTCGATGGGGAGACCGACGCGGGGGAGCGCTTCGTGAACAACTACTTCTGCACGGGCGGCATGGGGGCCCGGCCGACCAAGGATGGGCTGTCCACCACGGGGTTCCCGACCAACATCTCGAACTCGCCTGTCGAGGTCACGGAGAACGTCTCGCCCATCTTCTTCGTCCGCAAGGAGCTGATCTGCGACTCCGGGGGGCCCGGGCGGTTCCGGGGCGGGCTGGCGCAGCGGGTCGGGTTCCGGATCCGCAGCGCCAGGCCCGCCGCCTTCAACGCCATGTTCGAGCGGACCAAGTTCCCGGCCCTGGGGTTCCGGGGGGGCGGCAACGGCCGGCTGGCGGAGGTCACCGTCCCCACCACCGGCGAACGGCCGCACCCGAAGAGCCAGTACACCCTGCAGCCCGGCCACGAGGTCCAGGTGGACACCTCGGGGGGCGGGGGGTTCTTTCCGCCCTTCGAGCGGGACCCCTTACGGGTCCTGGAGGACGTCCTGGACGGGCTGGTCTCCGTGGAGCGGGCTGCAGCCGACTACGGGGTGGCGATTGACCGCGAGCGCCTGGAGATCGACTGGCCCCGCACGCGGGCGCTGCGCGGCCAGTCGGGCAGTTGACAAGGATGGCCCCGTGCGGTACAAAGGGCCGGCCATCGGGGGAGGAGCGAAACGGTGCAGCCCAGGATGAAGAAGCCGATCAGCGTGACTGTCAACGGTGAAGTGTACGAGATGGAGGTGGAGCCCCGGCGCCGCCTGCTGGATTTCCTCCGGGATGACCTGGAGCTGACCGGGACGAAGGAAGGGTGCGGCAACGGGGAGTGCGGCGCCTGCACGGTCCTGGTGAACGGGGTCGCCATGACCTCCTGTCTGATCCTGGCGGTCTCGGTGAATGGCCAGCAGGTGACGACGATCGAGGGGCTGGCCAGGGACGGTGCGCTGGACCCTCTGCAGAAGGCCTTCATCGACTACGGCGCGATCCAGTGCGGCTACTGCACGCCCGGGATGATCCTGATGGCCAAGGCCCTGCTCAACGAGAACCCCAAGCCGACCGAAGAGGAGGTGCGCATGGGGATCGCCGGGAACCTGTGCCGCTGCACGGGTTACGTCAAGATCGTGGAGGCGATCCTGGCGACCGCCGCGAGCTAGGAG
>JACPFL010000179.1 GCA_016183025.1 Deltaproteobacteria bacterium | reverse complement strand
TGCCCAATCGCGGTAGCCGACGATCTTCCCCTCGAACCGCCCCTGGCGGCCAATGAGGTACGTCGTCGGCAGGGCGAAGATGCGATAGGCCTCGTAGACCTCCCCGAGCGGGTCAATCACCGTTGGGAAGGTGAGCTTCAGCTCCTGCATGAAGGCGCGGACCCTCTTGGCAGGCTCCTGATAGTTCACGCCCAGCACCGTGAACCCCTGGGCCTGGTACCGTCGGTACAGGCGCTCCATGGCCGGCATCTCCGTGCGGCAGGGGATGCACCAGGTCGCCCAGAAATTCAGTGCGACGACCTGTCCACGCAGGTCGGAGAGCCGGAGCCCTCGGCCCTCCGGCGTCGGGAGGGAGAAGTTCGGCGCCTCCTGCGGTCCAGTGGGCTCCACCCCGAAGCGCCGAAACGGATCTCCCCGGCTTTCTGCGACCGGGACCAGCAGGCTCTTTGCGGCGAGGTCAGAGGTCGGCTGCGGGGTCCTGGGGGCAAGCTCTGGCCACACCAGGAATGCGCCGGCTGTGACTGCCGCCATGGTCGCCCCGAGCGTGCCAATCAGAAACCCGGCCCGCCTGGTCACCTGCGATCCTCCGAGCTCCTCGGCTCCCTCTGGGCCACGGGCTCGACGATCAACACGAGTCCTCTGGCCTCCCGGACAATCGCTCGTTGTCCCTGTCCGACCGGGGCGCGTGCCTCCGCCCTCCAGCGCTCGCTCCCGCACATCACATGACCCAGGGGCCGAAGGTCCTCCAGCGCTTCCGCTTCCCGGCCGATCATGCCTTCCATGCCAGTGGACACCGGGGCCCGCATGGCGTCACGGACCTTCACATACAGGAGCGCCGAGACCCCCAGCACGGCCGCATAGGCGACCAGGGCGATCTCCCACGGGAGGACCCAGAAGAACAGCAGGCCGGCGATCGGCAGGAAGAGCGGGAGGTGACAGAGCATCCACGTGCCCCCGCGGTCACACCTTCAGGATCGCCTGAGGGTACTGCTCGTCCGGGTCCTTCCCGGCCGCCATGCGGAAGATGTGAGCCTTGTCCACGACCAGATCCCCCTCGGGAGTCAGCTCGAGCTTTATCCGGTCAAGCGGTCGGGGCGCCGGCCCTTCGAAGTTCGTCCCGTCCCGCCGGAACCCGCTCCCATGGCACGGGCACTTGAACTTGTTCTCCGCCGGGAACCAGTTCGGCGTGCACCCTAGGTGTGTGCAGATGGCGAGGAGCGCGAACAGTCCGTACTCCTCGTGGACGATCCAGACCCGCCGCTCGATCTTGAAGCGCTCGTCCACCGTCCCTACCAGGTACTCCTGGGGCCGGCCTGCCTCGAACCGGGTCGGGGGCTCGAACAGGACCCGGGGGAACATGAACCGGAAGAACCCCAGCGTCATCGTCGCGAGGACCACGAGCACGCCTGCCCAGCCGGCCAGCGAGAAGAAGTCCCGCCGGGACCAGAGGGTATCGGCCTTCGACCGTCGGATCGACTCGGCATCCAGGACGTCCGGAACTGCCATGGCACCCCTCCCGCATGCCCAGCGGACAAGTCGCCTCACCCCTCAAGGACGCGGACGCGTTCCGCGGAGGATCACCCCCCGCCAGCACAGACCTGGTGATGGTTACTGGGGACTACAGCAGGCTGGATGATGTGGTCGGCGGATGGAACGTCGGGATGACCACGCCCGGGGAGCCAGACGTCGGAAGGGGCAGGAGGATCGGAAAGACCAGAAGCGCAATGGGAGCCTGATCGGCAAGCGTGACAGCCGCACAAACCTGCTGGATGAAGCACGGCGCGCCGGACGTGGTGATCGAACAGCTCAGACAGTCGTCCTGCGCCATCCCGGTCAGGACCGGCGCCCCCAGGACGGCCAAGATGAGCACCATGATCCTCATGACGCGCCTGCTCACCCGCGGACCTCCTTTTTAGTTAATAAGGGAAACTTCCTCCTATGTCAAGACGCCAGTCAGAAGACAAAAGTTTCAGGGCCTCCCGGGGGGGACTGACCCCCCCTGATTTCGTAGCGGTTTCGCGACGATTCCGGCGAAGCGGCGCTACCTGGCGGAGGTCAGTGCCTGGCGCAGGAGGGCCCGCCCGCGGTGGATCCAGGTCCGGATGGTCCCGATCGGCGCATCGAGGATGGTAGCGATCTCGGCGTACGAATACCCCTCGCCATCACAGAGCAGGACCGCCGCGCGCTGCTGCGAGGGAAGCTCCTGGAGCGCTCTCCGGATGCGATCAGCCTGGCGCGCGTCCGGGGCGGTGCCCTGCGGATCAAGGGGGCTGTGCCGATCCTCCTCGAACGATTCCCCCGTAGGTCGGCGCTGCTCCTTCCGGTGGGCGTCGATCCAGAGCCGGTAGAGGATGGTGAGGAGCCAGGGGCGAGGCCGGTCCGGCGGGGAGCGGCGGAAGGCCTGGAAGGCCCGCAGGTACGTCTCCTGGGCGAGGTCCTCGGCGTCCGCCGGCCGCCCGGTCAACCCCAAGGCTACCCGGTAGACCTCCGGGAGATAAGGGAGGGTGAGGTCCTCGAAGCGCCTGCGCCAGCCAGCGTCCACCGATGCCGTGCCCCTTCACCGCCGTCCGGCCGACACCATACCATGGCTTGGGCACCGAGGAGCGGGAGGGTCTCGCGGCGAGCCGGGGGGGCTCATCAAAAAGCTCTTGACCTTCCCCCGCAGGGGAGCCTGTACGCTGAATTAACGGAGGTGAGGAGGATGGAGGGATGGCGGATCGGGGAGCTGGCTCGCCGCGCCGGGGTGAGCGTGAAGGCCGTCCGCTTCTACGAGCGGCGGGGCCTGCTCCCGATGGCCCGGCGGAGCGAGAGCGGCTATCGCCTGTTCGATGAGCAGGACCTGCGCCGGCTGGAGTTCATCAGGCGAGCCAAGCTGCTGGGGCTCTCGGTCAGGAAGATCGGGGAGCTGGCGCGGCACCTTCATGGAGAGCGCTGTAGCTGTGGCGTGCTCGGGCCCGAGCTGCGACGGGTCATGAGCGAGGAGCTGGCGGAGATCGACCGCAAGCTCCACGACCTGAAGCTCCTCCGGGCCGAAGTGGCGGGGTTCCTCGGCGAAATGGGCGGCGGAAGGCGCCCCCTGCCAGGCGCCTTCTGCACCTGCGGCGCAGGCGCCTCGCAAGGGCTGGTGCAGATCAAGAGGTTGGCCATCCGAGGCCGGCCTCAAAAGGAGGTGAGGAGAGGATGAGCTGCGGGACTGGAGAGTGTGGATGCGGCTGTGAGCCGGAGCCTGCGCGTGCGCGGAACCCGGCGGAGGGCCGCCTCGAACTCAAAGCGGTGGAGGTCAGACACGACTGCGGCGACGGGAGCTGCGGCTGCGGATGTGGCCCCGGGGGATCTCCTGTGAGGGGATCTCATGCCAGGCCCTGAGCGCGCGAAGGGCCCCGCGAGCCATCCCCACAGTGGTTGCTAGTCACCGTCCTGGAGAAAGTCGCCCACGCGCCCCTCCCGGCGCTCGCGGGCGATGGACCCGTCCGGACCGTAGGGGTGGCCGCCGAAACCGTGGCGCATCATCGCGATGGCGCGGGCCCAGTACCTCTTGTCGTCGCGAGAGGTGAAGAGCTGCATCACGGCCTGCGCGATGACCGGAACCGGGACCTCCATCCGAATGGCATCATTGACCAGCCAATTCACTTCGCCGGTATCCTCGACATAGGGCGGGATCTTCCCGAGGTCTCCTTCCAACCGGCAGGCTTCTTCCATCAGGTCGATCAGCCATGAGCGTATCACCGAGCCGTGCCGCCAGCACCGGAGGATCTTGGCGATCTCGAGCGGGTGAGGATAGTGTTCCAGGAGGTCCATTCCCTCGCCAATCGCCTGGAGCATCCCGAACTCGATCCCGTTGTGCACGAGTTTCGTGAAATGTCCCGCACCGGGTGGGCCTGCGTGAACGTATCCGCCGGGAGTGGCGAGCTCGAGGAGGAGCGGCTCGATCCGCGCGATGGCCTCATCCTCGCCGCCGGCCATGAAGCAGGCGCCGTGGCGCGCCCCTTCGACCCCCCCGCTTGTCCCGAGATCAACGAGCTGGATTCCCCGCTCCTTGAGCCGCCGATGGCGTCGGATCGAATCGCCCCAGTAGGAGTTGCCGCCGTCTACTAGGACATCGCCCTCCTCAAGGTGCCCGGCGAGGTCGTCCAGAAGGCGATCGACCGCCGGTCCCGCGGGGATGTAGGCGAAGACGGCACGCGGCGGCGAGAGCTGCTCGCGGAAGCCTTCGAGGTTCCTGATCACGACCAGGCCCGCTCGGACCAGCTCTTCGGACGGGTTCTTCAGCTCAAAACCGACGACTCGGATGGCTTTTTCCAGGGCCTGAAGGGAAAGATTTCCACCCATCCGGCCCAGGCCGATCATACCGAACTCCCTCTTGACGGTCATCATGTCCGGCCTCCCGTTCTGCCCCCGCCTCGCCTGATCGGTCTCAGTATCGCTCGTGCGGGCGCGCCATCACCGCGGAGGATCCTGAGCGGAAGGCAGAGGAGCTCGTACGTCCCCGGCCGCACCCGCGAGAGGTCGAGGCCCTCGATGATCCACACGCCTGCCTCGAGCAGCGCCCGGTGAACCTCAGGGCCGTTTTTCTCGAGGTATCCGCCCACCGAAAGGTAATCGATGCCGACGGCCCGCACACCGCGCCCTGCGAGAAAGCGCGCCGCTTCGATGGAGAGGTGCACGAAGTCCTCGACAAAGGAATCGGTGTTCCAGCATCGAGTGGAGTTCTTCGTCTTGAAGAGGACCCGTTCGCCGCGGCGGATCCGATGAGACCGGAGTACGTCGGGCCTGATCGATTCGGGGTCGTGAATCTCGATCACGCGGGCGGGCCCGATCGTGGCGGCGAACGGCATCTCATCAAGCCCCTTGCCGGTCTGGATGAAGTGGAGCGGCGCGTCCATGTGCGTCCCGGCATGCGCGCTCATGGAGAGCTTTGAGAGGGTGTAGACGTCTCCGCGTCGCAGATCGAACAGGCGCTCGATCTGAACAGGTGGGTCATGAGGCCAGTGGGCCATCCCACTGCGGAGCGGGACCGAGATGTCGATCCAACCGTTGTGACTGATCCTCCGCGTCGGGTGGTTGCTTCCAGAGTGGTTCATAAGGCCACCTGAAGCCAGGCCCGGAGCGTCTCGGCGACGCTCCAGGCTTGGGCGATGCAGCCGCGAGGGGTGAACGGCGGATCCCCGTCGAAGATCTCCGCGATGCTCCCCACCCCGTAGTCGGTCAGGTGATGGGCCATCGGCAGGAGGAAGGCTCGCGCCGCCTCTGGGTCGTGATAGACGCGGAGGTGGGCCCGCACGAAGGGCCCCAGGAGCCATCCCCACACGGTCCCCTGGTGGTAGGCCCCATCGCGCTCCCGCGGCCCGCCGGCGTAGCGGCCCTGGTACTGGGGATGGCCTGGGGTCAGGCTCCTGAGCCCGAAGGAGGTCAGGAGGTGGCGGGCGCAGGCGTCCACCACCTGCCGCTGGCGCTCCGGAGAGAGGGGGCTCTCGGGGAGCGAGACGGCGAAGATCTGGTTCGGGCGGAGCGCGCGGTCGTCCCCTTCGGGCGCATCGATGACGTCGTAGCAACACCCCGCGCCCTCGTTCCAGAACCGCGCGAACCCTTCGCGCACGCGGGCGGCCAGCGTGTCCCACGGGTCAACCAACTGCCCCAGGCGCCGCGCGAACCTCGCCATCGCGCACAGCGCGTTGTACCAGAGGGCGTTGACCTCCACCGGCTTCCCGATTCGAGGCGTGACCACCCACTTTCCCACCTTCGCGTCCATCCAGGTGAGCTGGACGCCGGGCTCTCCGGAGCGGAGCAGGCCGTCGGCCGGGTCCTCCGCGATCCCGTAGCGGGTGCCGCCCCGGTACCAGTGAATGATCTCCTCGATCTTGGGGAAAAGCTGCGTGAGGAACGCATCGTCGTCGGTCGCCATGTGGTACGCGCGGATCGCCTCGAGGTACCAGAGGGCGGCGTCTACGGTGTTGTACTCAGGCGCCTCGCCGGCGTCGGGAAACCGGTTCGGGAGCATCCCCCGATCGACGAAGCCGGCGAAGGTCGTGAGGACCCGCCTGGCCACCTCGGGGCGTCCGGTGGAGATCGTCAGCCCGGGCAGGCTGATCATGGTGTCGCGTCCCCAGTCCCCGAACCAGGGGTAGCCCGCGATGACCGACATCCCGTCCGGCTCATCGGGGAGCGGGCGGCGAACCACGAACTGATCCGCGGCGAGCACCAGGTGCTGGATCCAGGTCGGCGCCCGGCGGGCTGCGGGCTGAGCCCGCCGCCAGCGCGCCAGGATCCGGGTCTCATATCGCTGGCGCCGTTGCCAGGCCTTCTCCCCGTCCAGTCTCGGCGCCGCCTCGGCGGAGAGCACGAGCGTCGACGCGGCACCCGGCCGGAGGGGCATCCGGAAGGTCCCCGCGTGCAGGTGGTCCTCCTGGTACTCCAGCCCACGCTCCTGCTCGCGGGCCATGTGAAAGCCGTGGTGCCAGGTGTGCGTGGGATGGACCTCTGGCCCCTCGGCCAGCAGGACAAACGGGTGGGCCCCCTCGAAGGCCACCACGCGGAGCCCGCCCGGGATCGGCTCCACCGTCATCTGCCACCCTGTGCCCCGGGTGGCCGCGTGGTGGTCGCGGTAGTTGACCAGCACCTTCAGCTCCAGCTCGACTGGCCCCGCCGCCCGGAGCAGGCGGTAGCGGACATAGGTGGTGTTGGCGCCCGGCTCCATCCAGACGCGCTTTTCCAGCAGCGCGTCCGCGCAGGCGTAGGCCCAGACGGGGCTCGTGCCCTCCAGCCGGAAGCGCTCGATCTCGCGGTAGCCGTGGGGCTCCACCGTCCCGTCGGCCCAGCGGTTGGCGAAGAGCGGGCGCATGAGGCCCCCGTACTCGATGCTGTCGTCTACCTTGGCGACGAGCAGCGTCCGCCCCAGCGGCGGCTTGAGGGCGGCCACCAGCAGGCCGTGGTAGCGCCGGGTGAGGAGTCCCGCGATCGTGCCCGAGGCGAACCCGCCGATCCCGTTGGCGCAGAGCCACTCGCGGGATTCCGCCGTCCCGAGGTGGCCGCAGATCTCCCGACCCCAGTCGAGGGACACGCGAGGCTCAGGCATCCATACGTCCTTCGGCTACTCGCCACTCTGCTGCAGGAGCTTGGCCACGAGGCCGGTCCACCCGGTCTGATGGCTGGCGCCGATGCCGGCGCCGTTGTCGCCGTGGAAGTATTCGTAGAAGAGGATCAGATCCCGCCACTGGGGGTCGGTCTGGAACTTCTCCGCGCCGCCGTGGACCGGTCGCCGGCCGTCGGGGCCCCTGAGGAAGATACGGGTCAGGCGGCGCGAGAGCTCGGCCGCCACGTCCCAGAGCTTGAGCAGCCGTCCCGACCCCGTCGGGCATTCGATCTGGAAGCGGTGGCCGTAGAAGTGGTCGAACTTCTGCAGGGACTCGATCAGCAGGTAGTTCACCGGGAACCAGATCGGCCCGCGCCAGTTGGAGTTCCCCCCGAAGAGCCCCGTGGCGGACTCCGCCGGCTCGTACTGCACCCGGTGCTCCTGCCCGTTCACCGTGAGCACGTAGGGGTGGTCCTGGTGGTAGCGGGACAGCGCCCGCACTCCGTACGGCGAGAGAAACTCCTGTTCGTCGAGGAGGTAGCGGAGCACGCTGGCCAGCCGCTCCCCGTGGACCATGGAGAGCAGCCGCCGCGTCTGCCTCTCCGGGGTGTCCTGGCGCACGGCGCAGTGGCGCAGCTCCGGCCGGTTCTGCAGGAACCACATCATCCGGCGCGAGAAATTCGGCAGGTGCATCACGATCTCGGGCTCCAGCGTCTCGACGGCGAAGAGCGGGATCAGGCCCACCATGGACCGCACCCTGAGCGGGTGGATGGCGCCGTCGAGGTGGAGCACGTCGTAGAAGAAGCCGTCCTCCTTGTTCCAGAGCTCGATCCCCTCCCCCGCGATGTTGTTGATCGCACAGGCGATGTAGACGAAGTGCTCGAAGAACTTCGAGGCCACGTCCTCGTAGGCTGGGTCCTCGCGGGCCAGCTCCAGCGCGATGGCCAGCATGTTGAGGCAGAACATGCCCATCCACGCGGTGCCGTCGGACTGCTCGATGTGGCCGCCGGTGGGGAGCGGCGCGCTGCGGTCGAAGACCCCGATGTTGTCGAGGCCCAGGAAGCCGCCCTGGAAGACATTGTGTCCTTCCGGATCCTTGCGGTTGACCCACCAGGTGAAGTTCAGGAGCAGCTTGTGGAAGACGCGCTCGAGGAACCCGCGGTCGGCCGTGCCGCGGATCCGCTTCTCGATCTTGTAGACGCGCCAGGCGGCCCACGCGTGGACCGGGGGGTTGACGTCCCCGAAGGCCCACTCGTAAGCGGGGATCTGGCCGTTCGGGTGCATGTACCACTCACGCAGGAACAGGATGAGCTGGTGCTTGGCGAACTCCGGGTCCACCAGGGCCAGCGCGATGGTGTGGAAGGCGAGGTCCCAGGCGGCATACCAGGGGTACTCCCACTTGTCCGGCATCGAGGTGACGTCTTCGTTATAGAGGTGGGTCCAGTCCTGGTTGCGGCCGCGCCTCCGCTCGGGGGGCGGCGCGGGCTGGGTCGGGTCGCCCTCCAGCCAGCGCCGGACGTCGTAGTGGTACCACTGCTTGGACCAGAGCATCCCCCCCAGGGCCTGCCGCATGACGCGCTTCGCGTCGTCGCTCAGCCTGGCGGGGATGACCGTGGCGTAGAACTCATCGGCCTCCCGCTGGCACTGGGCGAACAACCGCTCGAAGGGCCCGCCGAAGGGGTCGCCTTCGGGCTCGCGGTCGCTCAGGCGGAGGCGCACCACGGCGCTCTGGCCGGGAGCGAGGTGTAGGCGGTAGTGTGCGGCCGCCTTGGTGCCCTCCGGCACCGAGTTCACCGCGCCCTTCTCGCCGCCGACCAGGTAGTCGTGGAAGGCGTCCTTGAGGAACCGGTAGGTGTTCTCACCCCGGTACAGGCGCCGGAAGTTCGTCTCGTTCTCGGTGAACAGGAGCTCGGGCTCCCCCTCGCAGTAGAGCCGGTAAGCGCGCCCCAGCCCCGGGTGCTCGGCCCGGACGAAGACCGCTCCGGACGCCTTGCCGCCCCCGTTCATCTGGGGGCGCTCGACCTCATGGTCCCAGGCCCACGTGTTCCGGAACCAGAGGGTGGGGAGGAGGTGGAGGGGGGCGGGGTCGGGCCCCCGGTTGGTGACGGTGACCCGGATCAGCAGGTCGTCGGTCGTCACCTTGGCGTACTCGACCAGGACGTCGAAGTAGCGGTCATCGTCGAAGACGCCCGTGTCCAGCAGCTCGAACTCCGGGTCGTGCCGGCTGCGTCGGGCGTTTTCCTCCAGCAGGCGGGCGTACGGGAACTCCGCCTGGGGGTACTTGTAGAGCCCCTTCATGTAGGAGTGCGTGGGCGTGGAGTCGAGGTAGAAGTGGTACTCCTTGACGTCCTCGCCGTGGTTGCCCTGGGAGCCGGTCAGGCCGAAGAGCCGCTCCTTCAGGATCGGGTCGCGCTCGTTCCAGAGCGCGAGCGCGAAGCAGAGGCGCTGGTGGTTGTCGGAGATCCCCAGCAGGCCGTCCTCGCCCCACCGGTAGGCCCGGGAACGGGCGTGGTCGTGGGGGAAGTAGTCCCAGGCGGTCCCGTGCGGGGAGTAGTCCTCCCGGACGGTCCCCCACTGGCGCTCGGCCAGGTACGGCCCCCACCGCCTCCAGTGGGCTGTCCGCGCCCGGGCCTCTGCGAGCCGCATCTCCTCCGCCGTCATCCTGGTCCCCCTCGCCGGCCCCCGAAAAGGCGCGCCGGGCGCTGTCATCCGCCGTCCCGGGGCCTGCCTATCCCCCGTGGGCGAACTCGGGATAGAGCGTCATGCCCCCATCGACGAACAGGGTCTGGCCGTGGACGTAGTCGGAGTCGTCCGAGGCGAGCCACACGGCGGCCTTGCCGATGTCCTCGGGGAGTCCGATGCGTCCGTACGGGATGAGCTTCAGCAGGGCGGCCAGCGCCTCGGGGGTCTCCCAGGCCGCGCGGTTGATGGGCGTCTGGATCGCGCCCGGCGCGATCGAGTTGACCCGGATCCGGTAGGGGGCCAGCTCCTGGGCCAGGGACTGCATGAGGAGCTTCACGCCGCCCTTGGAGGCCGCGTAGTTGACGTGGCCCGCCCATGGGATCTGCTCGTGCACAGAGGAGATGCAGATGATCTTCCCCGCCGCTCGGGAGACCTCTGGCCGGACCCCCCGGCGGATCATCTCACGAGCCGCCTCGCGGGCGCACAGGAACATCCCCGTCAGGTTCACGCCCAGCACGACGTTCCACTGCTCCAGCGTCATCTCCGCGAACGGCGCATCGCGCTGGAGCCCGGCGTTGTTCACGAGGATGTCGATGGTCCCCCAGGCCGTGAGCATCTCCCGGAACATTTCCCGGACCTCGTCCTCCCTGGAGACGTCCGCCCGGAGGGCCATCGCATCGACGCCGTCCGCCTTCATCTCGTCCGCGATCCTGTGTGCGGCGTCAGCATTCGTGCCGTAGTTGACGACCACCGAGGCGCCCGCCGCGCCCAGCGCCCGGGCGATGCCCTCCCCGATCCCCGAGCTGGCGCCGGTCACGAGCGCCTTCTGCCCCCTCAACGGTTGGTAGGCCATGACGGCTCCTCCCGCAGCACCTTCACCTGCTGAGACACTGGCCTGTCCTGGACGATTTGGTCACGGGTCAACCCGCCGCATCGAGGCGTCCGAGCAGCTCCGCCCAGCGCGCCTCCGGGATCGCCAGGGCGGCCTCGACAGCGCGCGGGTCGAACTGCTTCCCTGCCTCCTGGCGCAGGACCTCCAGCGCCTCGGAAACCGGGCGGGCCCGCCGATAGGGCCGGTCGTGGGTCACGGCGTCGAGCGCGTCTACCACGGCGAAGATCCGCGCGGTGAGCGGGATCTCCTCGCCGTGCAGCCCCTGCGGGTAGCCGCCCCCGTCGTAGCGCTCGTGGTGCCCTCCGACCACGTCCAGCGCCGGGGTCAGCAGGGGGACCGTCTCCAGGAGGTCCACGCCCCAGGTTGGATGTTGCTCGACGACGCGCCGCTCCTCGGGGGTCAGGGGGCCGGGCTTCTGCAGGATGGTCTCCGGGGTGCGGATCTCGCCGATATCGTGCAGCAGCGCCCCCAGCTCCAGCGCCTCCCGCTGGGCCGGGGAGAGCTCCAGGCGGTCAGCCACGGCCCGCGCCGCCGCGGCCAGGCGACGCAGCCCGCCGGCCTCTCCCCCCCGCGCCTCCAGGGCCCGCACCAGGACGTCCACCACGCTCCGGTGCGAGACGTGCAGGCGGTCCACCATGAGGTGAAACACGTTGCCGAGCAGGCCGATCTCGTCTCGGGCCGCGATGCGGACCCGAGTGCTGAGATCGCCCTCCACCACCCGCCGCGCCAGGGCCGCGAGCTGCCCCACCGGGCGGGTGATCTGGCGTGCCAGGAGGAGCCCGGCCACCAGGGCCAGCACGGCAGCGGCCAGAGAATGGAGGTACAGCCGGCGCCGGACCGCCCCCAGCTGCTGGACGTAGACGTCCGCCCGGAAGTCCACGTCCAGGGCGGCCACGGTTCGGCCCGCCGCGCTCCGGATCGGGGCAAACGCCGTGATCCAGGTGCCGTGCTGGTTCACGTAGACGTCCGTGTAGGCCGCGCTCCCCTCCATGAGCACGCGATGCAGGATGGGCCGGATCGCCGGGGCGAGCTGGTACTGCTTGCCGACCGGCTCCTGCCCGTGGCTGATGACGGCGAACCGGGCCATCTCCCCCACGATGTCCGAGAGCGTATAGATCGGGTCGCTCAGCCGGTTCGTCTCCTGGATCCGCCGGAGCTGTGCCCGGATCGTCTCGTACGACGCCGTGTCGTTCCGTCCCGCCTTCACGACGGCCTGGTGCAGGTCTCCGTCTACCAGCAGGGCGCCGGTCCTGGCGATGTTCAGCAGGAGGGACCCCAGCGACTGGCGCAGCCACTGATCCTGGGCCCGGTACTGGAGGAACCCGCTCACCAGGATCCCCAGGGCGGTCAGCAGCAGGAAGCTGGCGCCCAGGCGCCAGCCCAATCGGCGCCAGACCGGCAAGCGAGCCCTCATGGGTGCCTCCCATCGCGCGCTGGCACGTCAGCCTCCACGTTCCTCCTCCACCGTCAGTTCCGACACGTCCCGTTCGAAGAACAGCTCGACCGTCCAATCCAGGACCACGCGCAAGCGGGCGGCCAGGGTCGGCAGCTTGAGCATGTAGATGGTCTTCCACACGAACCAGGCGGGGAGCCCGACCAGCTTGATGCCGTTGAGGTCGGCGACCGCGGTCCGCCGGCTCAGCGGCACCATCTCCCCCAGCACGTGGAAGCTGAACGGCCGTTTCTCACGGCCGGTCAGCTCCGCGTCCAGTTGCTCCGCGAGCGCCCGCGCCTGACGCACCGCGACCTGCGCGGTGGCCACATACGGCGCCCCGGTGTGCGGGTCGGTCTGGGCGGCGTTATCCCCCAGGGCGTAGACGTCCCGCGCTCCCTCGACCTCGAAGAACTTGTTCACCTGCAGGCGGCCGTCGCGCGCCTTGGGGAGCGGCAAGCTGCTCACCACCGGGCTTACCCGGTTTCCCGCGGTCCAGATGACGCAGTGGCTGGGGATGACCCGTCCGTCCTGCAGCGTCAGCCCCTCGGCCGAGACCCCGGCGGCCCGGTTCGTCTCCAGCTCGATCCCCCGGGCGAGGAGTTGGTGCCGGGCATAGGCCGCCAGGTTCGTCGCGGTCTGGGGGAGGATGCTGCTGCCAACCAGGACAAGGCGAACGCTGTCCAGGGGAATGGACGGGTAGTGCCGGAGCAGGATCCCGCGCGTCAGCTCCTCCAGGGCGGCCATCAACTCCGTGCCGGCATGCCCCGCGCCCACCACCACGAACGTGAGGAGGCGCCGCCGCGTCCAGGGGTCGTCGGTCAGGGCGGCCGCTTCGAACAGGTCGATCACCCGGTTCCGGATCCGGATGGCATCGCCCACCCCCTTGAAGGGCAGGGCATGCTCCGCGGCGCCGGGCGCCATCGCCACGTTCGGGGTGGCGCCGAGGCTCAGCACGAGCTTGTCGTAGTGCACCTGCTGGCGGATCGGGGAGCGACGATGGCGGGCGATCACCCGCCGCCGGTCGAGGTCAATGGCCTCCACGGACATCTCCCCGAACTCGATCCCCCAGGCTCCGCACAGGGGCCTGATGGGGTAGAGGACGTGGCGGCTCTCCACGGCCCCGGTGGCGGCCTCGGCCAGCATCGGGGTGAACAGGAAGAAGTTCTGCTCGCTGAGGAGGGTCAGGTGGACCGGCAGGGTCCCAGCGCACCGTTTGGCTAGCTCCAGCGCAGTGGTGACCCCCGCGAACCCGCCGCCCAGGATCAGGATGCGGGGCGCCAGCGAGGTCGAGGGGCGGGCCAGCACGCGGCCGGCGGCCGGACGGTCGGCCATCTGAGGCCGGGCCATCGCGGAGCCTGCAGGGTCGCGACCAACCATCCTGACCCCCTCAGGTCAGCCGGAGGAGGAGCCGCCTGACCGCTGCTCGCCCCATCTCACCTCCGGCGAGGCGCTCGGGGCAGGCTCGGCCGTGCACCGCGCCAGCAGGGCGGCGCGCTCCTCCGGAGTCGTCACCCGGTCAAGGTGGGGGTAGAGGAGGTTCTGCTCGCGGAGGTCATGGTGCTCGACCACCTGTTTGAACACCGCCTCCCGGTCGAACAGGGTGATGGTCTGCCGCCTCAGCCCGGGCGCGCCTGGCCGCATCTCGCCCAGGCGCTCCTTGAACTCCGCGACGAACGTCTTGAGGTTCCGGTGCTCTCCCAGGAACAGCTCGGGTGGACCGCCCGGCACCCGGCCGGCGCGTTCCGCGTAGACCGGCAGCAGGATCTCCTCCTCGACCTGAATATGGTGATAGAGGGTGGCCTCGAACTCCAGCAACAGGCGCCTGGCCTGCTCGAGGTCGCTGGCCAGCAGGGCCTCCTGGTGGCGGAGGAACAGCTCCTTGAGCCCGCGGTGCAGGTCGAGGAGCGCGAGAAAGCTCGCCGCCGGCGCGGCATCCCCCTCGGTCATAGCCATGCCGTCATACCCGTGGTCACGTCCCCTGCGCGGCAGGCGTCGGCCTCCCCTCGTGTCCCGGGTTCCGGCTTGCCTCCCGCTTCAGGCTGAGGCGTCCGGCAGCCAGCCGGACCTGGGCGTGGTCGACTTCGAAGGCCACCCAGGGGCGTCCTGACCGCTCGCAGGCCCCCGGCACCGTCCCCGACCCGGCAAAGGGGTCCAGCACCAGGCCCCGGTGGTCCGGGCAGAGCCGGAGGAGCTGTTCCACGAGCGCGAGGGGGAGGGGGCTGTACCGCGCCTCCCCGGCCTGCGGGCGCGGGATCGCCCAGACCTCGTCCGGACTCGGCCAGGCCAGGCGGGGCATATGCTCGGCCGTTGGCGTGAGCCCCAAGATGCGCTTGTGGCTCCGCGTGATCCCGCTCTGCGTCCGCGCCGGCCGGCCGGGGTAATGCCAGACGACGACCTGCCGGGCCACGAACCCGATCTCCTCCAAGGCCTGGAGCGTCCGCCCCGGCACGTCCACCCAGCGTCCCTTCCGGACCGTCGTCTCGGTGACGACCCACGCCAGCCCGTCCAGGGCGAGTGCTCGCCGCCACCCCTCGGCGTGGGCCCGCAGCTTTCCCAGGTACGCCTCCAGGGATCCCTCGCCGCCGAATCCCCCGGCCCCCGGCTCCCAGGCCGGGGGTGAGGTGATCAGGGTCTGCACGCTGCCGGCCCTGATCCCTGGCAGGCCAAGACTGCTGGTGGCATAGAGCACGCCATGCTCGCCCCGATAGACCGCGGGCTCTGTGCTATCTCCCGCCGTTCGCATCTGCCATCCGGCTCTGCGCTCGTTGACACCCCTGCAGGGGCGATATAGCATTCCCGACTCTGAAAGGCCAACGCTGGAGCGCTGGGCTGTCCGCCGGGGCCTCGGTCCCGGTTCATGGGAGGCTTCATGGGCACCGGAGTCTGGAGAGGCTTCACGTTTGTCGTCCTGATCATGGGGATCCTCCTGCGCCCCTTCGGACTGCCGGCCGCGGAGCTGCAGAAGGTGGTGATCAGCTCGACGGCCGGGGCGTCGGTGGGACTGCTGACGGAGCTGGCGAAGCAGTACCGGCTGGACGAACAGCAGGGGCTATCCCTCGAGATCCGCTACTTCGATCCGGCCAAGGCGGAGGAGGCGATCTTCTTCAAGCAGGTCCACGTCGGCCCGTTCGCGCCGATCTCCGCGGCCCGCGCCAACCTCCGCGGCGCGCCGGTCCGGATCTTCGCGCCGCTGCTCTGGCTCATGGTCTCGGTGGTGACGTCCGTCGAGGCCCCCGTCCGGGGGATCGAGGAGCTGAAGGGGAAGCGGTTGGGGATGTATCACCGGATCACCGGGACCTACACGGCCTCGGCGATCATCTGGAAGGCCCGGGGGCTCGACCTGGAGAAGGAGTACCGGTTGATCATCGGGGCGCCTCCGGTGGTCATGGGGCTGCTGGAGAAGCGCGAGGTGGAGGCGGCGGTCCTCTCGGAGCCCTTCGTCACCCGCATGCTGGTGACGCGCCGGTTCCGTGAGGCGGCGCGCCTCAACGATCTCTGGCGCGAGGCCACGGGACAGCCCATGCTCATGATCGGGCTGGCGGCCCACCAGGAGTGGCTGGCCGCGAATCCGAAGGCGGCGGCCGGCCTGGTGCGGATGTTCCGGGAGACCATCGCGCGTGTCCACCGGACCCCAGAGGTCATCGATGAGTTCCGACGGTTCCTCAACATCCGGAGTGAGCCCGAGGCCCAGCTCTTCAAGGAGCGGCTGCCCGTCGTCTTCCCGGCTGTCTGGGACGACGCGACGGTCGCCAACGCCCGCCTGCTCGTGCAGCGGGCGGTGGAGCTGGGGCAGCTCGAGCGCATGCCCGCCGACGAGATCTTCGTCCAGATCCGGTAGGGGTCGGTCCCGTCGCCGCGCCCGTGCCGCGCAGCCCCTGCGGGTTTGGGCAGGTCCGGCCCCCGCGTCGTCGGAGCGGCGTGGCTGGCGGACCCCGTGGCCGTCAGAAGGTGTCCTCGTCCTGGTCCCGGAACCGGCCCGCGTACCGGGCCTCGCCCACGGTGCGCTGGAAGATGAACTGGCAGATAGGGGTGCCGGGATAGACAGCCAGGGGCATCGGGCTGAAGTTGCTCAGCTCCAGGCATTGCTTGTTGTTGAGCCCGGGCTGCATGAAGCTGGCCGAGACGTGGACCAAC
>JACPFL010000178.1:515-9492 GCA_016183025.1 Deltaproteobacteria bacterium | reverse complement strand
CCGAGGCGCCGGTGCCCGTGATCACCGTCACCCGCGAGCGCTACCAGCTCGGGGGCGCCGCCAACGTCGTCCGGAATATCCGCGCCCTGGGCGGCAGGGTCCTGGCCGCGGGGGTCGTTGGCCGGGATGCCATGGGCGAGAAGGTCTGGAGCTTGCTGCGGGAGCTCGACGTCCGGACGGAGGGGATCCTGGTGGAGCCCGGCCGGCCGACCACCATGAAGACCCGGGTGATCGCGCACAACCAGCAGGTCGTGCGCTACGATCGTGAGAGCCGGGAGCCCATCAGCGACGCGGCGACCCGGGGGCTGCTGCGCTACGCCGCGGACCACCTCGCGGAGATCGACGCCATCCTGGTCTCGGACTACGCCAAAGGGGTGGTCTCGAAGGCGCTGATGGACGGGTTCCATCGGCTCATCCGCGGGCGCGACCTGGTCATCGCCGTGGACCCCAAGCTCCGGAACTTCGCCCACTACCGATACCTCACGGCCATCACGCCCAATCACCATGAGGCCGCCCAGGCCCTGGGGATGGAGATCCTGAGCGAGGCGGACCTCTGCCGCGCCGGGCGGAGGCTGCTGCGCCGGACGCGCTCGCGTTCCGTCCTGATCACGCGGGGGGGGGCCGGGATGAGCCTGTTCGAGGAGGACGGGGCCATCACCCACATCCCGGCCGTGGCCCGGGAGGTCTACGATGTGACCGGCGCGGGCGACACGGTCATCGGGGCCTTCACCCTCGCCCTGGCTGCGGGAGCCGATTTCAAGCAGGCCGCCCGGCTGTCGAACATCGCGGCCGGGATCGTCGTGGGAGAGGTCGGCACGGCCACGGTCACAGTTGAGAAGTTGAAGGGCCCGCTAAATAATGGTATAAAAAAGAGAAAATCACGTCCGGGCCGGTTGTGATCCTGTCATCCAACCCGGCGCGCGTGCCCGTTCGCCAGGATAGGGCCGGGCGGGGCCGGAATCCATGACGGGACGGCCAGAGGCGGGTGAGGAGCCATGCCCAAGAGCATGACCGGATATGGGCGCGGGGAGTGCGTGCTGGAGGGGCGGCGCGTGCAGGTGGAGGTGCGTTCCTACAATCACCGCCACCTCGACGTGAGCCTCCGGCTTCCGCGACGCTACCTCCCCTTCGAGGCCCAGGCCCGACAGCAGGTGCAGGCGATCTGCGCCCGGGGACGGGTGGAGCTGGCGCTCCTGGTCGAGGGGGCGGCCACCGAGGTCGCCGAGCTGGAGCTGAACCGCCCGCTGGTGACGGCGTACCTGGCCGCGTTGCGCCAGCTCAAGCAGCAGTTCAGGCTGCGGGGCCGGATCGACCTGCCGCTCGTGGCCGGGATCAAGGATCTCATCACGGTGAAGGAGGCGGACAGCTCCGCGGAGGAGGAATGGGGCCGGGTGCAGCGGGCCGTTCAGGAGGCCCTCGAGGCCCTGGACGCGATGCGGGAGAAGGAGGGGCGCGCGCTCGTCGCGGACCTGGAGGCCAGGATGGCCACAGTCGGGGCCTTGATGATGGAGGTGCACGCCCGGGCCCCGGTGGTCCAGGCGGAGTACCGGGCCCGCCTGCAGGAGCGGATCCGGGAGGCGGTCCCCCAGGGGACCCTGGACGAGTGGCGCCTGAGCCAGGAGGTCGCCTACTTCGCTGATCGGAGCGACATCACCGAAGAGCTGGTCCGGTTCGCGTCCCACGTGGAGCAGTTCCTGAAGGTGCTCCGGACCGAGTCTCCCGTGGGCCGGAAGCTGGACTTCCTCCTGCAGGAGATGAACCGCGAGGTGAACACCGTGGGCTCCAAGGGGAGCGACACCCTGATCTCCCAGCGGGTGGTGGAGATCAAGACCGAGCTCGAGAAGGTCCGGGAGCAGGTGCAGAACCTGGAGTAGCCGACCCCGGAAGGTGGGGCCGGCCCCCCGCACCGGGCGGGTCGGGGGGAAGGGCCTCGCGGGGAGAGCGGCGGATGGAGCTGAAACTCCTCAACATCGGCTTCGGCAACGTGGTGGTGGCCTCCAGGATCGTGGCCATCGTGACCCCGAACTCGGCGCCGATGAAGCGCCTCAAGGAGGATGCCCGGGAGGGCAAGAAGCTCATCGACGCCACCCAGGGGCGTCGCACGCGGTCCATCATCATCACCGACAGCGACCACATCATCCTCTCGGCCGTCCAGACGGAGACGATCTCCCAGCGCTTCCTCTCCGGCGATGCGAAGGAGCCCGGGGAGCCCCGCCCCTGAGGCCCGGGCGGAAGCGGAGTCACATGGGGGGGCGGACGGGGATTCTCTTCATCATGTCGGCGCCGTCGGGAGCAGGCAAGACCTCGCTCGCGCGGGAGCTGGGCGACAACTTTCCCGACCTGCGCCACTCCGTCTCCTACACGACCCGTCCACCCCGGCAGGGCGAGCAGGAGGGGCGGGACTACTACTTCGTCTCGGCGGCGCGGTTCCGGGAGATGGTGAAGCGGGGAGAGCTGGCGGAGTGGGCCGAGGTGCACGGAGAGCGCTACGGCACGAGCCGCCTTCGGCTCGGGGCGACCCTCGAGCAGGGGCTGGACGTCCTGCTCACCATCGACGTCCAGGGGGCGCGTCAGCTCAAGGCCGTCTACCCCGAGGCGGTCACGGTCTTCCTCCTGCCGCCCTCCCTGGCCGAGCTGAAGGAGCGGCTGAGGCAGCGGGGCGATCCACCCGCTGAGGTCCGGCGGCGGCTGGAGACGGCCCGGCGAGAGGTGGCGGAGCTGGCCGGGTACGACTACGTCATCGTGAATGACACGTTCAAGGAGGCGGTGGAGGCCCTGCGGGCCATCATCCTGGCTGAACGGTGCCGGCGGGCCAGGGCGCTCCCCCGCCTGGACGGGCTGCTGAAGGAGGTTGAAGGACATGGCACGGATCACCGTTGAGGATTGCCTGCGGCAGGTGGAGAATCGTTTCGCCCTGGTCATCCTGGGGGCCATGCGGGCCAAGCAGCTTCTGAAGGGGTCACGCCCGCTGGTGCACGCGCCGGACAATCGCGAGATCGTCAAGGCGCTGCGGGAGATCGCCGCGGGGAAGGTGAACTTCAAGGAGTCGCCGCGCAACTGAGGGACGCCCGCCGGCGCGCGCCGGCGGGCCGGGAAGTCCGGGGGCGCCGATGCTCCGGCTGAACGACATCCTCGACAGGGTCGCCGCCGCCCACCCGGAGGCGGACCTGGAGCTGATCCAGAAGGCCTACGTCTTCTCGGCCAAGGTCCACCAGGGGCAGGTGCGCCTGTCAGGGGAGCCCTACCTGGACCACCCCCTCGAGGTCGCCGGGATCCTGGCGGACATGCGCCTGGACGAGGCCAGCGTGGTCACCGGCCTGCTCCACGACACCGTGGAGGACACCCACGCCACCCTGCAGGAGATCCAGGCCCACTTCGGGGCGGAGATCGCCCAGCTCGTGGACGGGGTCACCAAGATCAGCAAGATCACCTTCTCGACGAGCGCGGAGCGGCAGGCCGAGAACTTCCGCAAGATGATCCTGGCCATGTCCAAGGACATCCGGGTCATCATGGTGAAGCTGGCCGACCGCCTGCACAACATGCGCACCCTGGAGTACCTCCCCCCCGACCGGCAGCAGAAGATCGCCCAGGAGACCCTCGACATCTACGCGCCGCTGGCCAACCGCCTCGGGATGGGGTGGCTGAAGGTCGAGCTGGAGGACCTGGCCCTGCGCTACCTGAAGCCCGAGGCCTACCAGGAGCTGAGCGACCGGGTGGCCAAACGCCGTCAGGCGCGGGAGCGCTACATCCAGGAGGTGAAACAGATCCTGACCCGGGAGCTGCAGCGGGCCGGCCGGTCTACGACCTGGTGGCTGTACGGATCATCATGAAGAGAGTGAAGGAATGCTACGCGGCCCTGGGGATCATCCACGCCCTCTGGAAGCCGGTGCCGGGGCGTTTCAAGGACTACATCGCCATGCCGAAGGCGAACGGCTACCAGTCGCTCCACACCACGGTGATCGGCCCCTACGGCGAGCGGGTGGAGATCCAGATCCGCTCCGAGGAGATGCACCGGGTCGGGGAGTACGGGGTGGCCGCCCACTGGCGGTACAAGGAGGGGAAGGGGGCGGACGAGCGGGAGGGACAGCAGTTCGCCTGGCTCCGCCAGCTCCTGGAGTGGCATCGGGACCTCAAGGACCCGGGGGAGTTTCTCGAGACCGTCAAGGTGGACCTCTTCCCGGATGAGGTCTACGTATTCACGCCGAAGGGGGAGGTGAAGGAGTTCCCTCGGGGCGCCACGCCGGTGGACTTCGCGTACGCCATCCACGCCGAGGTCGGCCACCGCTGCACGGGAGCGAAGGTCAACGGGAAGCTCGTCCCCCTGAAGTCCCAGCTCAAGAACGGGGACGTCATCGAGATCCTGACCTCGTCCCACCACAAGCCCAGCAAGGACTGGCTGAAATTCGTCAAGACCTCCCGGGCACGGACGAAGATCCGCCAGTTCATCAGCGTGGAGGAGCGCGAACAGGCCCTGACCCTGGGCCGGGAGATCCTGGAGCGGGAGTGCCGGCGGCACGGCCTGGACTCCGCCGGGCTGCTCCGGTCGGGTGACCTGAAGGCCGTGGCCCAGGAGCGCGGCCTGGCCGACGTGGACGGGCTGCTCACGGCCCTGTGCTACGGGCGCCTGTCGCCGACCCAGGTGCTGGGGCGGTTCCTGCCCGAGGAGCCCCGGGAGCGGGCGCGCCCCGAGGGGCGCCGAGCCCGGCGGAGCGACGGCGGGCCGGCGATCAAGATCAAGGGGGTCGGGGACGTGCTCGTCCGCCTGGGTCGCTGCTGCTCCCCCCTGCCGGGCGACGAGGTCCTCGGCTTCATCACGCGGGGCCGCGGGGTCACCGTGCACGCCAGGGAATGCCCGAAGGCCCTGGAGGTGGATCCCGAGCGACGGGTCGAGGTCCAGTGGGAGTCCGGGGAACGGACCGACCGCCCGGCGAAGATCATGGTGCTCTGCGTGGACAAGAAGGGGATCCTGGCCGACATGAGCGCGTCGATCACGGCCGCCCAGGCGAACATCTCCCACGCCCAGGTGCGGACCACGCACGATCAGAAAGCCGTCTGCCTCTTCCAGGTGATGGTGCAGGACCTCGACCAGCTGAAGGCGGTGATGAAGTCCGTCGAGCGGGTGAAAGGGGTGATCAAGGTGGAGCGGCTCCGGACCTGAACGGCCGGGCGCTCACCCCGCCTTGGTCACGTGGCCGGACCGGATGCATCGGGTGCAGACGCGCACGGTGCGCACGGTCCCCTGGATCAGCGCCTTCACCCGCCGCAGGTTCGGGGACACGACCCGCTTGGTCCGGTTGTGCGCGTGGCTGATATTCGCCACCACCGCCGGCCTCTTTCCGCAGATCTCGCAGATCCTCGCCATCGCCCCTCCTTACTGGCGTCTCTGGCCCGCGCTTCCGGCCCGGGCTCAGCCCCCCTCTGCGGGGCCGGAGCCCGGGAGGGCCTCATCGGACACGACCTCGATCCCCGCCTGCCTGAGCAGGGCCGCGGCCACGCCCTGTCCTGGTTCCACGCGTCCATCACGGTGAACGGCCCGGGCCCCGCACGACGGGCTGCGTTCCTTCAACAGCGCCTGCGTGACTCCGGCCTCCCGCGCCCGCCGCAGGGCCTCCCGTGCGCCGGCCAGGTAGGCGGCCGTCACGTCACGCCCTTCCGCATCGACCACGCGGGCCCGGCCGGCCAGCACGCCGGTCCCGTCGCCGCCGACCAGCGACGCCGGCGGACGAGGCGTCCCCAGCGCGCCCAGCTCCTCCGGGCAGACCCCGATCACCCTCCGCCCGGCACTCCAGCCCGCCACCGCGGCGCGGAAGCGGTGCGAGCCGTCGTGGCGACAGCAGACCCCGAGCAGGCAGGCGCTGACCAGGACCGCGGGCATGGGCTCGGGCGCCTCCGAGCGCCTCTGGCGCCCCACGTTCAGAACCCCACGAGTGTGGGATTAGCCAGGGCCGTGGCCGGCGGGCGGGGATGACCCGAGACCCGGACGCGCCGCCCTTCGACCACCAGCCGTCCCTCGGCAAAGAGCTGGATCGCCTGGGGGTAGATCCGGTGCTCCTCGTGGAGGATCCGGGCAGCCAGGCTCTCCTCGGTGTCCTCATCGTAGACCGGCACCACGGCCTGGATGATGAGCGGCCCGGTGTCCACCCCCTCGTCCACGAAGTGCACGCTGCACCCCGACACCTTCACCCCGTAGGCCAGGGCCTTGCGCTGGCCGTGCAGCCCCGGGAAGGCGGGGAGCAGGGCCGGATGGATGTTCATGATCCGGGCGGGGTAGGCCTGGATCAGCTCCGGTCCCACCAGCCGCATGTACCCCGCGAGCGCGATGAGGTCGATCCCGCGAGGGGCGAGCTCTTGGACGATCTGCTGGTCGAACGCCTTCCGGTCCGCAAAGGCCTTGGAATCGAGGACCACCGTGGGAATCCCGTGGCGGCGTGCCCGCTCCAGCGCCGGCGCACTGGCATTATCGCTGAGCAGGACCTCCGCGCGGGCCTGCAGCCGGCCGGCCTCGATCGCGTCCACGATCGCCTGGAAGTTGGTCCCGCTCCCCGACGCCAGCATGGCGAGCCGGACAACACGCCCGCTCGACACCGGTCCTCCTCCGAAACCGCCAGCAGTTGGCCGCCCTGCACTCTAATAAACGCCCGGGGGGCTGTCAACGCGGGCGAGCGCGCCGGCGCGACGCTCTCGCTCTTGTCAACGCACGGGAGTTTGTCTAGGATGTGGCGAGCTAATGAGGAATCCTGAGATGCGAGGCCCGGTCGCGTGAAACTCCTGGCCCCTCAAGGACAGGTATTTCTCTGCTACGCGAGTGAAGACAAACGAGAAGTCGTGGAGATCTATAGGCGCCTTAAACAAAGTGGCCTTACTCCTTGGGGCTCTTCGGGAAACCGTGTGGGTGACTGACCTGGGTTGCGCTATGCTGGGTCCCTCGAAAGGAGGGGCCGTGGCATGCGCGACATCGAGCTGTACGAGCGGATCCTGGGGATCACTCCTCCGTGGAAGGTGGTCAACGTGGAGCTGGACCTCAAAGCGGAGCAGGTGGTCGTGATGGTGGACGCCGGAGGGGGCCCGTTCCCCTGCCCCGAGTGCCAGACCACGGTCCCCGGCTACGACACCTGGATCGAGGCCGAGGTCCCCCGGGTCCAGTGCCCCACCCACGGCGTCAAGCAGATCCGAGTCCCCTGGGCGGAGCCGGGCAGCCAGTTCACGGCCCTCTTGGAGCGCCTGGCCATCGACCTGCTGCGGGAGTGTTCGGTGACGGGGGCGGCCGAGCTCCTGCGGATCACCTGGGATGAGGCCTGGGGCATCAAGAGCCGGGCGGTAGCCCGGGGGTTGGCCCGGCGCACCCACGAGGGGGTCCCCCACCTGGGGGTGGACGAGAAGGCCTTCGCCAAGCGGCACCGGTACTGCACCGTGGTGGCCGACCTGGACGAGAGCCGGGTGCTGTACGTGGCGGACGAGCGGAAGCGAGAGAGCCTGGACGGCTTCTGGCCGACCCTGACCCCGGCCCAGCGTGAGGGGATCCAGGCCATCGCCATGGACATGTGGGAGCCCTACATCCAGTCGACCCAGGCGCACTTGGCGGGGGCCGAGGACAAGATCGTCTTCGACAAGTTCCACCTCGCCAAACACATCCACGACGCGGTCGACCAGGTCCGCCGGGGCGAACACCGGGCCCTCAAGCGGGCCGACGATGACCGGCTGACGGGCACCAAGTACCTGTGGCTCATGCGCCCCCAGGCGATGACCCCCGAGCAACGGGCGACCCTCCGGGCCCTCCTGCGGAGCGACCTCAAGGTGGCCCGGGCCTGGAGCCTGAAGGAACGGTTCCGGCAGTTCTGGGACTACCGCTACCTGGGCGTGGCCCAGAAGTTCTTTGCGCGCTGGTTCTGGCGGGCCACCCACAGCCGCCTGAAGCCCATGGCTGAGGTGGCCAAGCTGATCCGGCGCCACTTCCCGAATATCCTGACCTACCTCCGGCACGGGATCACCAACGCCGGCCTGGAGGCCGTCAATGCCACCATCCAGTGGGTGAAGAAAACCGCCCGGGGCTTCCGGAACGTGGAGCACTTCAAGACGGCGATCTACTTTCACTGTGGGGGCCTCGACCTCTACCCACACGAAACCCGGTAGAGCCCTCCTTGGATGGACAAAGAGGATCTCTTGCCCGGGCAATGGTGGGAACAGGAAATTCGCAAAGCACTTAAAGGCTCGGAGTTCGTTATCATATTCCTCTCGACGGCCTCGGTAGCCAAACGAGGCTATGTCCAGAAAGAGTTCAAACTTGCCCTCGATGTTCTTAACGAGATGCCAGTGGGAACAATTTACGTCATTCCGGTACGTCTCGATGACTGTGAAGTTCCTGACCAATTCCGTCCACTTCAATGGTGCGATCTGTTTGAAGAGGGTGGCTTCGAGCGAATCTTGCAGGCAATCCGGGAGGGAATGAAGTCGCGCCGCGAGAAGAAGCCCCCGCCCCATAAGCTCCTCAGCAGCAGGTGCCGGTGGAGATCGACCTGGAGGCGCTGGATCTGCCGAAGGCGTTCACGGGGGACGACGGGGCGGAGATGGTGCTGGTGCCGGCCGGGGAGTTCTGGAGGGGGAGCGACACGGAGGGCGACGACGAGAAGCCCCGCCGCCGGGTCTATCTGGATGCGTTTTACGTTGACACGTACGAGGTGACGAATGCGCTGTATCGGCGCTTCATGGAGGCCACGGGGCAGGCGGCCCCTGCCTACTGGAACGACAGCCGGTTCAACGGGCCGACGCAGCCGGTGGTGGGGGTGAGCTGGCACGACGCCGAGGCGTACTGCAGATGGGCCGGCAAGCGCCTCCCCACGGAGGCGGAGTGGGAGAAGGCGGCGCGGGGGACCGACGGGCGGCAGTATCCCTGGGGGGATCAGTGGGACTCCAGCAAGGCCAATGCTGAGAATAAACTTGGCAAGCCCGCGCCGGTGGGCTCCTACCCCGCCGGCGTGAG
>JACPFL010000178.1:0-507 GCA_016183025.1 Deltaproteobacteria bacterium | reverse complement strand
CCCCGCCGGGGTGAGCCCGTACGGGGTGCACGACCTGGCGGGAAACGTCTGGGAGTGGGTCGCCGACTGCTATGACAAGGACTACTACCAGCGCGCCCCCGATCTGAACCCTCCCGGACCGCCTACCGGCCAGAGCAAAGTCCGGCGCGGCGGGTCGTGGAGCATCAACCCGATCCACCTCCGCACGGCGCGCCGGAGCTACAGCACGCCGGACTCCCGGAGCAGCTACCTCGGGTTCCGCTGCGCGAAGGGGGTCCCCTGAGATGTTGGATTCTGAGTTCTGGGTTCTGAATTCTGAGGCTGGCCGGGGGGCATGAAGAGCCACACCAACCTGTGGCCCCGGATCACCTCATTCGAAAATCTCTACGAGGCGTTCCGCCGAGCGCGCAAGGGGAAACGTGCCAGGCCGGATGTGGCGGCGTTCGAGTTCGACCTGGAGCGGCATCTGCTTTCGCTCCAGCGGGAGCTGATCGAGGAGACGTATCGGCCCGAGGGCTACCGCCACTT
>JACPFL010000017.1 GCA_016183025.1 Deltaproteobacteria bacterium | reverse complement strand
GGTGCTTCTTGAGATTCGCGGCCGCCTTTGCGGCGTCCCACTCGAAGTCCACCATGCCTGTTTCCGTGCGTGTTCACGCGTGGCCGTCAGCTGCCGAACGACAAATGGACAAAACCGTATAATACCCCAAACGCTGCGCGATGTCGCAGCCTATCGCCCGTGCGGGGGTGTCGGCCTGAGCGTTTTTTGTTCCGCATGGCTCTCGAACATACTGGATTTGACCACATTCGCTGCGTCGTTGCAACCTGAGGCTCGGTGCCGCGAGGACGAGAACAGCCGCCCGGGGCTTGGCGGCGTTCCGTTCATCAAGCGGCAGGGGCGTCGCAGGAGGACGGTCAGAAGAGGCGGGCGCGGGCAGCAGCCTGGGGGACCGCGATCAGCGCTTCGATGACCTTGGGGAACACGGCGCAGAAGCGCTCGACCCAGGCAGTGGGCACGGTGGTCCCGACCCGGAAGAAGCGGTCGGCGAACCGCTCCGTGTGATAGCCCGCATGGCGGGCCAGGATGTGGTGCTGCTCGAGCAGCGCTGTGCAGATCGCCTCGGGGTGCACCCCGGCCCGGCTGACGTCCACCGCCAGCAGGTTGGCCTGGGACGGGTAGACCGGCGCCACGCACCCCGGCACCGCCTCCACTGCCTCTTTGATCATGGCCTGGTGGCGCCGCTCCAGGGCGAAGAGCGCCGGGAACCACTCGGCCTTCGTCCGCAGCGCCGCGATCGCGCCCCGCTGCGAGACCACGTTCGAGCCCACGTTGTTGACCTGCGCCACGGTCAGCCGCTCGACGAGCGCTGGCACCGCCACCACGGCCCCGAGCCGCAGCCCGGCGAAGCCGCAGGACTTCGAGAAGCTGTAGATGGTGAACGTCCGCTCCGGGTAGAAGCGCGCGGCGAGCTGGTGCGCGTCCGCGAAGTCGCGGTACGTGCAGTCGTGGATCAGGTAGGCGCCGGCCTTCCGAGCGACCTCGCAGAAGGCCCGCATCGTCGCCTCGTCGTAGGAGATCCCGAGCGGGTTCAGCGGGTCCACGAGGTAGATGACCTTCGTGCGGGGGGTGACCGCCCCGGCGAGCTGCTCCGGGGTCAGCCGGTAGGCCTGCTCAGGGCGGTAGACAGGGAGCCCGATGACCGTGGCGCCCCGGGTCCGCGCGAAGTTGTTCGTCACGAGGTAGCCCGGGTCCGTGGTGACGAACTCGTCCCCCGGCTCAAGCAGCTCCCGGCTGCGCTGGTACAGGGCCTCTGTCCCGCCATCGGTCACGAGCACCGCCAGCCCGTCGAGCCCGAGGTCCTGCAAGACCAGCCCGTGCAGCTCGCCCAGCCCGCAGGGCGGGCAGTACTTGTGGTACTCCTCCTCCTCGATGGCGCGGATCATCGCCGCCTTCACCGCCGGGGGGGTGGGGAGGTGGTTGGTGTTCTGCCCCATCCAGAGCAGCTCCGGGTCCGTGAAGAGCCGCTCGAAATACCGGTTCCGTTCCTGGAAGCGCAGCGCCGCCATCGCCACCCTCCGGCTACGCCCGGCCCGGGTCCGGCTCGGCCAGCGGGCCGTACGCCTCGGGGCGCCGGTCCCGGTAGAAGAGCCAGTGGTCGCGGACCTCCGCCAGGCGGTCCAGGTCCAGGTCCGCCAGCAGCAGTTCGTCCCGCTCCCCGTTGGCCTGGGCGAGGATCCGGCCCTGCGGGTCCACGACCAGGCTGTTGCCGAAGTACAGGCTGTCGTCCTCCCGGCCCACCCGGTTCACCGCGCAGACGAAGTACTGGTTGGCGATGGCCAGGGCCCTGAGCTCGATCTCGTAGGCCTCCCGGGCCACGGGCCGGCTCGACGCGACGGGGATCAGGACGATCTGCGCCCCGCGCAGCCCCAGGATCCGCGCCCCCTCGGGGAAGTGCCGGTCGTAGCAGATGTACATCCCGATGCGGCCGAAGGAGGTCTGGAAGACCGGGAAGCCGAGGTTCCCCGGCTTGAAGTAGAACTTCTCCATGAAGTGGTCGCTGAACGGGATGTGGTGCTTGCGGTACTTCCCCAGGATCTCGCCGCGCTCGTCGATCAGCACGGCGGTGTTGTAGTAGACCCCCTCCACCTCCCGCTCGAAGATCGGCGCCATGACGACCACCCCGTGCTCACGGGCGGCGCGCCGCACCCGATCGATCGTGGGGCCGGGGACCGGCTCGGCCAGCGCGAAGAACTTCTTGTCCATGTGCTGGGGGAAGAACCGGTGGGGGAAGACCTCCTGCAGGGCGACGATGTTCGCCCCCTCGCCCGCGGCCATCTTCACGTAGTCCAGCGCCCGCTGGACGTTGGCCTCGCTCTCCTCCCCGCAGGCCATCTGGACCAGGGCGACTCTCGGCATGGCTGACCCCCGGCTAGAGCGCCAGCACGCGCTCCAGCGCCGTGACGAACTCCTGGACCTCCGCCCCGGTCATGGCCGCGTTGAGCGAGCCCATGCCCCGCGAGGTCAGGAAGATCCCCTCGTTCAACAACGCGAGGAACAGGGTGTGGAACGCCTCCTTGTCGGCGGTGGCCGCGCTCCGGTAGTCCACGACCTCCTCGGCCGTGAGGTGGAGGGCGAACATCGAGGCCGCGCCCGTGACCTGGGCCGCCACGCCGAGCCGGTCGAACAGCCCCCGGCACTCCGCCCGCAGCGTGTCCCCCAGCGCGTTCAGGTGCGTGTAGACCTCCGGGGTGAGCTGCTCCAGCACCGCCACCCCGGCCGCCAGCACGACCGGGTTGCCGCTGAACGTCCCCGAGTGCCGGACCCTCGGGGCTCCGCCGGACGGGTCGAAGAGGTCCATGAGCTCCCGACGCCCCCCGAACACGCCGATGGGGAGCCCGCCGCCCACGGCCTTCCCCAGCACGGTCATGTCGGGGATCACCCCGTAGGAGGCCTGCGCCCCGCCGGGCGAGAACCGGAAGGTCATCACCTCGTCGAAGACCAGGACCACGCCGCAGCGCCGGGTGGCCTCCCGGAGCCCCTCCAGGAAGCCTGACTTCGGGGGGATGGCCCCGCCCACGCCCATGACCGGCTCCACCACCACGGCCGCCAGCTCCGCCCGATGCGCCTCGATCAGGGCCGTGGTCGCGCGGAGGTCGTTGAACGGGAGGACCAGGACGTCCTGGAGGACCCCGGCGGTGATCCCCGGGGAGGAGGGACGCGCGATCGGCCGCTCGGCCGGGCCCGCCTCGGACAAGGATGGCGAGATGCTCACCTCCACGTGGTCCGACGAGCCGTGGAACCCCCCCTCGAACTTCGCCACCTTGGGCCGACCCGTGTACGCGCGGGCCGCCCGCAGCGCGTTCATGTTGGCCTCGGTCCCTGAGTTGGCGAAGCGGACGCGCTCGAACGATGGGATCCGATCACAGAGGATGCCGGCCAGGCGGGCCTCCAGGGCCGTGGGACCCCCGAGCGTCGTGCCCCGGGCGAGCTGGGCCACGATGGCCTCGCGCACGCGGGCATTGTCATGCCCGAGGACGATCGTCGTGTAGTTGTTAGAAAGGTCCAGGCGGGCCCGGCCGTCCACATCGTAGAGCCGGCACCCCTCCCCCCGCTCCAGGTAGATGGGGTACGGCGGGTAGAAGACTGTCGCCCGGGTGTTGCCGCCGGGCAGGACGGCACACGCCTGCTCGTGCAGCCGCCGCGACCCCGGTGTCAGGGCCTGGTAGCGCTCGATCACGGCTGCGCGGTCCAGGTGGGCGGCG
>JACPFL010000169.1 GCA_016183025.1 Deltaproteobacteria bacterium | reverse complement strand
GCGACCCCGAGGAGCACGATCCTGCTCTTCCCCCTCATCCTCTCCCTCCTCGCCCGGGGCGTCGGTCGCCGGCTCGCGCCGGCTGCCGGACACCGCGGGCGCAGCAAGCCTCACGTTCCAGCGGAAACGTGGCGCCCTCCGAGCGGTTCGCGCCGGGCCGTCCATGAAGGCTCCATGAAGGTGTGGATTGTACACCGACTGCCCCCTCAGTCAAGCGAGCCCTGGGGGGACCGTGGAGCCCGACAGGAGCCAGCGGCCGGAGGGACGCCCGCACGGCCGAGAGGCGCACTTTGCCAATCTGTCAGCGATCAGCGCCTGGACGCGGAGGTCCAGGACGAAATGGCACGAATGATGCCGGCACCGGAGCGACGAATGAGGCGCCCCTGGCGCTCGCGTCGGCGGGATCGTTGCGGTCCATGGGAAGCTGCGCAACCCGAGGGCGAGGCTGTGGGAAGGAAGGGCCGCCAGGCGTCCTGGCACAGCCACTGCAGGATCTGTCGCTGCCCCCGTGGAGGGCGCCCGCGATGCCGAGTGCTCAGCGTCCGTGTCCGGACCCGACCGGCCTTCCTGACGACGTCTGGGTCCGGTCCACCTGCTTCATGTGCTGGAACACGTGCGGGATCCGGGTCCACCGGGTCAACGGCGTGGTGACGAGGATCGAGGGGGACCCCGACTGCCCGCAGAACCGGGGGCGGCTGTGCGCGAAGGGGCAGGCTGCGCCCATGAGCCTGTACAACCCGCACCGGGTGCTGACCCCTCTGCGGCGGACCAACCCCGAGAAGGGGATCGGCGTGGACCCGCGGTGGGAGGCCATCTCCTGGGACCAGGCGATGGACCTGCTGGTCGAGCGCCTGGCCCAGGTCCGGGCCGAGGACCCCCGCAAGCTGGTGGTCACCACCTTCGACAACATGGGGCAGAGCGGGATCTGCTGGACCGCTTTCGCGTCGGCCTTCGGCACGCCGAACCACGGCCCGCGGGGCGCCCAGTACTTCTGCGGGAACGGCTTCCACCCGGTCACCTACCTCACCCACGGCACGTTCTTCGGGGAGCCGGACCTGGCCTACTGCCGCTACCTGATCCTGTTCGGCACCCAGAACGGCTTCGTCGTCAACCACCTCCCGATGGACCTCGCCAACCGGATGGCCGCGGCCCGGGACCGGGGGATGCGGCTCGTGGTCGTGGACCCGGTCTGCACCGTGGCCGCCGCGCAGGCCGACGAATGGCTCCCGATCCGCCCCGGGACGGACGCCGCGCTGGCCCTGGGGATGATCAACCTGCTGCTGAACGACCTCGGGCTCTACGACCGGGAGTTCCTCGCGCGTTACACCAACGGGCCCTACCTCGTCACGCCCGACGGCTACTACGCGCGGGATCGGGCGTCCGGGCGCCCGCTGGTCTGGGATGGGGGGTCTGGCCAGGCGCGGACCTGGGACGCGCCAGGGGACGGCACGCCGGCGCTGGAGGGGAGCTACGCGGTGGCAGGCCAGCCGTGCCGGACCGCCTTCACGTGCCTGCGGGAGCACGTGCGAGGCTACACGCCCGAGGCCGTGGCCCGGATCACCACCCTGCCGGCCGAGACGGTCCGCCGCATCGCGACGGAGTTCGGGCAGGCCGCGGAGATCGGCAGCACCATCGAGATCGACGGGCACGCGCTTCCCCACCGCCCGGCCTGCGCGAGCTGGTACCGGGGGGCGATCGCCCACAAACACGCCATGCTGAGCGGGCTCGCCATCCAGTTCCTCAACATCGTCGCAGGCGCCATCGACGTCCCGGGCGGACACCTGGGCGTCAGCCCGGTCTGCCTGACGCCTCCCGTCCGCTGGACCCCCGGCGCCTCCGACGAGGGGCTGCTGGTCCCCCAGGGCGCCATCCGCCGGCGGAAGCTCCCGTATCCGGCCTGGAAGGCCCGGGCGCCCCAGACCCTGGACCTGCTGGACCTGCTCCCCGTGGCCCCGTACTCCACCACGCTCTTCGTCGAGAACATGCTCCATCCCGAGCGGTACGGCGTGCCGTACCGGCCCGAGGTGCTCATCAACTGCCGCAGCAACCTGCTCATGACCACGGCGAACCCCGAGACCATGGCCGAGGTCCTCCGCCGCGTCCCGTTCATGGTGGCCTTCGCCTGCGAGATGAACGAGACGGCCGAGCTGGCCGACCTCGTCCTGCCCGACACCCATTACCTCGAGCGGCTGGATGCCTTCCCGAACGAGTCGTGGGAGTTCGTGGGCGCTGGCCAGGGCTCCTGGTACTGGATGGTGCGCCAGCCGGTGGTCCCGCCGCAGGGGGAGGCCCGCCACTGGGTGGAGGTCCTGTTCGAGGTGGCCCGGCGGGTGGGCTTCCTGGGCGACGTCTACCTGCTCCTCAACGGCCTGTTCGACCTGAAGCCCCCCTACACGCTCGACGCGCGGGCGGTGTACACCTGGGAGGAGCTGGCGGATCGGTGGATGAAGTCGCTGCACGGCCCTGAGCACGGCCTGGAGTACTTCAAGGCGCATGGCTGCCTGGTCACGGGCCCCAAGCGGATCGAGGAGGCGTACCCGCGACCGTTCCTGACGCCCCGTCTCCCGCTCTACCTGGAACATTTCCAGCGCGCCGGGGACGATCTTCGGCAGGTCACGCAGGAGCTGGGCCTGGACTGGGACCTCTCGGACTACCAGCCGCTCCCCGACTGGAAGCCCTGCCCGGGCTACGAGCCCCACGATGGCTATGACCTGCTGGCGGTCAACTACAAGCTGCCCTACCACTCCCTGGCCTACACGGCCCACAACCCCTGGCTGAGCGGCCTGGGGGAGCTGGACTCGCGCGCCTACCGGGTGCTCCTGCACGCAGCGGTCGGCCGGGCAAAGGGGATCGCCACAGGGGACCGGATCTGGATCGAGTCCGACGCCGGGTTCCGGGTGCAGGGGGAGGCGTACCTGACCGAGGGGGTGCACCCGGAGGTGGTCGGGATCGCGGCCTGTCTGGGCCAGTGGGCCGCTGGCAAGCCGCGGGCCTGGGGCCGCGGGGTGCATTTCAACACCTTGCTCCCGAACACGCTGGAGCGCGTCGATATGCTCTCGGCGGCCCTGGACGCCTGCATCCGGGTGAAGGTGTGGAAGAGCTGACCGTGCTCTACGTCGGGTTGATCCGGACCGTGGTGCCCAGGGCCGAGGAGCGGCTCGCGCTGCCGGCAGGGACCACGGTGGGGGAGCTGCTGCGGGAGCTGGCGGGGCAGTACGGGGAGCGCTTCCGCGATGCGCTCTTCGCCTCGGACGGCAGTCTCCTGCCCAACGTGATGGTGCTGCTCGACGAGGAGAGCATCGCGCACCGGGAGGGGCTGGCCACACCCCTGGCCGGCCATCGCCGGGCGCACCTGCTGGTCACGATGACGGCCATCGAAGGCGGGTAGCGTCTTCCCGGCACGCCCGTCGCCCTCGCTCCTCGGTCCCTGCCGCGAACTCCATCTGACAACCCGCTCGGCGCGTGACACAATGTGGGCGTGCGCGAGGTGAAGCGGGTGCGGGGGGGGGATGGGTCGAGCGCGGAGCAGTTCTTCCGGAGCTTCTGGCCCGCTGTGGGGCCGGCCGTCACGGGGCTGTACGCCCGGACCCCAGTGGAGACGCGGTTTCTCATCCGCGTGCTCGGGCTCAGGCGGGGTGACCGCGTCCTCGACGTCCCGTGCGGGTTCGGCCGGCACAGCCTGGAGCTGGCCCGCCGGGGGATCCGCGCGCTGGGGGTCGACCTGAACCCCCGCTTCATCGCCGAGGCGTGCGGCCGCGCGCGGCTGGAAGGGGTGCCGGCCGAGTTCCGGGTCGGCGACATGCGCCGGCTCCGGCTCCGGGCGGGGTTTGACGCCGCGATCAACCTGTTCAGCAGCCTCGGCTACTACGGGGAGGCCATGGATCAGGCGTTCCTCAGGGCGCTCTGCCGGGCGTTGCGCCCCGGCGGACGTGTCCTCCTGCAGGTGGTCAACCGGGATTTCATCATCCACCACCTCGCGCCGCGGATGCGGTACCAGGCCGGGCCGGTCAGGGTCCGCGAGGTGCGGTCCTTCGACCTGGCCACCTCGGTCGTCACGACGCGGTGGGAGGCGAGCCGGGGGCAGCGCCGGTGGACGGGCACCCTGGGGCTCCGCGTCTACGCGTACCACGAGCTGGTCCGCATGCTGGAGCAGACCGGGCTGCGCGTGACAGGGGCCTGGGCGGACTTCGACCGCCGCCCAGCGGTGCTGGGCTCGCGCTGGTTCGTGCTCCGAGGCGAGCGGGCGCGGCGCTGAGGGGCGGCCCGCGACGGGCCGGGGGCCGTGCGCGGCTCAGGCCCGCTTGAGCCTCCGCCCGCGGTCAGCTATGCTGGCTCACATCGGCCGCGCGGAAGCGGCCGGCCGCGGAGGGGAGAGGGGAGATGGGCCAGGCCGCGCAGCTGGTCAAGGAGGCTCGGGACGCGATTCGCGCGGTGGAGGAGCGGCTCGAGCGGCACCCGTACCTCGAGGCGCTGGAGGGCCGCCGGGTCCCGAAGGAGCGGTTGGCGCTGTTCGCCGGGCAGCAGACGCACATCATCGAGAGCGACTTGCGCAGCGTGGCTCTCGCGGTCACGCGGGCGGAGACGCCCACGGCCCGGGGCTTCTTCATGGGGGCCCTGCAGGGCGAGCAGGCCGCCTGGGAGGCCCTCAAGGTCTTCGCCCGCGCCGTGGGGCTGTCGGAGGAGCGGGCAGCCGCGGTCGAGCCCCTCCCGGGGGCCTTCGCCTACAGCGCCTACGTGGCGTGGCTGGCGCTCTATGGCTCCTCGGCGGAATTCGCCGGGGCCTTCCTGATCAACCTGCCGGCCTGGGGGGCGAACTGCGGGCGGATGAGCCGGGTGCTCAAGGCGAGCTACGGCCTGGTCGGGGAAGACGTGGCCTTCTTCGATCTCTTCGCGACAGGGTCGCCGGAGTTCGAGCGCGCCGCCGTGGCGGTGATCGATGAAGGGCTTGCGCAGGGCGTCAGGCCCGAGCGCATCCGCCGGGCCGCGCGGCTCCTTCAGGGCTACGAGCTGCTCTACTGGGATACCCTGCACGAGGCTTCTCACCCATCGTGACCCTGGGGCGCTTTTCCCTTTACCGGGTGCGAGGGGCGCGGTACAATTCCATAGATCTCGTGCATCACGGCATGTCCATGGCGGAAGGCGTACGGATCCTGGTCACCAATGATGATGGCGTCCACTCGGAAGGCCTCCACGCGCTGGTCAAGGCGCTGCACAGCGTGGGGGAGGTCGCCATCGTCGCCCCGGACCGGGAGCGGAGCGCCGTCGCCCACTCGCTCACCCTCCATCACCCCCTCCGGGTCGAGCAGATCGGCCCACAGACCTACTCGGTCAACGGCACGCCCACCGACTGCGTGAACCTGGCGCTCAACGGGCTCCTGCGCCACCGGGGCCCGCACCTCGTCGTCTCGGGGATCAACAAGGGCGGGAACCTCGGCGACGACGTGACGTACTCGGGCACGGTCATGGCCGCCATGGAGGGAGCCATGCTCGGGCTCCCGGCCCTCGCCGTGTCCCTGGCGACCAAGGTGGACTTCCTCTTCGAGCCCGCCGCCCGCTTCGCGGCCCGGCTGGCCGCCCATGTCCTGCGTGAGGGGTTGCCTGCCGGCACCATGCTCAACGTGAACGTCCCCAACCTGCCGGAGGAGGCCCTGCGGCCCGCCCGGATCACGCGGCTGGGGCGGCGAATCTACAGCAACGGCGTGGTCGAGAAGGTGGATCCACGGGGGCGCACCTACTACTGGCTCGGCGGGGCGGATGTCGGCTACCAGCCGGGGGAGGGGACCGACGTCGAGGCCGTGGCGGCCGGGCACGTCTCCATCACGCCCCTCCACTTCGACCTCACCCACTACAGCGCCCTCGACCTGCTCCGCAGGTGGCAGCTCTGACAGAGGCTGCGCGCCTGCCGGTCGCCGGCCGGGCCCGGAGGGTCCGGGAGCCCGGGGCCTGCGGGGGACACGACGGGCGGGAGCGGCTCCCGGTCCCGCCGCAGGTCGGATCGTGAACCCCGGCCGGCCAGGGCTCCGCCCGAGAATTGCCGTCTGCGGCCCCTCCGAGTGCGGCCCGGAAACGGCGCGCATCGCCGAGGAGGTGGGCCGGGAGATCGCCCGGCACGGGGCCATTCTCCTCTGCGGTGGGCTGGGGGGGATCATGGAGGCTGCGGCCCGCGGGGCCAGGGCCGAGGGCGGGCTCACCGTGGGGATCCTGCCCGGGTCCTCGGCCGCCGACGCCAACCCCTTCATCGACCTCCCCATCGTCACGGGGCTCAGCCACGCCCGCAACCTCGTCCTCGTCCGCTCGGCCGACGCCGTGATCGCCGTCGAGGGCGGCTACGGGACCTTGATCGAGGTGGCCTCGGCCCTCAAGATGGAGGTGCCGGTCATCGGCCTGCGCACCTGGGAGGTGAGCCCCCTCATCGTGCGGGCGGCCACGCCGGCCGAGGCGGTCAAGCTGGCGCTGGAGCGGGCGCGGTGAGGCGGGCCGCAACGCTCGTGGCCCTCTGTCTGATCGCTGGAGGCTGCGGGCTCTTCCAGGTCAAGCGCGACGAGGTGCAGCGCGAGGGGCCCGCGCCGGCGCCCCCGGCCCATGCGGCGCTGCGCTTCCTCTGGCCCGTGGAGGGCCACGTGACCTCGTCGTTCGGCGCGCGCGGGCGGTCCGTGCACCAGGGGATTGACATCCGGGCGCCGGCCGGCGCGCCGGTCAGGGCCGTCGAGGCAGGGCGGGTGGTGTACAGCGGCCGGATGCGGGGCTACGGCCATCTGGTGCGGATCGAACATGCCGGCGGCGTCACGACGGTCTACGGGCACAACGAGGTGAACCTGGTGCGCGTGGGGGACGAGGTGCGGCGGGGCGACGTCGTCGCCCGGGTCGGGGTCACGGGGAATGCCGCGGCCCCCCACCTGCACTTCGAGGTCCGGGAGCAGGACCGCGCGGTGAACCCCCTGAGCCGGCTGCCGCAGCCGGGCTTCTGAGCCGGCTCATCATGAGGAGGTGGAGGTGGAGGACCTGAAGGCGCTCATCCGGGACATCCCGGATTTCCCCAAGCCGGGTATCCTCTTCAAGGACATCACCACCCTGCTCAAGGACCCCCGGGCCTTCGCCCGCGTGATCGACAGCTTCAGCCAGCGCTACGTGGGGCAGTCCATCGAGGCGGTCGTCTCGATCGAGGCGCGTGGCTTCGTCCTCGGGGGGGCCGTGGCCTACCGACTGGGGGCCGGGGCCATCATCGTGCGCAAGCGGGGCAAGCTCCCGTGGAAGACGCACAAGGTCACCTACGAGCTGGAGTACGGGACCGACGAGCTGCACATCCACCAGGACGCCATCAGCCCCGGCCAGCGCGTGTTGATCCTGGACGACGTGCTGGCCACGGGAGGGACGGTCAGCGGCGTGATCAACCTCGTCGAGCAGCTGGGCGGCCGGGTGGTCGAGTGCGCCTTCCTGGCTGAGCTGCTCTTCCTCCAGGGACGTGACCGCCTGAAGCCTGCTCCGGACTCCGCAGCGAGACGAACTCACCCCCGTGCGTGTTGCTGACCTGCCAATCGTGAACCCCCCCTGAAAGCCGGCGGGGAGAAACTGGAAAAAACTCGTTGACTGGAACAATACAAATGTATAGTAGTATTACGACCGGGGGGGCGAGAGGGTGGCGAAGGAGCTGACGGCCAGACAACAGGAAGTGCTGGAGTTCATCAAGGAGTTCATCCGGAGTCAGGGGTATCCACCGACCGTCCGGGAGATCGGCGGGCACTTCGGGTTGGTCCCGCGGGGCGTGTTCGACCACCTGAAGGCTCTGGAGCGTAAGGGGTTCGTGCGGCGGCGCTCCTCCGCCTCCCGGTCCCTGGAGGTGCGGGAGTTCGTGGAGCGGGGGACGGGCGGGCCCGTGCGGGACGTGCCGATCGTGGGGCGCGTGGCGGCCGGCACCCCGATCCTGGCCGTGGAGAACCTGGAAGGGAGCGTGCCCTTGGCGCGAGAGTGGTGCGGGGAGGGGGAGATCTTCTTCCTGAAGGTCCAGGGTGACAGCATGATCGGCGCCCACATCATGGATGGCGACTATGCCCTTGTTCGGCGGCAGGGCTCGGCGGAGTCAGGCGACATCGTCGTCGCCCTGCTCGAGGACGAGGCGACGGTCAAGCGCCTGGTCAGGACGCGCGACGCCATCGTCCTGCAGCCGGAGAACCCTTCGGTCCCGCCCGTGACGATCCGGGGGGGCGAGGCCCGGCGCTTCGAGATCGTCGGGAAGGTCATCGGCGTGTTCCGTCGCCTTCCCTGAGGGAGGCAGACATGGTCGAGGTCATCGAGGAGCCGGTCCGCGTGGCCGCCGTGTTCAACGGCCGCCACACGGAAATCCGGTGGCTGCAGTGGCGAGGGCGGGACTACCGCATCCGCCAGGTCACCGACCACTGGCGCGCGCGGGAGGGGCGGGCGCTGTTCCACTACTTCGCGGTCACCGACGGCGCCATGCTCTTCGAGCTGCGGTTCCACGCCGAGCAGCTGGCCTGGGAGCTGACCCGCACCTACTGCGAGGGCTAGCCCGTGTCCACCCCCTCGAGCATCCCTGACCGCCCCGGCCGGGAGCGGACGATCATGCACGTGGACATGGACGCCTTCTTCGCCTCGGTCGAGCAGCGCGGGAACCCCTGGCTGCGGGGCCGCCCGATCGCGGTCTCGGGCAGTGGCTGGCGCTCGGTCGTGACCTCGGCCTCCTACCAGGCCCGTCCCTTCGGGATCAGCGCCGGGATGCCCGTGGCGCAGGCGATGCGGCTCTGTCCCGCCCTCATCCGGGTCGAGGGGAACTCCGACAAATACGTCGAGACCTCCGAGCAGGTCATCGCCCTGCTCCGGGAGGTCACCCCGCTGGTCGAGGTCGCCTCCATCGACGAGTGCTACCTGGACATCACCGGGTCGCTGCGCCTGTTCGGCGGCGCCGAGGCCCTGGCGCGTCGCGTGAAGGCCCGGATCCGGGAGGAGGTGGGCCTGGCCTGCTCGGTAGGGGTTGCCCCGAACAAGCTGATGGCCAAGCTCGCCAGCGGACTCAGCAAGCCGGACGGCCTGCTCCGCCTCACGGCCGAGGAGCTGCCTGCGTGGCTTGAGCACCTGCCCGTGACGGAGCTGTGCGGGATCGGCCCGCGGCTCGGGGCCGCGCTCACCGCGATGGGGGTGCGCACCTGCGCGGAGCTGTCCCGGGTGCCCGTGGCCGCGCTGACGGCCCGGTTCGGGATCGTCGGCCGGCATCTCCACGAGATGGCGCGCGGGGTGGACAGCACGCCGGTGGTGCCGACCGAGGAGCGGCCCGATGCGAAGTCCGTGGGGCACACCCTGACGCTCGACCAGGACCTCCACGACCGCGAGCCGATGCGGCGTCACCTGTTCCGGCTGGCCGAGGAGGTGGCCCGCCGCCTGCGCAAGGGCCGATACGCCGGGCGGACGGTCACGGTGATGGTGCGCTACGCCGACTTCGTCACCTGGTCGCGCCAGACCACCCTCGAGGCGCCCCTGGACGAGGGGCTGGCCATCTACGACGCGGCCCGGCGGGTCTTCGATGGGCTCCGCCTGCGTCCCCTCGGAGTCCGGCTGCTCGGCGTGACGGTGAGCCACCTGGTCCATGCGCGGGACCAGCTCCCGCTCCTCCCGTCACTCCAGCGACGGCGGGCCAGCGTGCAGGCCATGGATGCGGTCAACGACCGCTACGGGGAATTCACCCTCACCCGGGCAACCCTGCTCCAGATGGAGACCCGGACCCGCCCGATCTCCCCAAGCTGGCGTCCTCTCGCCTGAAGCCCGGTGATCCTCAGGGCCGGCTGACCTCAGGAGTGCACCGGTTGGCGCGGTTATGGTAAGCTACGAAAGTTTTCGAGCAGGACTGCTGGCGAGCAGGAGCCGGGAAGCGCGGGTCAGCCCAGGCCGGGCGGCAAGGCGATCAGACGGCAGGGTGATGATGACAGGCAGCGTGAGCGGGACAGGGGGAGTGGGGGCCGGGGTGGGCCGCGGGCGGCGGTGGCGTGGCGTGCTCCTGAAGGCCGGGGTGAGCGTGCTGCTCCTGGCGGTGCTCCTCTGGGAGGCTGACGTGGGACGGCTCGTCGCCGTCTTCGGCCAGATGGAGCCGCTCCCGATCATCGTGGCCCTCATTTTTTATACGAGCCTGCAGTTCATGGCCGCATTCCGCTGGAGGGTCCTGCTCCAGGCCAAGGCCCTGGAGATCCCCTACCTGCGGCTCGTCGCGCACTACTACGGGGGCGTGTTCTTCAACCAGTTCCTCCCCAGCAGCATCGGCGGCGATGTGTACCGGGGCTACGGCCTGTTCCGCGATGCGCGGGACACCGGGATCACCGTGGCCTCGCTGGTCCTGGACCGCCTGAGCGCCCTGGCCGCCCTGCTGGCGCTCTCCCTGGGCGCCCTGGCCTTCATGCAGGTGGACAGCCGTTTGACCTGGACCGTGATCCTCCTGAACCTGGGCTTCGCCGCGGGGGTCGTGGCCCTGGTGCCCCCAGCCTGCCGCCGGCTGCTCCTCCGCCTCGTGGAGCGGCTCGGATGGGGGCGCGTGGGGGCCGTCATCCAGGAGGTAACCCGGGCCATCTTCAGCTACTGGGACCATCGTCGGGCCCTGGGCGCCGCCTTGCTGCTCGCCTTCCTGATCCAGGTGGCACTGGTGGGAATCCTCTACCTGACGGCCCTGGCCCTGCACGTCTCGGCGCCGCTGGCGTACTTCTTCCTGACGGTGCCTCTCATCGAGCTGGTCACGCTGCTGCCGATCTCCCTCGGCGGCGTGGGCCTGCGCGAGGGGAGCTTCGTCTTCTTCTTCGCCCAGGTCGGCGTGCCCTCGGCCGCGGCCCTCGCCATCTCGCTCTCCTGGTTTGGGATGTCCGTGGCCATGGCGGGCATCGGGGCGCTGGTCCTGCTCTGGCGCGCACGGCGGCGGTGAGCGGCCCGCGATGCGGGTGCTGGTCACGGGGGGAAGCGGGTTTGCCGGCCTCCGCCTCGTCCAGTCGCTGACGCCCTCGCACGACGTCAGCTTCACGTTTCTCACCCACCCCGTGCTCATCCGCGGCGCGGTGGGACACCGGCTCGACCTGCGGGACAGGGCCGCCACGCGGGAGCTGGTCCGGGCCCTTGCCCCGCACGCGATCCTCCACCTGGCCTCCGCCGACAGGGATCGGGCGACCATCGTGGAGGGGACCGGTCATCTGCTCCGAGCGTGCGAGGCGACACGCTCCCGCTTCATCTTTGTCTCTTCGGACCTCGTCTTCGATGGGGAACGGGGCGGGTACGGCGAGGATGCCGAGCCCCGTCCCATCCTCCCTTACGGCCGGGCCAAGCGCGAGGCCGAGCTCCAGGTGCTCGGGGCTGGCGGGGCCATAGTCCGCCCATCTCTGCTCTACGCGGTTGACGCGCTGCCGCCGTGGGCCCGCGCGGTGGACGAGGCGGTCCGGGCAGGCCGGGCATTTCCCTGCTTCGTGGACGAGTACCGCTCCCCGCTCTGGGTCGAGGACCTCGTGCGCCTGCTCGGCTGCCTGCTGGAGCATGGTGAGCAGGGGATCTGGCACTGCGGGGGGCCTGACCGCCTGAGCCGCTATGACTTGGCCCGGGCTCTGGCCCCGGCCTGGGGCTGGGACCTGCGCTACCTGGTCGCGGGGCAGCAGGCAGAGGGACCCGGGCCTCGCCCGGCGGATTGCTCGCTCGTCAGCGACAAGGCCGAACGCCTGCTCAAACGACGGTTCCATCGGGTCTCGGAGGTCGTGGGGGGAGCGGCGTCCTGGGGGCAAGCAGGAACATGACGAAGGGCACGGCCCTCAGGAAATCTCTGCCGGTGATCCTGCTCCTCTACCTGGGCCTGGGGGGCTGGCTGCTCGTCGCCTCATGGCTCCAGGCCCAGCTCCGCCCCGCCTCGCCCCCGGCGCCCTTCCCGGCGTCGCCGCGCTGCTTTGCCCTGACGTTCCGGGTCGTCACCTGGCCCGGGGTCCTGGCGGCCATCCAGCAGGAGCATCCGGAGGCCCGCATCGAGAACCAGATGCCGGCCCGTCCCCGCGTGGCGACGGGGGAGGTTCCCGGTTCGCAGATCTTGAACGAGGGCGCCATAGAGGCTGACGTGGTGGGGCTCAAGAAGTGGCTGCGCAGTTACGAGGCCACGACGCATCGTGTGGGGCAGAAGGTGCAACTCGTCGGACAGTCGTACGAGATCACTGGCCTCGTGGTGAAGCGTGAGCTGTGCCCGCCCGGCGCCGCCCGCGACCAGAGCGGACGGTGAGCGTCCAGGGAAGGGCACTGAGCCTGGAATTTACAACCTGCGTGAGAGGGAGGCGCTTCCCACTTGACCGCAGAAGCTTGCGGGGAGAGAATCTGGCCCCTGATGAACCCCGGGAGGCCGGAACGGCCTGTGATATGGGAAATCCCAGAGTAATCCAACCCTTCAAGGGGTCGAGCGGCATCGATTGCCGGGCATGGGCAGAGAGGCAAAACCCGTGAAGGGGCGGCTTTCAAGGAGGTAGCGATGGCGAAGTCGGTTGAAGAGGCGGGCAAGGTAGCCGGCCAGGTGCAACTTGAGCACGTCATCCCCGCTCGGGAGTATTATGCCCTCAAGATGACGCGGGGTCAGACCCTACGCGTCATCGACGTCGAGGGCCAACAGGTCATGGACTATGTGGCCTTCAGCCTTCACGACCCGACCGAGAAACTCTCAGTGATCTGGACGAACATGTTCAACCGCTCGTGGAAGATTACGAAGGGACACGTCCTCTACACCAACCGGGCCAATGCGATGTTTAAGATCGTCGAGGATACCGTTCGCACGAACTACTCGGGCGGAGCCTTCTGTACGGAGCAAGCGAATCACTTCCGCTACGGGGTTTCCGGGACCCGCAATTGTGCGGACAATCTGGCCAACGCCTTTGCCCCGCATGGGATCCAGAGGAAGGATATTGACGAGGGAAGTTGCTTCAACATCTTTATGCATGTCGCCTATGATCCCGACGGAACTTTTGAGATTCGAGCCCCAATCTCCAAGGCCGGAGACTACGTGGACCTGGAGGCCCAGATGGATGCCCTCGTGGGCATGTCCTGCTGTCCCCAGGAGCGGAATCCCTGCAACGCCTTTAACCCAACGCCGATGAAGATCATCCTTTACCAGAAATGAGACTGCCAGGGAGGAGAGCGGTCCTTCCATATCAGGCAGAAGGCCCGGGGCGGGGTCATGGGGCCGAAAGGGGACGCTGTTTCTTCAAAAGGGGGAGGAGGGCGACGTGTACTCCTGGAATTTTCAGGTCCTCTGGGAGTTTCGGATTGTCTTCTTCAATGGGGCCATCATCACGCTGGAACTCACCCTCCTTTCGATGAGCCTGGCCTTAGGTCTTGGCCTCCTGGTGGGGATTGCGCGTCTGGCCAAGTACCGGGCTGTATCCGGGCCGGCGGCCGCCTATGTGGAGTTCCTCCGGGACACGCCCCTGCTGGTTCAGATCATCTGGGTATTCTACTGTTTTCCTATCCTCACGGGGATCAAGCTCTCCGCCTTTTGGGCCTCTGCCCTCGCCATCTCGGTCCACATGTCGGCTTATGTGGCTGAAGTGTTTCGGGCCGGCATTGCCTCGATCGAGCGAGGGCAAACGGAGTCAGCCAAGGTCCTCGGGATGAGCTACAGTCAGATCATGCAAAGGATCATCCTTCCCCAGGCGGTCCGGCGGATGCTGCCCCCCTTCGTCAATCAGTTTGCGGACATCTTGAAGCTCACCTCGCTTGCCTCCGTGCTCGCGGTAGGGGAGCTTCTCCATGCCACCAATAACCTAATCATCAACACGTTCCGCCCCCTTGAGCTCTATACGTTTCTCGCCCTCGCCTATTTCGTCCTGATCTATCCGGTAGCCTTCGGGGCCCGCCGGGCTGAAGTCTATCTGGCAAGACGCATCTAAGGGCATGAACTCTGGACCGCTTGCCGTTCGGATCGAAGACCTCCGGAAGTGCTTTGGTCCCCTGGAGGTGCTGCGGGGGCTTCATCTGGAGGTGGCCCGGGGCGAGGTTCTCTGTATCGTCGGCCCATCGGGATCCGGTAAGAGTACTCTCCTTCGCTGCATCGCCTTTCTGGAAGAGGACTTTGGCGGGAGGATCTATCTCGAAGGGGAACTCCTGGGATTTGTCGAGCGAAATGGCCGCCTCCAGCGTGTGAAGGGAAGCGCCCTCAGACGGGTCCGATCGAAGGTCGGCATGGTCTTTCAACAGTTCAACCTTTGGCCTCACAAGACGGTTCTGGAGAACATCGTGGAGGCCCCAATCCGGGTCAAGGGGTTGTCCCGATCGGAGGCCGTCCTGGGGGCCGAGGATCTCCTGAAGAAGGTGGGCCTCCTGGAGAAGCGGGACGAGTACCCTTCGCGGCTTTCCGGGGGTCAGCAGCAACGGGTGGCCATTTCCCGGGCCTTGGCGATGCGACCCCAGATCATGCTTTTTGACGAGGTGACGTCCGCCCTTGACCCCGAACTGGTGAATGAAGTCCTGATCGTGATGAAGAAATTGGCGGAAGAGGGAATGACCATGCTGGTAGTTACCCACGAGATGGGTTTTGCCCGTCAGGTAGCCGATCGGGTCATCTTCATAGACCATGGGGTCATCGTGGAAGAGGGTGCTCCGGAGGTCATCTTCACTCACCCCAAGAGGGAGAGGACCCAGCACTTCCTCTCCCTGGTCCGCCACGAGGAACTCTAACATTTCCTGGCGTTGACAGGCCCGAGGGCTTGCCCTAGCATGAAACAATGCGAACCAGGCGCGTGGGATGTTCGGAAGGGGGAACGGCCCATTTTCTGAGGGAGGAGAGGCGACCATGATGAGGAAGAGCTTCCTGACGCTTTCAGCTCTTTTCTTCTTTCTATCGACCTTCACTATCGGAGGGCTACCGGCGGGCGCCAAGACCGTGGACGACATCGTCAAAGAAGGCACGCTGACCGTGGGGGTCATCCCCTATGGGGTGGACGTCATCAAGGACCCCAGGACCTCGGAGTACAGCGGGGTTTTCATCGAGGCCATCAAGCACATCGCGAGTGAGATCAACGTGAAGCCCGCCTTCAAGGAGTTCACCTGGGCCAACTTTATTGCGGGCCTCCAGGCGGGGCATGTGGACGTCTCGGTGGCCTCTACCTACGCCACCATGAAGAGAGCCCTCGCCGTGGCCTTCACCCGTCCGGTCTACTTCCTCGGGATCGAAGGGGTCGCCAAGAAGGGCGACACACGCTTCGCCAGGCCCGAGGATTTGAACCGCCCGGAGGTCAAGGTCGCCGTGACCCAGGGAACGGGGGAGCACCGTTGGCTGATCGCCGTCCCAGGTCCGCGCCCTTGCCACCTTCGAAACGACGCCGGCCCTCGTCGAGGTAGTGGCGGGGCATTCGAATGTCGGGATTTCTGACGGCTACTCGGTGAGTGAGACCCTGGCGAAGCAGCCGGGTCTCCAGAAGGTTCTGGGAGGGAAGACCTACCACCCGTTTCCCGTCGGCTGGGCCGTGAGGAAGCAGGATACGGACGTCCTCAATTTCCTCAATGTGGCCCTCGGGGAGCTCATCTCTTCTGGAAAGCTCAGGGAATGGGCCTTGAAGTATAAGGCGCCGTGGGCCGAGTTCATTCGCTATTGATTCGATGCGTTGAGGAGTCTGGGCCGTAGGGCTTTTGGTCTCTCTTTTAGTTAAAACTGAGTCTAGATTGTGCGGGTCCCCACAGCGGGTGCGGGCCTTCCACACCCCCCCGCCGATATGCTAACCTCACGTCGTCACTCGGGTTGCCCCCGTAGCTCAGGGGATAGAGCACAGGATTCCTAATCCTGGTGTCGTGGGTTCGATTCCCGCCGGGGGCGCC
>JACPFL010000023.1 GCA_016183025.1 Deltaproteobacteria bacterium | reverse complement strand
GGACCTGACCCTGGCCGTGCATGTCGGCTGGGCCTGCCCGCCCCTGAGCAACCTCTACACCGACCTCTACACCTCCACGGTGATCCCGTTCCTCGCCCCCGTCCTGATGGGCTTCGCCTCCCTGGTGGGCGGCGGGCTCCTCGACCGCTTCCCCGCGTTGCGCGTGGCGTTCCTCGAGGCGGGCTGCGAGTGGGTGCACTTCATGGTGCATCGCCTGGAGCACCGCTTCCACTTCGCCACGAGCATGGCCAAGATCATCCCGCAGACCGCCCCCCGGGCGGCCTGCCTGCCGCAGGAGTACCTCCGCCGGGGGCACCTCTACGTCAGCACGGAGGTCGAGGACGCCCTGCTCCCCCAGGTGATCGAGCTGGTGGGCGAGGACCACGTCATCTTCGGGTCGGACATGCCGCACGGCGACCGGGAGCGCTTCGCCGCCAGAACGCTTCAGGCCCGAGCCGACCTCAGCGAGTCCGCCAAGCGGAAGATCCTGGAGGAGAACCCGCGCCGCCTGTACCGGCTCTAGCCCAGCCCTGGCCCCCTTGACACTCCGCTCCGCCGATCGCTAGAGTCGCAGGAGTATCTCGGAGGGGCGATGGACGAGCCTGAGGGGCCGTACTGTCACGACTGCATCCACTTCAGGCTGCTGCTCCTGGAGCGCGACCCTCTCCGTCCCCCTGAGGACGTGCTCGACCCGGCCTTCTCCTTCGTCTGCCCGCACATCAACAGGCGGGTCGTCAACGCCTACGCCGCCGAGTGCGGGCCAGCCAAGCAGCACGGCGGCGCCCACTCCTCGCCAGAAAGCCCTTGCGCAGCGAGACCTGATCAATACAATGCCTGGCAGCTTGAACGGCGCCCCGACTGAATCCCGCTGAGCCGGGGTGATCTGGATCGCGATCGGGCGGGCGGTGACGCCGGAGCCGACGACCACGACGAGGGGAACGTTATGACAGGGAACAGCGTGCAGTGGGGGCTGGCCATCGAGAACTTCACCCCCTACCCCCAGCAGCCCGAGGTCCGGAAGATCCTGGCCTACGCCGAGCGGGCCGAGGCGCTCGGTTTCGAGTCCCTCTGGGCCTGGGACCACATCCTCCTGGGCTCGCGCCGGCCGTACCCGCTCCTCGAGTCCCTGACCACCTTTGCGGCCATCGCCGCCCGGACCAGCCGGATCAAGCTCGGCACCGGGATCCTGGTCCCCTCCCTGCGCAACCCGGTGGTCCTGGCCAAGGTCACGGCCACGCTGGACCAGATCTCCAACGGCCGGCTGATCCTGGGGCTGGCCGCCGGGTGGTACGAGCGGGAGTTCAAGGCCTGCGCGGTCCCCTTCAAGGAGCGGGGGAAGATCTTCGTCCAGAACCTCCAGATCCTGCGCAAGCTCTGGACCGAGGAGAGCGTCAAGGAGACCATCGGCCCCCATGTGTTCGAGTACGCCGCCATGCTGCCGAAGCCCGTGCAGAAGCCCGGTCCGCCCATCCTGATCGGCGGGTACGTGGACACGGTCCTCAAGCGGGTCGCGAAGTACGGCGACGGATGGCTGACCTACTTCTACACGGCGGAGAGCTACGCGCGCAGCTTCGCCCGCGTCCAGGGGTTCGCCCGGGAGATGGGGCGCGACCCGGCCGAGCTGACCAGCATGAACCAGCTCCCGATCCTGGTGGGAAAGAGCTACGAGGAGTGCGATCGCCTGGTGAAGGAGTACGTCCACGGGTGGTTCGACATCCCCCCGTGGAGCGAGTGCACCCCCGAGTGCTCCATCCGCGGCACGGTGCAGCAGTGCGTGGAGCAGCTCCGGAAGCACGTGGAGGCCGGCGTCAAGCGGATGTGCCTGGTCCCCTACCTCTACCAGCCCGAGCAGGTGGAGATCATCGCCAAGGAGATCATCCCCCAGTTCAGCTAAGCCCGCAGCGGGACCTCGGCCACCGTGGCCGCATTGAGATCGGCCACGCAGACCCGGTGGTTGTTCGTGTCGGCGATGAAGAGGCGGCCGGGCACGGCGGAGAGCCCCCCGGGCTCGAAGAACGCGGCCGCGGCCCCGAGCTCCCGCCCCGGCTTGCCGGTCCCGAACAGGGTCTGCACGCTCCCCAGCGCCGGGTACAGCACCTTGACCTTGTGGTTGTACGTGTCGGCGATGTAGATCGTCCCGTCGAGCACGGCCACCCCGAGGGGGTGCTGCAGCCGGACGCCCCGGCCGGTCCCGTCCACGTCCCCGAACTCGAACAGCCCCTCGCCGACCAGGGTCGTCACCCGCCCCTCCTCGCGCAGCTCGACCGTCCGGATGGCGCTCGCCTCGCTGTCGGCGACGTACAGCACGCGCCCGTCGGTGGCCAGCCCGCTCGGCTGGTTCAGCCCGGCCAGGAGCCGCGGCCCATCGCGCAGCTCCTCCCGGCCGCTCCCCGCGAAGGGCGCCAGGGCCGCGCCCCGGAGCTCCATCGCCCAGATCTGGTGGCAGCCCGCCATGGCGATGTAGAGGCGGCCGTTGTGCAGCACCAGGTCCCAGGGGGAGTTCAGGTCCACCCCACGTCCCCTCCCGGGCCCGCCGGGGCCGAGCGCCGGCTTCCCGCTCCCGGCCACGGTCTCGACGGTTCGGGCCCGGAGGTCGAGCCGGCGAATCCGGTGGTTCCCGGTATCCGCGACGTACACGCCCTCGCCGTCAGAGGCCAGGCCGTGCGGGTGATGAAAGCGGGCGCGGTCGAACGGCCCATCCTCATCGCCCACCTCCCCCGTCCCCGCCACGGCCAGGATCGTCCCGGTCTGCTCGGCGATGAGGATCCGATGGTGACCGGTATCGGCGATGAACAGGCGGCTCCCCGCCGCGTCGGCCAGCACCTTGCCCGGGTACGCGAGCAGGCCCTCCGCCGGCGCGGCGCTCCGCCGCAGGAGGAAGGGACGCCCCTCCCGCAGGGTCCCCTTGGCCCGGTGCTCCGCGATGAGCCCGGCGATCACCTGGCTGAGCATGGGCCGGTGTCCCTCCCCGGACACCGCGCCCACTCGGGGTCGATCAGGACGAGGGTAGGCCAGGCGTGCACGCCGTAGGCCTGCCAGATGCGGAACTCCGCGTCGTTGACCACGGGATGGGTGAGGTGGTGGCGCTCGACCGCCTCCCGCAGGCTGTCGGCCTCCCGCTCGTTGGGGAACTTGGCCGAGTGCACGCCGACGACGACGAGGTGCTCCGGGAACTCCGCCTCCAGCGCCTCCAGCTCCGGGAGGACGTGCAGGCAGTTGATTCAGCAGTACGTCCAGAAGTCCAGCAGGACGATCTTCCCCCGCAGGTCGGCCAGGCGGAGGGGACGGTCGGTGTTCATCCACTCGGCCCCGTCGGGGAATTCGGGGGCCCGGATCAGTCTCTGCTGCGCGCTCACGGGCAGCCTCCTCTCTGGCCGCGCATTCGCTGCGCCGGCCGGGGATCTTCCAAGCATGACGGGCCATTCGGCGCTTTGTCAACGCGACCTCCCTGGGCTACAGTGGACGAGGTTCTATCAGAACTGCGGGCACAAGGGCCGGAGGGGCTGTGAGCAATCGGGACGGTGCCGCGAGACGGGCCTACCGCAGGCCCAGTGCATGAGGTCCCCACGCCGCCCGGCACGGCCGACCATCTACTCGCCAGCCTTCGTCCTGGCCTTCCTGGCGAACTTCTGCTTCTTCAGCAACTCCTCCGCCTTCTTCCTCCTCCCCCTCTACATCAAGTCGCGCCAGGGGACCGAGGCGGCCATCGGCGCGATCATGGGGATGTACAGCGGGGCCAGCATCATCTAATGCTGCCGCTGCTACTCAGTGTTCTGACCATTGGGCTAGGTAGCCGCCTGCTGGCCAAGGAAGAGTCCGAAGGCACTTTGGAACTACTGCTGGCCCGGCCGGTTTCCAGAGCTAAATTGCTGGCCGCCAAAGCTATGGCTGGCCTGGTTGGCCCCGCTGAGGGTCAGCTCCACCGGGTGGGCCTTGGTGGAATTGGCCAGGTAACACAGAAAAACGCGGTACTGGCCGGCCTTGGGCACCTTGATCAAGGTGCTGATGGGCTGATCATCCACCGGGCCGGCTTCACCCCCTTCTTCCTCTTCGCGGCAGGCCTGGCCGTGCTGGCGTTGCTCATGCTGGGGATCCTGCCCGACACCCCCCGCCCGAAGGCCGAGGGGGCCGCCGGGGGCGTCTTGCGGCTCCTCGCCCAGCCCCAGCTCACGACCGCCCTCATCGCCACCCTGGTGTTCGGCGCGAACATGGCGGCGGTCTTCACGTTCGTCCCCACCTTCGCGCAGAGCGTCGGGATCGTTCGCATCGGCCTCTTCTACCTGACCTACACGACGGCGGCCGTGCTGGTCCGGGTCTTCGGCGGGCGCCTCTCGGACGTCGCCGGGCGGCGCCGGGTCATCCTCCCGGGGCTCCTGCTGCTGGCCCTCGGCACGCTGCTGCTCACCGGCGTCGCCTCCCTCACCGCCCTGGCGCTGGTGGGCGTCCTGAATGGCGTCGCCCACGGCATACTCTACCCGGCGCTCAGCGCGTACATCATCGACGCCGTGGCCCCGCCGGACCGTGGCCGGGCGGTCGGGGTGTTCAGCGCCTCCTTCCTGCTCGGGCACATGAGCGGCTCCTTCGGCTTCGGATTCCTCGTGGAGAAGAGCGGCTACCCGACCATGTTCACGACCGCCGCTGGCCTCACTATGGTCGGCCTCCTGCTCTCCCTGCTCGCAAAGGAGGGCCGGACCGAGGGACCCCACGAATCTCCGGGCCCCGAGAGCAGGTGGGAGAGCTAAAGAGAACGCGTAGCTGTTCAGCTACACCGCAGTAGCATAGATGCTCCAGGGCGGACACTTGGCCTGTTGGGGGAAGCAGTCAGATAAGGGGCCTCCCCAAGAATTCTCCTGTGAATCCGGCCACATTCCGCCAGAGCGGCACCCATCCTCCGGCGTGGCACGGCCCTTGCGCATCCTCATGCCGACGTGAGGGGGAGGCGGGCCTGACACGGCTCTCCCGCTCCGGGCACCGTAAGGGAGGGCAGGCGATGGGCAGCAGGGGCAGGACGTACAAGGAAGGGCTCTGGCTGGGCGTCGTGACGCTCTGGCTGGGCGTCGCCGCGCTTGGCACGGCGGGGTGGGGCGCTCTGCTGGTCCAGCGACCCGCCGATATCGAGATAGCCCTCCACGATCACGGTGACGCGCTCCCGGACAGCCGCGAGATGTCCGTCGAGGGGATGCCCGACGGGATGGTCACGATTCGGACCGTGGCCGTGTTCCGACGGCAAGACGGCGGGCTGATCCGGGAGGATGTGGAGGGGACAGGGATTGTGCTCCTCGGCACGTACATCGTCACCCCCGCCCGCTTCCCCTCCACTAGGCAGGTCGAGCGGCCGACCCCCCTGGGCTCCCTGGCCGAGCCGGCGGAGAAGCTGTCGGAGCGCTCCGTGCTGCTCCTGCACGGGCGGGAGGTCCCCCTGGACCGAGCGCTGGTCGATGAGTCGGAGGACGTGCTGGTCTTCCGGGTCCCCGCCGGCCTCAGGCTCTCCTCGTTCCCGTACCCGATCGGAAACAGCGATGACCTCCGTCCGGGGGCCTCCGTGTACGTGATGGGCAACTCCCTGAACTCCGGGATCACGATGCGCGAGGGGATCGTGGGTCTCATGCCGCCCCAGGATCTGGGCACCAGTGTTCGTCCGGAGGGCATCTTCGTGATCTCTCCCGTGCTGAGCCCGGGCGAGGACGGAAGGCCGGTAGTGGCGTTGCACGGCCGGCAGCTCGCGCTGGTGGGCCTCACCCGGGCCACCACCATCAATGCCCAGCGGATGGGCTGGGCGGTCAAGCTCAACACGATCCTCGGGCTCATCCGGGATATGGAGGCACGGGAACAGGCCAGGGATGTTCTGGTTTCCCAGAGCCGAGTTCCCTAAAGGAGACGATATCGGCCCCTAGGGGGGTCGGGGGCGGGGGGCGAGCCATGAAGCAAGCCGTATTGATCGTCCTGGGTCTTGCCACGGGCCTGGGCCTCGCAGGATGCGCGGCCATCCCGTCGCCGCGCTATTCCGCTGATCTGGGCCGGCCCAGCGAGCCCGCGCTGGCAGAGCCTGTCGGGCCACCCCCGCCGTTCCCGGTGGAGCGCCCGTACCAGCGCTTCTGCTACTGGTGCTGAGGGTTCACCCCACCCGCTCCCCCAGGTAAGCGTCGATCACGCGGGGGTCTCCGGCGACGGCCTCCGGGCCTCCCTCGGCGATCTTGAGGTGGCTTCGAGCGCCAGTGGGTTCAGGCGGAATTATGCGGTCTGGCCTCGATCGATGACCAGCTCCTCAGGACGCCTGGCCCCGCGCCTGCAGGGCGTGCCAGATCCGCTCCGGCGTCGCCGGGATCTCATCGATCCAGACCCCCACCGCGTCCTGGATCGCCGCGACCAGCGCCGGCGCCACATCCTTCACCGCGTGCTCCGAGGCCCCCTTCGCCCCATACGGCCCCGCCGGATACGGCTCCTCGACGAAGGCCACCACCGTCTCCTCGGCGACGTCCACGGCCGTGGGCAGCAGGTACTCCATGAGGCTCGGCGTCACGAGCTGTCCCCCCTCCGTGGCCATGTCCTCCAGCAGCCCGAATCCCAGCCCCTGCGCCTCTCCCCCGATCAACTGCCCTCGCAGCGCCCCCGGGTTCAGCGCCCGCCCCACGTCCAGCACCACCACCGAGCGCAGCGGCCGCACCTTCCCCGTCTCCTCGTCCACCTCCACATCCACCAGCCCCGCCGAGAAGGTATGCCCCACCTTGCCATGCGGCTGGGAGAACCACCCCTCCCCCTCGGCAGCTTCGACTCCACTCCGGAGAACCCCCTTCTCGGCCTCATGCGGGCGGTCACGTTCGTCCCCTTCACCCCCATCTGCAACGTCACCGGCCAGCCCGCCATGTCCGTGCCGCTCTACTGGAACGCGCAGGGCCTGCCCATCGGCACGCACTTCGTCGCGCGCTTCGGCGATGAGGCGACGCTCTTCCGCCTCGCGGCGCAGCTGGAG
>JACPFL010000177.1 GCA_016183025.1 Deltaproteobacteria bacterium | reverse complement strand
GGTGTTGACGACGTAGCGGACCTGGCCAAGGGTCTCCACCTCCCTGCGCCAGGCCACGGCGCTGGTGGGGCGCATCGGGGGGTCGATGACCACCACGCCCTCGGGGGTGGCGACGCAGCCGTTGTTGCACCCCTGGAACTCCGTGGCGACGTAAGCGTGCTCGGAGAGACGGCGCATTGAAGCCCCCGGCGCTCGGACGGGCGCATGATAGCAGAGCCGGCTGGCATTTTCTCGGGCATTCTGCCACAATATTGCCGTTGTGCCTGGGCGCCCGGTGGGCGCTGGAGGGAGCCTATGAGACGGACGTCTCTCCCTGCACGATGGCTCTGGCTGGTGCTGGTCGTCGCTCTGGTCCTGGGCGGGGCGGGGTGCGCGACCACCCGCACCGACTCGACCGCGACCTCGACGCCCCGCAGCCTCCCCTCCCGGTACGACACCACGCCGGATGACTACGGGCACCCGCTACGCATTACCGGCTTCATCCTGTACCCCATCGGCCTGGCCCTGGACTACCTGATCGTTCGCCCGTTCTACCTGCTTGCCCGGGAGGCCCCGGGGTTCTTCGGCTACACCCGCGACGATGAGCAGGCGTACCAGCGTCGCCTGGGCCGCGACCGCCGCCTGCCCGACAGCCCCCGTTTCTACGAGTAACGCATGCCCAGCGCCCCTCAAGGCCCATCAGCAAGCGGACCGCTCCCAGGAGCCTCCGCCTATGCGGAGCTCCAGCGCTTCCTCCGCCGGATCATCCACCGGCTGTGGATCGTCCGCGCGCTGGAGGCAGGGCTCCTCGTGCTCTTCGTGGCGCTGACCGTGGTCCTGGCAGGGCCGGCCGCGAGCGCCGCCGCCACCCTGCTCCCCTACGCGCCGTTCATCTACGCAATCCTCGGCTGGGCGGCCCTCGTCACCCTGCTCGGCCTGGCGCTCTGGCGTCTGGGACGCCGACTGCCGCCGGAATCGGTGGCCCTCTCGATCGAAGCGAGACACCCCCGGCTCGGCAACAACCTGATCAACTCCCTGCAGCTCTACCACGAGCTCCGCCGCGGGCCGGAGGGGCCGTCCCCGGCCCTGATCCAGGCCCTGCTCCGGCAGACCAGCGAACAGGTCCGGAGCCTGAAGCCCGCGGAACTGGTCGAGCTGAAAGGCGTGCGCACCAAGCTCTGGGCCACAGTCCCGCTGGCCTTCGCCCTGGCGGGCATGCTGGTGCTGAATCCTGCCAGCCTGGCCTCCTCGGCCGGATTGCTGCTCAACCCCTGGAAAGGGCTGCCGGCAGACCGGCTGGCGCTCAGCCTGGAGCCCAGGGGGGCAGTGCTCCCCAAGGGCCGGCCTTTCACCGTCCAGGCCGTGGCCCATGGCCCGGCCCCGGCGCGGGTGACCCTCCGGCTCATCACGCTGACCGGGGCGGTGCGCAGTGCCCCGATGGAGCGTGTCGGGGAGGGCCGCTTCACCTTCACGCTGCCGAGCGCCCTGGCCAGCCTGCGCTACCAGGCGGCGGCCGGCGCCGTTACCTCACCGCTCTACTCGCTGGAGGTCGTCGAGCTGCCGGACGTCGCCAGGCTCCGGGTCACCTACCTGCCCCCCGAGTACTCGAGGCTCAAGCCGTCGACCCAGGAAGGCGGGCACCTCGAGGCGCTCATGGGTACGGCCGCCACGCTGGAGATCACCCCGACCAGGTCAGTGCCCGTGGCCGAGCTCGAGCTGGACGACGGCCGCCGCCTCCCGCTGAGCCCCAAGGGCGACCGGCTGCAGGCGACGATGCTGCTGCTGAAATCCGGCAGCTACCGCATCCGGCTCCGGGACAGTCGCGGGTTCGAGAACGAGGACCCTGCTCGCTACACCATCAAGGTCCGACCCGACGAGGCGCCGACCGTGGAGATCCTGTCACCGGGCGAGGATCTCGAGGTCCTGGGCCACGAGGTCCTCCCCCTGGAGTACCGTGCCCGGGACGACTATGGCCTCCGAGCGGTGCGCCTGGTCTATACCGACGTCCAGGGCAAGGATCGGAGCCTTCCTCTGGAGGAAGAGCTGCGGGGGGCCCCTGGGGTCCGGGGCCGGTTCAACTGGGACCTGAGCAGCCTCGGTCTCGTGCCCGGAGAGCGGATCACGTACCGGGTCGAGGCGCTGGACACCGATACCCTCTCCGGCCCCAAGGTGGGGATCTCTCGCAGCTTCACCATCGCGCTCAAGGACACCCGGGCAGAGGCCAAGAAGTCGGAAGAGCTGATCCGGGACCTCAGCGAAAAACTCCTGAACCTCCTCGGCGACCATCTCGAGCGGGCGGAGGGGCCTCCACGGACTGAGTGGCCCGACACCCTGCGGCAGCGGATGGACGAGCTGCTGGCGCAGATGGACCGGACCCGGGAGCGGCTCGAGCAGGACCGCCTCCGCGACCAGGCCATGCTGACCGATCTCGAGGCCCTCCGGCGGAACCTCGAGTTCGCCCGGGACCGTCTTCTCCCTGAGCGCCGGGCCCAGCCCGACCTGCAGGCGCGCCCGGACCAGAGGTCCCGACCTGACGCCGACCTCCGGCCGGACCCGGCGATGCGCCCGGATCGGTCGCCCCAGACGCAGGACCCGGGACGGACCCAGGAGCAGCTCACCTCGGAACTGGAGCGGATGTCGCTGCTGGCCGACGAGATGGCGCAGCGAGCCCGGATGCAGAACCTGATGGAAGCCGGGCGCGAGCTCGCGTCGCGCCAACAGCGCCTGCAGGATGCCCTGGACGCCCTGCGGGAGCGCAAGAACCAGGAGAACCTCCAGGCAGCGCTGCGGGAGCTCGACAAGCTCCAGCAGCTCATCCAGCAGCTCATGCAGGCCCTCTCCCAGCTCTCGTCGCAGCTCCCGGAGGAGTTCCTGAACAGCGAGGCCCTGCAGAGCCTGAACCTGCAGGACATGCTGCAGGGGCTGGACCAGCTCCGGGACGCCCTGCAGCGCGGGGACCTGGAGCGGGCGCTCCAGGCCGCGCGCGACCTCATGCAGTCCCTGCAGCAGATGCTGGCCTCCCTCGGCATGGCCGGGCGGCAGGCCATGCAGGGGGCGATGGGCCGGATGCAAGGGGAGATGCAGCGCCAGCAGAGCGAGCTGCAGCGGATCCTGGAGGAGCAGCAGCGCATCCTGCGCGGCACCGAGGCCCTGGAGCGCTCCCAGGCCGAGCGGGCCCGGCGCGAGCGACCGCAGGGGGAGCGCCCCCCGGAGGGCGCCACCCCGGGCCAACCCGAGCCCCGGGGCGGGCGCGACGCGACAGGCCCGGCATTGGGAGCGCCACCCGGCGCACAGGCTGGAGGGCGGGGCGCCGAGGCCAGCACCGGGCAGGAAGGCGCCCCGCGGGCGCCCCGCACGCTGACCGAGAGTGAGCGCCGCCGGATGGCCGAGCTGGCCGCCCGGGAGCAGGCGGTCCGCGAGCGCACCCGGCAGCTGGCCGAGCGGCTGCAGGCGCTCGCCCAGCTCTTGCCGTTCATGGACCCGGAGATCGCCCGGGACCTCGAGGAGGCCACCAGCTTCATGGGGCAGGCTCAGGGGGAGCTGTCCCGGGAGGACTCGGCCGGGGCGCTTCCGCCCGAGCGCGAGGCCCTGCAGCGGCTGCAGCGCTCCCAGCAGGCCATGCAGGCCCTCCAGCAGCAGATGGCCATGCGCTCACAGCTCCGGGGCGGCCCCCTTGTCTATCGGCGCGGGCAGGGCATCCCCTTCGGCATGCGGTTCCCGATGCCCTCCCGCCCCGAGCCCTCCTGGATGCCCGAGGAAGGGATCATGGGACTCCAGCGGGAGGAGTTCCGCCTGCCAGGGAAGCAGGAGCACCGGGTGCCGCCGCTGTACCGGGAAGAGATCATGGAGGCCCTCAAGCAGGGCTCTCCTCCGGAGTACAAGGAGCAGATCGAGTGGTACTTCCGGCGGCTGACGGAATAGCGCCCCTCGTAACCTGGCATGCGATCACCCCGCATCATCCTCACCCTCCTGCTCCTGCTCAGCGGCCTGGCCGTCCTGCCAGCCCATGCCCAGCTCCGGGAGGCCGAGCAGCTCCTGGAGCGCTGGGAGCCCGAGGCCGCCGAGGCGCGGTTGCGGGCGGCCCTGGCCCGTGACCCCAGGGACCTCCACCTCCTGGCGCTCCAGGCCCGGGCGGCCTTCTACCGCGGGGCGTACGCCGAGGCTGTCAAGCGGCTGGACGAGGCCCTTGCCCTGCCCGGCGCCACCGACGAGCTGAAGGAGCTCCGCCTGTTCATCGAGCAGACCCACGAGGTCGCCCGCGGCTACACCACGTACGAGAGCCCGCACTTCGCCCTCCGGCTGGATGCGCGACGCGATGGGATCCTGGCGTCCTTCGCCCTGGAGGCGCTCGAGGCCACGCACCAGGTGGTGAGCCGGGACCTCGGCTTCGCGCAGACGCCGAAGGTCCGCGTGGAGATCGTCCCGGACAGCCAGAGCTTCCAGGCCGTTTCCTCCCTGACCGTGCGTGACATCGAACAGGCCGGGGCCGTGGGGATCGCCAAGTTCAACAAGCTCATGCTCATCTCCCCGCGCGCCCTGGTGCACGGCTACCGCTGGCTCGACTCCCTGGTCCACGAGTACCTGCACTACGCCATCGTGAAGCTCAGCGGGAACCGCGCCCCCATCTGGGTCCACGAGGGGATCGCCAAGCACGAGGAGGCCCGCTGGCGCAGCCCGGGGTCCCTGTACCTCTCTCCGTCAAACCAGTCGCTCCTGGCCCAGGCGGGCCGGGAGAACCGGTTCGTCCCGTTCGAGAAGATGGATCCCGCCATCATCCGCCTGGAGACGCCCTTCGAGATCCACCTGGCCTATGCCCAGAGCGCCTCCGCCGTGGACTTTCTGGTGAGCCGGGCCGGGTACGTCGGGCTGCGAGCCTTCCTGCAGGCCATGCCGGAGTTCGAGCGGCAGCCGGCCCGCGGCGCGCTCCAGAAGGTGTTCGGCCTGACGTTCGGGGAGTTCGAGCGGCAGTGGGAAGCGTTCCTGCGGGCCAAGGGGCTGCAGGAGGTGCCGGGGGTCTCCATCCCGCAGTATAAGGTCCGCGGGCAGCGGACCGATGACGAGCGGCTCGAGCTGGAGGAGATCAAGGACGCCATCGCCCGCAACCGCACTCGACTGGCCGACCTCTTCCGCGAGCGGGGCCGCCTGGGGGCCGCGGTGCTGGAGTACCGGAGGGCGCTGCGCGAGAGCCCCCAGTCGGTGGTGATCCTGACGAAGCTCGCCCGGACCCACATCGCCATGGACCGGCCTCAGGAGGCGCTTCCCCTGCTCCAGCAGGCGCGGCAGATCGATCCTGACCGGGCCTCCATCCACTCTGTCCTCGGGACCGTGCTCCTGCGCCTGGGCGACCTGCCGGCTGCCCGGCGGGCCCTGGAGGAGGCGGTCCAGATCAACCCCTTTGACCCGCGGGTCCACCAGGAGCTGGGGCAGGTCTACGACCGATTGGGCGAACCGGCGCGGGCGCAGCAGGCCCGGGAGCGGTTCAAGCTGCTGGGGGCCCGCTGAGCTGGCGGGACAACCGGAGGCAGGATGCGACAGACAGCGCGCGAGGAGATGCTGCAGGAGGCGGAACTCCGGGCCGTGGAGGAGATGGCCGAGCGGCGGCAGGCCATCTTGACGGAGATCCGCAAGGTGATCGTTGGCCAGGAGGAGGTCATCGAGGAGATCCTGACCGCGCTCTTCTCGAAGGGGCACTGCCTGCTGGTCGGGGTCCCGGGGCTGGCCAAGACCCTGCTGATCAGCACGCTGTCAGAGGTGCTCGACCTCCGGTTCAACCGGATCCAGTTCACCCCGGACCTCATGCCCTCGGACATCACGGGCACCGACATCCTGGAGGAGGACCCGGCCACGGGGCACCGCCGCTTCCGCTTCGTGGAAGGGCCGATCTTCACGAACATCCTGCTGGCCGACGAGATCAACCGGACCCCGCCCAAGACGCAGGCGGCCCTGCTCCAGGCCATGCAGGAGTACAAGGTCACGGCCAGCGGCACGACCTACGTGCTCGACCCGCCTTTCTTCGTCCTGGCCACGCAGAACCCCATCGAGCAGGAGGGGACCTACCCCCTTCCCGAGGCGCAGCTGGACCGCTTCATGTTCCACGTGGGGATTGACTACCCGCCGCTCCAGGACGAGGTGGAGATCGTCGCCAAGACGACCTCCTCATACCGCCCGGACCTCCACAAGGTGCTGGACCGGAGGAAGATCCTTGACCTCCAGGAGCTGGTCCGCCGTGTGCCGGCCTCCCCCTACATCATCGGCTATGCGGTCAAGCTCGCGCGGCAGTCGCGCCCGCAGGAGCCCGGGGCGTTCAGCTTCGTGAAGGAGTGGGTGGACTGGGGCGCTGGGCCCCGCGCCTCCCAGTACCTGATCCTGGGGGCCAAGGCGCGGGCCGTGATGCAGGGACGCTACGCGGCGGGGATCGAGGATGTCCGGGCTGTGGCCCGCCCGGTGCTGCGCCACCGGATCCTCACGAACTTCAAGGCGCAGGCCGAGGGCGTGACATCGCTCGACGTGGTGACCCGTTTGCTCCAGGAGGTCAAGCCCGACGAGCCACGGTCCTAGCCGGGCCCCTGGCAACCACGGCCTCATCCCCCTGCCGACCCCGATCTGGAGCGATATCCCCCTAGCTATCCCTAATCCGTCCTGAGCAACTCCTTGACATCCTCAAATTGGGCTGCTATTAGATACTGACCGGTTGGTTTAGTAATCAACGGAATAGTAAATTGCGTAGCTTGAAAATCAGGAAACCGGAGGACAATGGCAACGGCGGCAATTAGCAAGAGGAGGAAGGCATCCCGCAGGGCTTCCCCACAACATGGGGGGGTGCCCGCCATGCACTGCCCCAGATGCCGGGCCCGGATGCTCCTGGAAAGCTTCCTCGTGCAGGGGCAGTATGTCCAGAGTTGGCGCTGCTACGCTTGCGCTGAGATCGTGGACCCTGTGATCCTGGCGAATCGGACCCTTCCACAGGCTCTCGGTCGTTCGGCCCGTTCCCGACACAGATAATCCCCGAGCCTCCTGCCGTCTCAGCTGGGTCCCTGTGGGACATTGACCCTGGGGGAGATCTGATGGTATGGTCCGGGGGATGGATTTACCCCGGTGGCCTTGAATTACTTTGACCCCCAGATCCTCGCCAAGCTCGAGAGCCTTGAGCTGCGCGCCCGCACCGTGGTCGAAGGGCTCATGGCCGGCATCCACCGGAGCCGGGCCAAGGGGTTCTCCTCCGAGTTCGAGCAGCATCGAGAGTACACGCCAGGTGACGACCTCCGTCACCTCGATTGGAAGGCCTACGGCAAGTTCGACCGCTACTTCATCAAGGAGTTCCAGGAGGAATCCAACCTCAAGTGCTACGTGCTCCTGGACTGCAGCGCCTCCATGGGCTACCGGTCCGACGGCCTGTCCAAATTCGAGTACGGCTGCTACCTGGCGGCCTGCCTGAGCTATCTTGCCCTGCGTCAGGGGGACGCCGCAGCCCTGGTGACCTTTGGCGAGGGGCTGAAGCGCTTCATCCCGCCCAGGGCGAAACAGGGGCACCTCCGGGAGATCTGCGAGGAGCTGGAGGCCCGCCGGGCCGAGGGCCGGACCAACCTCGGGCGGGTCCTCCAAGAGATCGCCGAGGCGGTCCGACGGCGGGGCATGGTCGTGGTCATCTCCGACCTGCTCGACGACCGCGCCGCCGTGATGCAGGGGCTGAAGCTCCTGCGCTTCAAAGGGAATGACCTCCTGGTGTTCCCGGTGCTGGACCGCGATGAGCTGGAGCTGCCGTTCAAGGAGCTGACCCTGTTCCGCGACCTGGAGCAGGACGTGCGCGTGACCGCCGATCCCCGGGTCATCCGGGAGGAGTACCTCCGGGCCCTGCAGGCCTTCATCGACGCCTACCGCGAGGAGTGCCGGGCCAACCAGATCGACCACGTCCTGCTGAACTCGGCCACCCCTCTGGACAAGGCCTTGATCCAGTACCTCGCCTGGCGCGCGTAGATGCCGCTCTCGTTTCTCCAGCCGACCTTCCTCTACGGCCTGGCCGCCGCCTCGGCCCCGATCATCATCCACCTCATCAACCGCCGCCGGGCCGTGGTCCGCCGTTTCCCGACCGTGGAGTTCCTCCGCCTGGCGGAGCGCCGGGTGGCTCGCCGCCACCGCCTCAAGCACTGGCTCCTGCTCCTGCTTCGGACCGCGGCCATCTGTCTGCTCGCCCTGATCATGGCCCGGCCGGTGTTGACGGGGAGCGGGGCCCTGGGGATCGCGGGGGACCCGCTCTCCCTGGCCATCGTCCTGGACAACTCTCTGAGCATGGGCTACCAGGAGGCCCGCGCCCCCCGCTTCGCCCTGGCCACGGAGGCTGCAGCCCGCCTCCTGCGGATGCTCCGTCCCGATGACCGCGCCGTCGTCATCCCCACAGACGGCAGCGGCCCCAAGCCCCTGAGCGCCGTCACGCTCACCGCCGGGCCGGCCCAGTATGCCCGGAGCCTGCGCCAGGCCTTCGAGGCGCTGGAAGCGCCAGCCCCACGCAAGCAGATCGTGCTCGTCACGGACCTGGCCTGGGGGGGGTGGCGCCAGTTCACCCTGGCCCAGGTCGAGCGCGTGGATCCCCAGGTCCCGGTGCAGCTCATCGCGGTGGGCGATCCGGCGCTGCGAGCCAACCTCACCGCGAAGGCCGTCGCCACGCGGGAGGGAGGCGCGTACAAAGGGGTGCCCGCACGGCTGGAGGTCACGGTGGCCAACTTCGGCGCAGCCGAGGCGCGGGACCAGCTCGTCCAGCTCTACCTCGATGGCCGCAAGGCGGACCAGAAGGCCGTGACGGTCCCCCGGGCCAGCGGGGCCGGCATGAGCCAGGTTCCCGGCGAGGCCACGGCCAGCTTCACGGTCATCTCGGAGCAGGAGGGGGTGCTCGCGGGTGAGGTGCGCCTCCCCCCGGATCCCCTGGCCGCGGACAACACCGCCTATTTCGCCCTGCAAGTCCAGGGCACGATCCGCACCCTGGTGGTGGATGGGGACCCCGGGCTCTCCCTGGCCTCCCGCGAGACGTTCTACCTGGCCCCGGCCCTGAACCCCGAGCGGACCGACGACGCGCCGATCCTGCCTGACGTGGTCTCCATCGCGGAGCTGCCGGCCCGCAACCTGGCAACGTATCAGGCCATTATCCTGGCTAACGTCGGGGAGCTGGGCGGGGAGCTGGCGCAACGGCTCCGGTCGAGCGTGCAGGGCGGCCGAGGGCTGATCATCTTCCTGGGAGACAAGGTCAACCCCGAGGGGTACAACCAGGGGCTCTATGCGGGGGCTGGCCTGCTGCCCGCGCGCCTGCGCGCCATCCGTCGAGTCGCAGAGACCACCGGGATCGAACCCCCACGCGCGCCCCACCCGGTCCTGCGCCCGTTCCAGGCCGCCGGCATGGAGGCGTTGGTCTCGGCACGGTTCGCCGCCTATGTCGCGGTCGAGCCCCCGGCAGACCCGCAGGTCCGCACGGTGCTCGCCCTGCGCACGGGCGACCCCCTGCTGCTCGAGCGCCGGGTGGGCGCCGGACGCGTCTGGCTGTTCACCTCGACGGCTGACCGGGACTGGAACGACCTCAGCATCAAGACGGCCTATCTCCCCCTGATGCAGGCCCTGGTGCGCGAAGCCGCCAACCGGACGCTGCCGGCCCTGGGCGCGACGGTCGAGGTGGGACAGCCCCTTATCCTGCGTGACGCGGCCACCGCGGCCGGGCAGGTGGCCAGGATCCGCACGCCGTCGGGAGCCACGACCCTGCTCACCCTGACCCGAGGCACCGCCGAGGCAGCGGCCGCGTTCACGCACACCACCACCCCGGGCCTGTACCGCGTCGAGCTGCCTGGGCAGAGCCAGGCCTACGCGGTGAACCCGCCCTTTGAAGAGTCGCAGGTCGAGCGTCTTCCCGAACAGGAGCTGAAGCGCCTGCTCGCCCCGCTCCCGGTCACGCTCATCCCCTACCGCGGGCCCGAGGACCTGGCGCGTCTCCAGTCCACCCAGCGGGAGTTGTGGAAGCCGCTCTTCCTCCTCCTGCTCTTGGCCCTGGCTGCGGAGCTGGCCTTCGCCCAGCGCTTGACCAAGTGAGGGCGCGATGACGCGACGGCAGATCCTCAGGCTCCTGCTCGGTCTGCCCGCGGCACCGTGGGCGGTCTCGGCGGCAGCGCTGCTGGCTCCTGGCCGGGCGGGCCGAGCGCAGGCCGCGCAGCCGCGGATGCGGGAGCCCCTCTCCAATGTCTTCGTCTTCGCCCAGCTCCAGTACCGTGGCGGGGAGTGGGATCCCAACCCCCTCGGCGTGGGCCCGCTTCTCGAGGAGCTGATGCTGCGCACGAGCATCGAGCCCGCGCCCCAGCGGCAGGTGCTGACCGCCGCCGACCCTCAGCTCTTCGCCTTCCCCTTCCTCTACATGGCCGGGCGCTACGAGTTCCAGGCCTTCACGCCCGCGGAGGTGGAGGCGTTGGGCCGGTTCCTGCACGCCGGCGGGTTCCTCTTTGCCGATGACGCCCTGGGGCGCCCGGGGTCCGGGTTCGATCGGGGCTTCCGGGCCCTGATACGCCAGCTCTTCCCGGCGCAGGAGCTCCGCCGCCTCCCCCTGGACCACTCGGTTTTCCGGAGCTTCTACCTGACGCGCAGCGTGGGCGGCCGCCAGCTCGCGAGCCCCTTCCTGGAGGGGATCACCATTGACGAGTGGACCCCCGTCATCCTCTCGCAGAATGACCACGGTGGGGCCTGGGCCCGCGACCGGCAGGGGAGCTGGCTCTACCAGTGCGTCCCGGGGGGCGAGGCCCAGCGGAAGGCGGCCTTCCTCATGGGGCTGAACATCATCGTCTACGCCCTGAGCGAGAACTACAAGCGTGACATCCTGCACCACCCCTTCATCAAGCGGCGGCTGAACCTGTGAGCCCGCTGCCGTCCCTGCGCGAGCTCAGCCTGGTCGGCGGCCTCCCCGTCTGGGCGGTCCTGCTGGGGCTGCTCGGCACGGCCGCGCTGGCCACCTGGTACGCCCGGAGCCTGCGTCGCCACCTGTCGGGAGCCCGGGCCCTCCTGCTGGCCACCCTGCGCGGGGTGGCCCTGGCAGGGCTCCTCGCGCTCGGCCTGAACCCGGTCTGGACCGTGCGGAGCTTCCAGAGTGTCCGGGCGCCGGTGGCCGTCATCCTCGACGACTCCCGGAGCATGCAGCTCACGGATGGCCCCGAGGGCGCCTCGCGCTTCGCCGAGGCCAACGGCCTGCTCGCCAGTGCCTCCGGGTCCTTGCTGGAGGCCTTGTCCCGCGATTACGAGGTCCGCCTCTATACCCTGCACGCCCCGGCTCGGCTCGGGACGGCGGAGCTCCAAGCCGTCACCCCCGCCGGGCGCAGTACGCCGCTTGCGGCAGCCTTCGTCCGGGCGACAAACGACGTGCCGGCAGCTCCGCCGGTCGCCCTCGTCCTGCTCTCGGATGGCCGCGTGGAGTCGCCCGACGAGCTGCTCAGGACCGCCCGGAGCCTGAACCTCCCAGTTTATACCGTGTCGGTCGGCAACCCCGCCCGCTTCCGCGACATCTTCCTCACAGAGCTGCGGGCCCCGGCCCTGGCGTTCCGCGACAAGCCCGTGACCATCGAGGCCCAGGTGCGGGCGTATGGCTACGCCGGCCTGACGGTGCCGGTCTCCCTGAGACGCGGCGGGCGGGTCGTGCGCACCACCCAGGTCCAGCTGGCCGAGGCCGGCGCGCCCCGTCCGATCAGCTTTACGTTGACCCCGGAGGAGCTGGGCGATCAGCACTACACGCTGGAGGTCCCTCCCCAAGCCGGCGAGCGCCTGACCGCGAACAACACCCTGGAGGTCACCTTCCAGGTAGCCCGGGATAAGATCCGAGTCCTGACGATCTCCGGGACCCCCAACTGGAACTACCGCTTCCTGCGCGCGGCCCTGAAGCGCGACCCCTCGGTGGACCTCATCTCCTTCATCATCCTGCGCACGCCCTCGGACGTCATCAACGTCCCCCAGAACGAGCTGAGCCTGATCCCGTTCCCCGTGGAGACCATCTTCGGCCGCGAGCTCAGGACGTTCGACCTGCTCGTCTTCGATGACTTCTCCTACCGCTCGTACTTCAGCTGGGCCTACCTGGAGAACATCCGGGAGTTCGTGCGCCAGGGCGGGGCGTTCGCCATGCTGGGAGGAAGCCGGGCATTCGAGGACGGCGGCTATGCGGAGAGCCCGCTGGAGGAGGTCCTGCCCGTCGCGCTGGGCAAAGAACCCTCCTACCGCTACCTGCCCGCGGGGACCCTCCGCCTCACACGCGCGGGCCAGCGTCATCCCGTCAGCCGGCTCGCGCCCACCCCTGAGGCGAACCAGCAGGCGTGGGCAGCCATGCCCTATCCCGAAGCCGCCAACCTCCTCCGGCCCAAAGCCCAGGCCACGACCCTGCTCGAACTGGAGCCCGGCCGGCCGCTCCTGGCAGTCGGGAGCTTCGGCAAGGGACGGACCCTGGCCCTGGGTACTGACCAGGCCTGGCGCTGGAGCCTGGAGGTGGTCGGGCAGAAGCGCGACAACCTCCCCTACCTGACCTTTGCCCAGCAGCTCGTCCGCTGGCTCGTCCAGGACCCCTCCCTCCAACCCGTCCAGCTCATCCCTCCCGCCACCCTGCGCGCGGGCGAGGTCGCGGAGGTGCGGGTCCGGGTGCTGGACGAAGACTACCAGCCCGCCGCTCGGGCCTCGGTCCAGGTGACCGTGCAGAGCCCGTCTGGGGCGCGACAGGTGCTCCGGGGAGTGCCGACGGGGGGACGGGGCGAGTTCCGCGTCGCCCTGACGCCGGAGGAGGAGGGTGCGTACGTGCTCACGGCCGACGCGCGCGACGCGGGGAAGGCCCTGGGAGGCAGCCGGCGCCTGGTCGCGGCCCAGCCCGCCACTGGCGCCGAGCTCCGTGACGCAGCCCCGGACCCGGCCCTGCTGCTCCGCCTGGCTCAGAGCACCGGAGGCATCGGGGTCCCCGCGGCCCGGGCCGCGACGGAGGTCCCCCGGGCCCTTCGGGCTATCGCACGTCGCCCGGAGGCCAAGCTGACCGAGGAGCGGGAGATCCGCCTGCTCGGGATGACCATCCCGTTCCTCCTGCTCACGACCCTGCTCGCCGCCGAGTGGTTCATGCGGCGGCGCTGGGGCCTTGTCTGAGGCCTGGGGTGGTCAGCTCGTGGCGGGGCAGGGGCCAGGCCAACGGCGCCGGGAACGGCGGCCTGGAAGTAGGGGCCAGGACCGGCTAGAACTTGTCCCGGGGGCGATCGTAGGGGCGGGGCGCGTAGCCCGGGCGGTCTCCCGTCCCAGGAGGCTTCCCCTGATCGATGATTTCCAGGCTGGCCTTGATACCGTACTTCATCCCAGCGGCTGAGAGAATGGTCCGGATCGCGTCAGCAATCCGACCGTTGCGCCCGATGATCCGTCCCACGTCTTCCTTGGCGACCCGCAGCTCCAGCACGACGGTCTTCTCCCCCCTGATCTCGTTGACCTCGCCGTCCCGAGGGATATCTACCAGAGCTTGCGCGATGATCTCCAGGAGCTTGGTCAGGCTCTCCATGGACGCACCTCCAACCTGGCTCGCCAGGTCCATCAACCGCTATGATCCAGTGTAGCCCGTGGAGGACCAAACGTCTATGGCCCGGGAGCACAGGACACCACCCGTCCGCCCGTCACCTTGACACCCCAGGCGTGGCTCTGATATAAGGTCGCCTGACTTCACGGGTTTTGATCGACTCCCCCCGAGAGGCGGCCGGTGTCAACCCTCCTCATCGGTCTCTACGTTGCCTGCGACCTCATTGCCAACGTCACCGCCTCCAAGCCAGTGCAGCTGGGGGGGGTTGTCGTCCCCGCCGCCGTGTTCATCTATACCCTGACGTTCACGCTCATCGACCTGATCAACGAGCGTCTGGGGCGGGCTGGCGCCCGGCAGGCCATCCTGACGGTGTTCGCCGCCAACCTCCTGCTGGCCGCGTACACCCAGTTCGCCATCTGGCTCCCGGCGCCGCAGTTCTACGGAGGCCAGGAGGCCTTTGCCGGGGTCCTCGGCGGCACCCCGCGCATCGTGACCGCCAGCCTCACGGCCTACGTGGTCAGCTCGTTCCTGGATGCCGAGATCTTCGCCTGGTGGCGCCAGCGGATCGGCGGGCTCAAGTGGGCCCGGGTGCTGGCCTCCAACGCGGTCTCCACCCTCGTGGACAGCGCCCTGTTCATCACCATCGCCTTCGCCGGCGTGCTGCCCGTGCTCCCGCTCATCCAGGGCCAGTACGTGGTGAAGATGGGGATCACTCTCGTGAGCCTGCCCTTGATCTACCTGGTCCGGGCCGACCGCACCCCGGTCGTCCCGCGGGGACTCTCCTTTGCCCGGGAATGATCCGGCCGGCCGCCGCGGAACCGACGGGGTTCAGCCCGTGCTGGAGGACCCCCGGCGGCGACACCGGGCGCGCCAGATCGTCGAGGTCGTGGAGGGGCTGCTGCGAGCCGCCATCCTCTTCCGGCGGATCGAGGACCTGTATCGCAGGGACCGCCTGCATTTTGAGGACCTCCGGCGCTTCGTGGACGACCGGGGCGAGAGCGTGCTCTTCAACCTGAAGGAGCAGTGCCATAATCTGTTCCGCCGGAAGGGGCTCTACCAGGTCAGCGAGAAGGAGGAGTTCTTCGACCTCGCCGTGGGCTCGATCTTCCATGAGGGCATGAAGGTGCGGGAGGACCTCTACCAGCTCCAGGTGTATCGCCCGCGCTTCCTGGCCCTGGAGCACAAGGAGGCACAGAATCAGGAGCCGCTTTCCCCCACGGAGCGCGACTACCTGCGGCAGTTCAAGAATATCCTGGAGCGGGCGAACAGAGGCCTGCGGGAAGGGCTCAAGGAGATCCGGCTGCTGCTCGCGGACAGCCTCCAGCAGCTCCGAGACCTGCTCCGGGATCATGCGCCCAACGACCTGCTCTCCCGGTTCCTGCTCGAGCACGAAGCGCTGGTCGCGCGGGTCTACGGGAACGGGGGACTCCGGATGCTCCTCGCCGGCATGTTCGAGGGGGGCCTGTTCGAGGCCTGCCGGCTGGCCGGCCGGAGCTACTCCGAAAGCTCGTACTATACCCTGGCGGCCAAGGCGTACCGTCGGGCCCTGACCCTCCGCCCCTCGGACAAGGAGACCCGGCTCCTCTACATCCTGCACCGGGGGCTCGGCCACTTCTACGCCTCGCACTACACCGGGGCCCTCAGCGCCTTCCGGCAGGCCCTGCGGATCGTGGGGTCGGCCCCGCTCCCCCCCTTGTTCGCGCGCGTCCGGGAGTGCTGTCTGCTCATGCTCCGGGAGCGCCGGGGCGAGCGCATCGCCCAGGGGGCGCAGCGGGTGATCGCCCAGCTCGACGCCCTGCAGGCCGCTCCCCCGGTGAGCCTCCCTCGCCCCGAGCCCTCCTCGCTGACCTCACTGCCCTCCTAGTCGAGCACCACTCGCGTCCCGTCCTCGGCCACCTGGACCTCGCCCGCGAAGACCTGGCGACAGGGCTCGAGGATCTCGGTGGCATCACACGGGGGGTAGAAGTGGGTGAGCAGAAGGCGGGGGCAGCCGGCCTCGGCGGCGATCCGTCCCGCCAGGGAGGGAGTCAGATGCCCCTCCACCTTCATCCCCTCGGGGAAGGAGCACTCCGAGACCAGCAGGTCCGCGCCCCGGGCCAGCTCCACGATGCTCGCGCAGTAGTCCGTGTCCCCCGTAAAGGCGACGGCCCGCCCTTCGGCCTCGACGCGGTAGGCAAGGCTATGAGCGAGGTGGCGCACCGGCGCGGCGCGGAGCTGCCAGGCGCCGAAGGCCCGGATGCCGCCCGCCCACTCGTCCACGGCCAGCTCGTAGGAGGACGGGGCGACCCAGTGGCCGTAGGCGGCCTCCAGGTGCCCGAAGAACGAGAGGAAGCCGACCGGCCCGGTGACCCGCAGGGGCGCCTCCCGGCGCCAGTCGGGGTTGCGCAGGGCGAAGAGCAACGGGACCAAGTCACCCGTATGGTCCGGGTGCAGGTGCGTGAAGTAGAGGTGCGTGATGGCCAGGGGGCTGACCCCTAATCCGGCCAGGGTCCGCAAGCTCCCCGCCCCACAATCGAAGAGAACCTGGGCTCCCCCGACTCGGACGAGCAGACAGGGGGCTCCCCGTCGGGCCGAGGGGATCGCGGTGCCAGTGCCGATCGCGATGACCTCCATGGCCATACGCGCATTATACTGGACCGCCCCCCAGCTCGGGGGCGACAACGTCCGACGATTGACGGACGGCCACAAGGCCCGTATCGTGAGGCCATGCCGGGCAGAGAGCGGGGCCGAGCAGCCCGACGCCTGCATCACCCTTATCACCCTGCCCAAAAAGAGGCATCGGGGTCTGGTCAACCCCGACGCCTGGCCGGCGGGGTTGAACGGAATTCCCTTGTATTGCCGCCCAACGCCCCTGCCCCCGGCTTGGCAGCCCCCTTGCTAGATCGCTCCCGAAGCCTGGCGCCTGTGCCTGGCCGCCAAGGACGGGTGCAGATCCCTGCCAGCCGGGTGCCGCCACGCAGATCCGCCCCGCACAGAGGAGGAGCACGACGATGACGCCCAAGGATGTCCTCAAGTTCTCCCGTGAAAACCAGGCGAAGATCCTGGACCTCAAGTTCCTGGACCTCTTCGGCATCTGGCAGCACTTCAGCGTCCCCATCACCGAGCTCGGGGAGGAGTCCTTCGAGGAGGGGTTTGGCTTCGACGGCTCGAGCATCCGCGGGTGGCAGGCGATCAACGCCAGTGACATGCTGGTCATCCCCGACCCGGCCACGGCGGTGATGGACCCGTTCACCGCCGAGCCCACCCTGACCATGATCGTCAACATCGTGGACCCGATCACCCGGGAGCGGTACAGCCGCGACCCCCGCAACGTGGCCCAGAAGGCCGAGGCCTACCTGAGGGCCACCGGGATCGCCGACACGGCGTACTTCGGCCCGGAGGCGGAGTTCTTCGTCTTCGACGACATCCGGTTCGACTCCCGGGAGAACTGCTCCTACTACTTCGTGGACTCCATCGAAGGACGCTGGAACACGGGGCGGGAGGAGCGGCCGAACCTCGGCTACAAGCCCCGCTACAAGGAGGGGTACTTCCCGGTGCCGCCCTCGGACAGCCTGCAGGACGTCCGGACCGACATGGTCCTGACCATGATGAAGGTCGGGATCCCCATCGAGGCCCAGCACCACGAGGTCGCCACCGGAGGGCAGTGCGAGATCGACATGCGCTTCGCCCCGCTGACCCGCATGGGCGATTGCCTGATGTGGTACAAGTACATCGTCAAGAACGTCGCCCGCCGCCACGGCAAGACGGCCACCTTCATGCCCAAGCCCCTGTTCGGCGACAACGGCTCGGGGATGCACGTGCACCAGAGCCTGTGGAAGGAGGGGAAGACGCTGTTCGCCGGGGAGATGTACGGGGGGCTCTCCCAGCTGGCCCTGTACTACATCGGGGGGATCCTCCAGCACGCCGCGGCCCTGTGCGCCATCGTCGCCCCGACGACCAACTCCTACCGCCGCCTGGTGCCGGGGTTCGAGGCGCCGGTGAACCTGGCCTACTCCAGCCGGAACCGGAGCGCCGGGGTCCGGATCCCGATGTACTCGCCCTCGCCCAAGGCCAAGCGGATCGAGGTGCGCTTCCCCGACCCCTCCTGCAACGGCTACCTCGCCTTCGCGGCCATGCTCATGGCCGGGCTGGACGGAATCGAGAACAAGATCGATCCGGGGCAGCCCCTGGACAAGGACATCTACGCGCTGGGCCCGGAGGAGCTGGCGGAGGTCCCCTCGGTGCCGGGGTCGCTCACGGAGGCGCTCAAGGCCCTCGAGGACGACCACGAGTTCCTGCTCCGGGGCGATGTGTTCACGCAGGACCTGCTCGAGCGCTGGCTGCACTGGAAGCGGGAAAACGAGGTCGACCCGGTGCGCCTGCGCCCGGTCCCCTACGAGTTCGCCCTGTACTTCGACTCCTGACGGGACCCCCCGGGCCGGACCGCTCACGGTGGCCAATCTCCCACCCCCTCGCAGACCCGGGCGGTCCGGCCCTGGTCGCCGGCGGGGGATCGGAGGTGTCCCCGCCCTCGGCAGCGGCTGACACCCGGGCTGGTTGACGGCTCCCCGGAGGGATGACAGGGCCCAGGCCCTATGCCATAATGCCAGGAGCCGGACAGACGGACGATGCGGACGCTGCGGATCGCCATGGCCCAGATCAACCCCACGGTAGGGGACTTCCGGGGGAACGTCCGCCTGATCCTCGACCGCATCGCGGAGGCCCGGCAGGCCGGCGCTGACCTGGTCACCTTCCCGGAACTCTGCATCAGCGGCTATCCTCCCGAGGACCTCCTGCTCAAGCCCCGGTTCGGCCAGGCCAACCTCGACGCCCTGCAGGAGGTCGCCCGGGGGGCCCGGGGGATCACGGCCATCGTGGGGTTCGTGGACCGGGAGGACGACATCTACAACGCGGCCGCCCTCATCCACGACGGCGAGATCGCGGGCCGCTACCACAAGCACTACCTCCCGAACTACGGCGTCTTCGACGAGGACCGCTACTTCCGCGCCGGGCGCGAGCACCTGGTCTTCGTCCTGCGCGGGACGACCATCGGCCTCTCCATCTGCGAGGACATCTGGTACCCGGGCGGCCCGCCCTGGGTCCAGTCCCTGGCCGGCGGCGCCGAGGTGATCCTCAACATCTCCTCCTCGCCCTACCATGCCGGCAAGAAGCGCCACCGTGAGGAGCTGCTCGCCACCCGGGCCCGTGACAGCGCCGCCATCGTCGCCTACAACAACCTCGTGGGCGCCCAGGACGAGCTGGTCTTCGACGGAAACGGGATGATCTTCGACCAGGAGGGCTGCCTGCTCACCCAGGGACGCCAGTTCGTGCAGGAGCTGATCCTGGCGGACCTGGACGTGGAGGCGGTCTTCAACACCCGGCTGCATGACCCGCGGCGCCGCAAGGAGACCAACACCATCCACGAGCCGGTGCGCAAGCTCGTGCTCCCTGACCTGCCCGAACCGGCGCGGCCGTCCCTGCCGCCGCGGGAGGTCCGCGTGCTCGACCCGGTCGAGGAGGTCTATGAGGCCCTGGTCCTGGGGACGCGGGACTACGTGCGCAAGAACGGGTTCGAGAAGGTCGTCATCGGCCTGTCGGGGGGGATCGACTCCTCCCTCACCGCGGCCATCGCCGTGGACGCCCTCGGGGCCGAGCACGTGGCCGGCGTGCTGATGCCCTCTCAGTTCAGCTCGCCCTCCAGCCGCCGCGACGCCCGGCGCCTGGCGCGCAGCCTCGGCATCCGCTGCCTCACGCTCCCCATCCGGGGCGTGTTCCAGGCATACCGGCGCGCCTTGTCGCGGGAGTTCGCCGGCCTCAAGGAGGACGTGACCGAGGAGAACCTCCAGGCCCGGATCCGCGGCAACTTCCTCATGGCCCTCTCCAACAAGTACGGCTGGCTCGTGCTCACCACCGGCAACAAGAGCGAGATGTCCACCGGCTACTGCACCCTGTACGGGGACATGGCCGGCGGATTCGCGGTGATCAAGGACGTCCCGAAGATGCTCGTCTACCGCCTGGCCGAGCACCGCAACCGGCGCGCCGGACGCGAGGTCATCCCGAAAAGCGTCCTCACGAAGGAGCCCTCGGCCGAGCTGCGCCCCAACCAGCGGGACGCCGACTCCCTGCCGGTCTACCCGGTCCTCGACCCCATCATGCAGGCCTACGTCGAGCGGGACATGAGCTTCGAGGAGATCGTGGCCCAGGGCCACGATCCCGAGACGGTGCGCCAGGTTATCCGGCTGGTGGACCGCAACGAGTACAAGCGCCGCCAGGGCCCTCCGGGGATCAAGATCACGCCCCGGGCCTTTGGCAAGGACTGGCGCCTCCCCATCACCAACCGCTTCCGCGAGATCTGAGCCCGCTCCCAAGTCCCGCGGCGCTCCCCGGCACGCCGTCGCCTTCCGGCAAATACGCTATAATGAACCGCGCCGGGCCTCTAGCGCGGTTCCCGGGGTAGATCCCGGGGATTCCACGACGATCCCGGCGGAGAGGAGCGCACCTCGTGAGCCCGCAGGTCACCGAGGCGATGGTCTTGGAGGCCCTTCGGAAGGTCAAGGATCCGGAGCTGCACCGGGATGTGGTCTCCCTGAAGATGATCCAGGACCTGAAGGTCGAGGATTCTCGGGTCAGCTTCCGCTTCGTCCTCACCACCCCTGCCTGCCCCGTGCGCGGGCAGCTACAGGAAGCGGTGCAGGCGGCGGTCGCCGCCATCCCCGGCGTCAAGGACGTCCTGGTGCGGATGGACGCCGTGGTTCCGAGCCAAAAGGGGGTGGGGGGTCCGCGGGAGGCCATCCCGGGGGTCAAGAACACGGTGGCCGTGGCGAGCGGCAAGGGGGGCGTGGGGAAGTCCACCGTCGCGGTGAACCTCGCGGCCGCCCTGGCCCAGACCGGCGCGCAGGTGGGGCTGATGGACTCCGACATCCACGGTCCGAGCATCCCGCTCATGATGGGGGTCAGCCGGCGACCCACGGCGGACCCGCAGACCAAAAAAATCCTTCCCATCGAGAACTTCGGCATCAAGATCATGTCCATCGGCTTCCTGCTGGACTCCGACAACATGCCCCTCATCTGGCGCGGCCCCATGGTGCAGCAGGCCGTCAAGCAGTTCCTCCGGGACGTCGCCTGGGGGGAGCTGGACTACCTGATCATCGACCTCCCTCCGGGCACCGGCGACGCCCAGCTCACCCTGACCCAGCAGGTCCCCCTGGCCGGCGGGGTGATTGTCACGACCCCCCAGGACCTGGCGTTGCTCGACGCGAAGAAGGGGCTGGCCATGTTCCTGAAGGTGGGCGTGCCGGTCCTCGGGATCGTGGAGAACATGAGCTACTTCATCTGCCCGCACTGCGGTGGGCGCACGGACATCTTCAGCTACGGCGGAGGGCGCCAGACGGCCGAGAAGCTGGGGGTGCCGTTCCTGGGGGAGATCCCGATTGACCCGGAGATCCGCGTCGGCGGGGACATAGGGCTCCCGCTTGTGCTGGCCCATCCCGAGTCTCCCCAGGCCGAGGCCTTCCGGCGGCTGGCCAGCGCCGTCGCCGCTCGGGTCAGCATCGAGGCCTACCGGGAGGCTGTTGCTCAGCCGGCAGCCGGGTAGGCCAGGCACCCCCGGCGCGCCCTTCCAACAGCGGGGAATATCTGCTAGGCTGAGCAGGCATTCAGGGAGGCGGCATGGAGGTCAAGGAGGTCTATCAGGCACTCGGCAAGCTCATCGCCGAGGGCGAGCGGGTCGCGGTGGCCACGGTGGTCAAGGTGAAGGGCTCCACCCCTCGGGAGGTGGGGGCCAAGATGGCGATTCGCGCCAACGGGAGCTTCGTCGGCACGGTCGGCGGCGGCTGCGGGGAGGCCG
>JACPFL010000176.1:1661-3367 GCA_016183025.1 Deltaproteobacteria bacterium | reverse complement strand
CGTTCGTGTAGCCCCTCCCCCCGTGGAGGAAGACGGCCTGCGAGGCGGCCCGGGCCGCGACCTCCGACGCGAAGAGCTTCGCCATGGAGGTCTCCACGGTGGTCCGGACCCCCTGGTCCTTGAGCACCGCGGCCTTGTACGTCAGCAGGCGGGCCGCCTCCGTCTCCACGGCCATGTCGGCGATCGCCGCCTGGATCATCTGGAAGTCGGCGAGCTTCTGGCCGAACTGCTCCCGCTCGTTCCCGAATTTCACGCAGGCGTCCAGGCAGGCCTGCGCGACGCCCACCGCGCCGGCGGCCACCCCGAGACGGCCGTGGTCCAGCGCCCCCATGGCGACCTTGAACCCCTCCCCCTCCTTGCCCAGCATCTGGTCACGGTGCACCCGGCAGCTCCGGAATTCGATCCGGGCGTGGTCGGAGGCGCGGTGCCCCAGCTCCTTGCCTGGCATCTTCAGGCGGGTGAACCCGGGGGTGGACGGGTCCACCAGGAAGCAGGTGATCCCCCGGTGGCGCAGGCTCCGGTCCACCGTGGCGAAGACCAGGGCGAGCTGGGCGAGGTTCGCGTTGGTGATCCAGATCTTCGTGCCGTTCAGGATATAGTGGTCGCCATCCCGGGTGGCGGTGGTCTCCATGCCCGCCACGTCCGAGCCGGCATTGGGCTCCGTCAGCGCGTAGCACCCGACCCACTCGCCGCTGGTGAGCTTGGGCAGGTACGCGCGCTTCTGGGCCTCTGTCCCCCAGTCGCGGATGCAGAGCGAGACGAGCCCGAGGTGCACGGCGAGGAATCCACGGATCGAGGAGCAGGCGCGGCTCAGCTCCTCGTAGACCAGGGCGCACGAGAGGTAGTCCCAGGCGGGGCCGCCGTACTCCTTCCCGATGGGACCTCCGAGGAACCCGGCGGCGGCCATCTTCTTCACGATGGGGAGCGGGAAGCGTCCCTCCTCGTCGATGGCCCGCGCGATGGGGGCCACCTCCTTCTCGGCGAACCCCCGGGCAAGCCGCTGGACCTCGAGCTGCTGCGGGGTCAGGGTGAACATGGCAGGCGCCTCCGCTGGCGGGCGGGGTCCCGGGGTGATGCCGCGGGGGACTACTCGAGCTTGCTCCCGCAGACGCCGCAGTACGTGAAGACTTCCGGGAGCCCCTTGGCCCCGCAGTTCTGACAGGTATGCCGGTACGGCCCCCACAGGAACTCGCTGCTGAGCCCCTCGGCCGCCGCCCGGCGCAGGCGTAGGTAGTCCGCGGGACGCTTCTCCACAAAGGAACGCATCCCTTCGTAGGGCTCGAGCGCGCCGTAGTGCAGGGTGAGCCACTCGCGCGCATGCCCGGCGGTCATCCCCCACGCCAGGTTCTTCCAGAAGTTCAGCTGCTCCCGGGTATAGCGCATGCATTCGGGGAACTTCTGGATGAGCTTCTGGCACATCTCGTCCACCGCGGCATCCAGGTTCTTGCGGGGCACGACCTCGTTCACCAGCCCCCACTCCAGCGCCTTCTGGGCCGGGATCCACTCGTTCAGCATGAGGATCTGCCGGGCCCGGCGCTCCCCGACCAGCAGGGGAAGCCACTGCGTCCCTCCCGCAGCCGGGACGCTCCCCACGGAGGGGCCGACCTGGCGGATCCGCACGTCGTCGGCCGCGATGGACAGGTCGCAGGCCAGGTGCACCTCGTTGCCACCGCCCACCGCCATCCCGTTCAGCCGGGCGATGGTGG
>JACPFL010000176.1:0-1624 GCA_016183025.1 Deltaproteobacteria bacterium | reverse complement strand
TGGTGGGTTTGCCCATGTTCAGGAGCAGCTCGAGCGCACGCCCGAAGTAGGTGAACCACTTCCAGTAGTTCCGCGGACGCGGCAGCAGGGTCTCGGCATACTCCTTCACGTCGCCGCCCGTGCAGAAGGCCTTGTCCCCGGCCCCGGTCAGCACGACGACCGCCACCGAGTCGTCCCAGGAGGCATCCTGGAGCGCGTCGCTGAGCTGTGCCACCGCATCACCGTTCAGGCAGTTATAGACATGGGGCCGGTTGATCGTGATGCGGGCGACCCAGTCCTTCTTCTCATACAGGATCTCGGTGAATTGAAAGCTCTCGGCAGGCCTGCCCGTGAACTCGATCATCACTCCCTCCCCTGCACAACCTTCGCGGACCTCCTGAACCGGCCAGAACCTACCACACGGTGGCCGTTCGTTGTCAACGAGAAATTCCCAGGAACGCCGCGCCGCAGGATGGCGTTTCTGTCCGGCCGCGCGCGTTTTCCCCTCAACGGATCCGCCAGGCGTTTGACATCACGCCGGCGCCGGCCTATCGTGAGGGACGATGGCGGGCGCGCGATCTGGCGATGCATGGCGGCGCTGACCCTCGAGCGCGTGACGAAGCAGTATCCCGACGGAACGGTCGCGGTCCGCGACGTGACCCTGCGCGTCGAAGACCGGGAGTTCGTCACGCTCGTCGGTCCATCGGGGTGCGGCAAGAGCACCCTGCTCAAGCTGGTCGCCGGCCTCGAGACCCCGACCGCCGGCACCATCTCGATCGGCGAGACGCCTGTCACGGACCTGCCGCCCCGGGCCCGCGACGTCGCGATGGTCTTCCAGAGCTACGCCCTCTACCCCCACCTCACCGTGTACGAGAACCTGGCCTTCGGGCTGCGACTGCGGCGCCTGCGCCCCCAGGAGGTTGACACTCGAGTCCGTGAGGCGGCGGCCGTGCTCGGGCTCGGCGACCTCCTCGACCGCCGGCCCGGCGAACTCTCCGGGGGGCAGCAGCAACGGGTAGCCATGGGCCGCGCCATGGTCCGTCGCCCCCGGGCCTTCCTGATGGACGAGCCCCTGTCGAGCCTGGACGCCAAGCTGCGGCTGCACATGCGGGCCGAGCTCTTGCGGCTCCGCACGCGGCTGGGGGCCCCGATCCTGTACGTCACCCACGACCAGGGCGAGGCGCTGAGCCTGGGCGACCGGGTGGCGGTCATGCACGCGGGGCGCCTCCATCAGCTGGATCGCCCGCTGGCGCTGTATGAGCGCCCGGCCGATCTCTTCGTCGCCGGGTTCATCGGGCAACCGCCCATGAACTTTCTCGAGGGTCGCCTGGGCCCGTTCGGCGACGGGGCAGCCCTGATCATGGGAGAGATCGCGACCCCGCTTCCCGCCGCCCTCCGCCCCGTACGACCGGCGTGGCTCCAGGAGCCTCTTGTCGTGGGCATCCGCCCGCAGGATGTGCGGCTCCTCGAAGGAGTGGACGCGGGGGACATGACCCCGTGCTGCCAGCTCACAGCCCTCGTCGAGGCCACCGAGCCCTTCGGGAACGAGATCTACGTCCACCTCGCGCCGGAAGCGCCGCTCTGGGCCACCGAGGAGGAGCGCCCCACCTTCCGCGCGCTCCTGCGCTCCGGGCAGCAGGTGCAG
>JACPFL010000160.1 GCA_016183025.1 Deltaproteobacteria bacterium | reverse complement strand
AGCGCTTGGAGGGGGTCTTGAAGCCTTGCTCCCAGTCGCGGAACTTGTAGGGGGGGTTGGCCCAGAACCCCTTCTGCTTGAACGCGTCCCAGAACTGCTCGAAGGTCGGGGCGACGATGTTCCCCTTCTGGGCATCGTGGAGCCCCTTCACCTTCTCCCTGATCAGCTCCGGGTAGTCCTTCCACGGGAAGGACTGCCCCACGCTCCCCCCGATCCGTTTGGCCAGGGCGATGACCACATCTCCCGTGCTCCGGGTGTCGAACAGCGGCGTGACGACCGGCTGCCGCAGGCTGATGACGGGGTAGCCCAGGCTCGGGTAGATCACGTCGTCCTGCCATCGCTCCAGGTAGGTGTGGTCGGGGAGGATCAGGTCGGCGTGCGCGGTGGTCTCGTCCAGAAAGGGGGAGAAGCTCACGATGAAGGGGACCTTGGCGATCGCCTTGTCCCACCGTCCCACATCCGGGGTGGAGAAGAGAGGGTTGGTGTAGTAGAGCAGGAGGGTGTCCACGGGATACGGCCCCTCTCCCAGGATCAGCTCGGGCAGGTCCTGGTAGACTTTGCCGGCCAGGGGGTACCTTTTGGTCCCGGCGTAGTCGATCCTGGACTGCTTCCCCCCCGCCCTCGCGATCTCGTCCTGGACCAGGTCGGGCCACTTGGCGAGGGGGGGGCCGTGCTGGACGATCACCCCGCCGGGCACCTCCAGGCTTCCCACCAGGGCGTTGAGGACGTGGATCGCCATCCGGTTGTAGACGCCATTCGTCTGCATGCTGGCCCCCCGCTCCCCGGCGGCGATGGCCGGGGGCGTGGTGGCGAACTCCCGGGCGATGCGGATGACGGTGGCTTCATGGACCCCCGTGATCTCGGCCACCGCCTTCGGCGGATACCGGTCGAGGACCAGGCGCTTGAAGCCCATATGCTTCTTTCTGGTCTTCTCATCCATCCAGTCATCAAACCCGAAGGTGTGCTCGGCGACGAAGACCTTGTCGTAGAGATCCTCCTTGACGATCACGTGGGCGATTCCCAGCGCCAGGGCCGCGTCGGTCCCGGGATTGATGGGGATCCACTCGTCGGCCTTCGCCGCGGTGACCGAGAAGCGGGTCTCCACCTGGACGATCCTGGCCCGGATCGGCCGCTCCCGCCGCATGTGACCGAAGGCGCGGAGCAACCGGGTGGTGGGACGCCAGGCCTCGATGAAGCCGCCGCCAAAGCAGAGCAGGTAGTTCGTGTGGTCCCAGTCGTAGCCGGCGTACGCCTTGAAGCCCTGGGTGAGGTAGTGGGCCTGGGGTGTGCCGTCGGCGCAGATGCTGGAGTGGCCCACGTCATTCGGCGTCCCGTAGGCCGCCATGAAGCGGGCGAAGAGGCCGTGCATCTGGCCCCGGTACCGGCCCCCCATCACGACGAGGCGATGGGGCTCCCCCTTCGCGCGGAGCTCCCGCAGGCGCTTCGCCACGAGCTCCAGGGCCTCCTCCCAGCCGATCTGCCTCCACTTCCCCTCGCCCCGATTGCCGATCCGCTGCATCGGCCCCTTGATCCGGTCGGGGTCGTAGAGGATCTGCAGGCCGATGTGCCCCTTGGGACAGAGCCGCCCCAGGTTGATGGGGTGCTCCGAGTTCCCCTCGATCTTCACCGCCCGGTGGGGAGCTGGCCGGCCAGGGCGACCCCCGCCCCGCCTGCCGCCGACACCTTCAGGAACGTCCTTCGCGTGATCCCCATGTCGGCTCTCCTTCTTGACCCAGATGGCTCCCGTCCTGCCGGTCCACGCTGATTCCAAACCCGGCCCGTGAAGTCGTCTAAACAAGTTTCATGCCAGCGTGTGGAGGTCGGGACCCCAATGCTGCCGCGGCTATCTGCTTAACCGTACCTTAAGCCCCCAACGGACTGACGCGCGGTTCGGCGATCCTGCTTTCGCCCGGTTCGGCGCGCCGAGCCATGCGCTGTTTGGCGCCGTACTGACGAGCCTCTTTTGTCATGAGAGGCCGGCCATTCCCGTTCCCCCCGGCAATCTGTCAAGCGCCACGGGGGGTCTCAGCCACACCCCGGACAAACTGGCGAAAGCCGGTAGGGCGACGGCGGGAGTTGTCCTGCTCGTTCTGGTCCGGATGGGATGCGGTGCCGCTGGCGAGCCGAGCCCGCCCGCTATCGCTTCCGGAGCTGGAAGTCCACCTGGACCGTGCCCACGGCAGGCACGGTCACCTCCTTGGTGACACTCCCCAGGGCCTCGTGCCACGCGGTGAGCTTATACTTCCCGGGCGGCACGTTCTCGATCCTGTACGCCCCGTTCGCCTCGCTCACGCCGAAGTAGGGGTGCTCCCGGACGACGATCCAGCCCCGCATCCAATCGTGGGCATCGCACTTCACCTCGACGATCCCCGGCTTGCTGAGCTTCCGCCGGATCTTCTGCCCCTGAAGCGGAAGGGCCAGATTGAACACGGTCCGCTTGTCCAGGTAGGAGTGCGTGTTGTGCAGCACCGGGTCGCTGTTGCGGACCTCGATCTCCGTGCCAGCCACCACGGCCTGCACGTGAGGGACGAAGTGGCACTTGTTGTTGTCCAGCACGGCCTTGGCCGCGGTCTGCTGGGCGGGGGGCCCCTCCACGGTGAGTACGACATTCTTGATCCCCTTGTTGGCCCCGATCAGGTAGGTCTCCGAGGGAACCGTGGCCCCGCAGACCTCCTGGTCTTTTTTCGTCTTGTGGGGTGGATCCTCGGGCAGCGTCCCGACAAAGGTCACCGTGCCCGTGATCCTCCCGCCTGTCTGGGCCGGGGCCGCGTCAGGCAGGGCGAAGGCCAGCAGTGCCAGGAACCCCGCCCCAGCCACGGCTCTGCCCATGAGCACCGTTCGTCCCCGTGCATTCATCATGTCCCTCCTCGCCTTCGGGCGCTGGGCACCCTCGACCCTGTACCTCCCCCTCGGCCGCACATCTCAGGGCCGGACCGTCCACCGAGCCGGCGGGAACTTCATCGCGCCGAGGAAAGATGCCCTCGCCTCCTGCATCACCTCGGGCGTGACCTCCGCCAGCCCGCGCTCCCGGGCGAAGCGCTCCACCCCCTTGAGGACCATCCCACGGGCAAAGGAGGGGACCCGGGCGAGTCGCTCCCGAGCCGACTCGGTCCAGACCATCTCACCCTCCGCCTCGAGCCCGAAGGTCCTGGTCACGTCGAGGCCGATCGGCACCTGGCCGTGGCGGCCGGGCAGGTAGGGACAGGAGGGGTCCTCGGCGAACCAGTCTCGGGTTTCGGCGTAGGCTCTGGCGCGGCAACCGCTGCAGATGGTCCGGAACTCGCAGCGTCCGCACCGGCCTCGGAGGCGACCGCGATCGCGCAGCTCCACGAGGAGCGGGGCTGCCTGCCAGATCTCCGCGAAGGGGGTCTCCCGGACGTTGCCGGCAGGGACCGAGAGGTAGGGGCACGGGGTCACATCCCCCCTCGGGGTGATCTGGCAGTAATGGATCGCCGCCGGGCAGCCCCCCGAGAAGGTCCTGAGAAAGGGCGAGGCGGGGTCGGCCTGGTAGATGATCCGCTGGTACTGGGGGGCGCACTTCGCTCCAACGAGGAGACGCCCCTCGTACGCCTTCTGGATCTCGAAGAGCCGCCCGAGGATCGCCTCGCGACGGGCCGCGCTGATGTCGGTCATCCCCTGGCCCCGGCCGCTGCAGACGAGGAAGTAGAGGTTGAAGACCCTGGCCCCCAGCTCGTGGGCGAAGTCGGCCAGGGCAGGGATCTCATCGTAGTTCCACGAGGCGCAGCAGGTCTGGATGATGAAGTCGCGCCGGGGGTCTCGGGGCATCGCGGCGCCCCGAACCGCCCGCGCCCACGAGCCCGGGACCCCGGTGAAGGCGTCGTGGGCCTCCGGCCGAAGGGCGTGGAGGCTGAGGCCCACCCCCTTCACGCCATGCCGCAGCATCTTTTGAGCAAGCCCTCGGGTGAGCAGGGTGCCGTTGGTGCCGATCACCGGCAGCAGCCCCTGCCGTGTCGCGTAGTCGGCGATCGTGAAGAGGTCGGGTCGGAGGAGCGGCTCGCCCCCCGTCAGGATCAGCAGGGCGTTCGGGTTCACGGCCGTGATCTGGTCGATCACCCGCAGGCACTCCCCGGTGTCCAGCTCGTCTCCCCGCCGCCCCTCGCGGAAGGCGGCGTCGAGATAGCAGTGGGCGCAGTGAAGGTTGCAGCGCCTGGTGATGTTCCAGGAGATCGTGTGCGGGAGCGGCTCCATC
>JACPFL010000167.1 GCA_016183025.1 Deltaproteobacteria bacterium | reverse complement strand
TTGCTGCCCTGATCCTGATCAGGCCCCCTACGGGAAAAGGCGACGACCGGGGAACCCGACCAGGGTGCTCGGATCCGAGCGTCCCCGGGGGGTGCGGCGGCCAGGCGACCGGACCCGGCTGCCGGGACACGCGCCCCTGGCGATCAGAGCGATGAGCCTCCAGGTGAGCGTACGCTTCTACGGAGCGATCCACGATCTGCTGCGCGCCAGGCAGGCGGAGCATCTCCTGCCTGACGGCGCGACGGTGGCCGACCTGTTCGCCGCCCTGGGCAGCACTCACGGGGCTCCGCTCCTCCACCACCTCCTCACCCACCAGGGCAGGCTCCAGCCGTACGTGCGGGTCGCCGTGGACGGCGAGGTGCTCGAAGGCGATGCGCTGGCCGCGCCCATCGCGAGTCCCACGCAGGTCGCGGGGAGAGGGGGCGCGCCCCTGGTCGAAGTCTTCGTGCTGACCGGGGACACCGGAGGATAGGCGCCTTGGCGGCCCGTCCCGCGACAGCCGAGCCCGTATGGGAGGACCGCTGGATCCCGTCGGTCTGCAGCATGTGCTACGGCGGCTGCAGTATCCGCGTCCACCGGGTCAACGGGGTGGCGATCAAGGTGGAGGGAAACCCCGAGAGCCCCATCGGCAGCGGCCGCCTCTGCGCCAAGGGGGTGGCCAGCCTCATGGTCCTCTACGACCCCAACCGGGTGAACTACCCCCTGCGCCGCACGAATCCGGAGAAGGGGATCGGCGTGGACCCCGGGTGGCGGCGGATCACCTGGGAGGAAGCGCTCGAGGAGATCGCCGAGCGGCTGCGCCGGATCCGCCGGGACGACCCGCGGAAGTTCATCTTCCAGGGGACCACTACCTGCATCGACGGGCTGGTCATGGGGCGGGTGATCTTCCTCAGCGCGTTCGGGTCCCCCAACGCCTGGCCCGCGGGCGGCGGCATCCACTGCGGCAACGGCGCCCACACCCTGAACGGGATCCTCCACGCCTCCTGGTCCTCGGTGCCCGACTTCGCCTTCTGCGAGTACGCGCTCTACTTCGGGGCGAGCAAGGGGCACTCCGCGGGGCACGCGGCGATGTCCGTGGCGAGGCAGGCCGCCGACGCGCGAGCGCGCGGGATGCGCCTGGTCGTGGTGGACCCGATGTGCGGCTCCGCGGCCAGCAAGGCGGACGAGTGGGTGCCGATCCGGGAGCTGGGACTCTACGATGCGCCCTACCTCAAGGAGAAGACCAACGCCCCGTACCTGATCGGCCCCGACGACCTCTACGTGCGCGACGCGGAGACCGGCCGGCCGCTGGTCTGGGACCCGGTGGCCGGGCGGGCGTGCCCGTACGACGACCCGGAGCTCCGCGACGTCGCCCTTGAGGGGGACGTCACGGTGAACGGGTTCAAGGCCGTGCCCGCCTTCCAGCGGCTCCGGGAGCATGTCCGGCGCTACCCGCCTGAAGAGGTGGCCCGGATCACCACCGTCCCGGCTGCGACGGTGCGCCGCCTGGCCCGGGAGTTCGGCCAGGCCGCCCGGATCGGGAGCAGCATCGTGCTGGACGGCCACGTGCTCCCCTACCGCCCGGTCTCGGCCATCTTCTTCCGCGGGGCCCAGGGGCACCGGAACTCGTTCCACACCTGCGCGGCCATCTCGTTGCTGAACCAGGTGGTCGGCGCGGCCGACGTCCCCGGCGGCACCCTGGGATTCAACCCGGCCTGCGCCGGGGTCTCCGAGACCGGGCAGCTCCGCTTCACCCCGCACGAGGGGCCCGACGGGCTGATGGTCACCGGGACCTGGCTGGCCCCGCCCGCGCCCTACCCGCCCCATGAGGTCCGCCGGCCCCGGGCCCTGGGGCTGCAGGAGCTCTACCCGTTGGGGCGCTCCTCACCGCTGCTGGTCTGCGAGGACCGGGAGGCGATCTGGACGCGGATGGGTATCGATTACCGCCCGGAGCTCCTGATGAACTTCGGGGCCAACGCGGTCATGAGCGTGGGGAACGCCGAGACCGCGGTGGCGGCCCTGAAGCAGATCCCCTTCATCGTCTCCTTCGACCTCTTCCTCACCGAGTTCTCGGAGCTGGCCGACATCGTGCTCCCCGATACGAGCTTCCTGGAGCGCCTGGACCCCGCGCCCAACCAGCCCTTCATCTTCAACCACCCGGGCGGGCCCGGGACCTGGGGGTATCCGATCCGCCAGCCGGTGGTGGAGCCCTCGCACGGGCGCCGCCCGTTCACCGAAGTCCTGCTCGAGCTCGCCGATCGGGTGGGGATGCGGGCGGACGCCCACGCCATGCTGAACCTCCACTTCGGGCTGCGGCCCCCCTACCGGCTGACCCCCGAGGAGCGCTACACCTGGGAGGAGATCTGCGACCGGATCCTGCAGCAGCGCTTCGGCCCCGAGCGCGGGCTGGCGTGGTTCAAGGCGCACGGGGTGGTGACCTGGCCGAAGCAGGTCGAGGAGGTCTACTGGCGCCCGTTCGTGAAGGCGCGCGTGCCGGTGTACTTCGAGTTCGTGCGGACCGCCGCGGAGCGGATCCAGAAGGTGGTGCAGGAGATGGGCGCCACCTGGGATACCTCCGCGTACCAGCCGCTCCCCGACTGGCTCCCGTGCGCCTCCCACGAGGTCACGGACCCGGCCTATGACCTCTTCGCCTTCTACTATCGGGACGTGCTGCACACGAACTCGTTCACCATGCAGAACCCCTGGCTCGACGAGGCCGCGCGCCTGGACCCGAACACGTACCAGGTGGTGATCAACGCGGGACACGGCCGCCGGAAGGGGCTGCGCGACGGGGACCTCGTCTGGGTGGAGTCCGCGGAGCGGCAGCGCGTCAAGGGCCGGGTCCGCCTGTCCGAAGCGATCCATCCCGAGGCCCTGGCCATCGCCGCGTGCGCCGGGCACTGGGCCGAGGGGCTCCCGGTGGCACGAGACAAAGGGGTCTTCTTCAACGCGCTGCTCCCCCTCCGCTTCGACCGGCTGGACCCCGTGAGCCAGAACCTCGACCTCTGCATCAAGGTCCGCGTGTACCCGGCCGAGCCCGGGGAGGACCGGCCCGGGCCGTCGGGGCCGCATGCGGGCGCGACCATCTCCGCTGAGGCGCAGGAGGCGGTATGGCAGCTCCTCTCCCCCTGACCCTGGCGTGCGGTCCCTACGACCGCTTCCGCCCGCTCATGGACGGCGCTGTCCGCCCCATGGGGATCGACCTGCGCTACCTGCCGATCCCCTCGGGCCCCGAGATCTTCGCCCGGTTCTACAAGCACCACGAGTTCGACGTCGCGGAGTTCGCCCTGACCTTCTACGCCATTCTGAAGAGCCAGGGGGAAGTGAGCTTCACGGCCATCCCGGTGTTCCCCTCCCGGATGTTCCGGCACGGCTTCATCGTGGTGCGGGAGGATGCGAAGATCCGGGAGCCCCGGGACCTGGAGGGGAAGCGGGTGGGAGTGCCCGAGTACCGGCAGACCGCCGCGGTGTGGATCCGCGGGATGCTCCAGCACGATCACGGCGTGAAGCTGGAGAAGATCCACTGGCTCGAGGGAGGGATCGACAAGCCCCGGCAGCCGGATGAGATGGACGTCGCCCCGGCCCCGCCCTTCATGGTCGAGTTCATCAAGCCCGGGCAGACCCTGAGCGGGATGCTCGAGCGGGGGGAGCTGGACGCCTACCTCGGGTCACGCCTGCCAGATTGCTTCGGCCGCGTCCCGGGGATCCAGCGCCTGTTCCCGAACCCCCGCGAAGCCGAGTGCGACTACTACCTGCGGACCGGGATCTTCCCCATCATGCACACGCTCGTCATCCGCAACGAGCTGCTGGCCCGGGAGCCCTGGGTGGCCAAGAGCCTGTACGACGCGTGCGAGGAGTCGAAGACCCGCTGTCTGAAGGACCTGCGCTTCACCGGGGCATCCCGGGTCATGATCCCCTGGCTTCACGCCGACCTGGAGGAGGCGCGGGAGCTGTTCGGGGAGGACATCTGGCCGTACGGGGTGGCGCGGAATCGGGTGGCCCTGGAGGCGGTGGCGGGATACCTCGTCGAGCAGGGGCTGGCCCCGCGCTTCGTGGCGCCGGAGGAGCTGTTCCACTCGAGCGCGTCCGACAACTACTTCTGACCTCCCCCAGACCCTTGCTCAGTCCCGCCCCATGCCGCCAGGGCGATCCGTGACCACACCGCCGCATCCCTGCTAGACGGCGCGTGACTGACATCTCGCTTCTTGAGAACCCGGAAGTTCACCCCGTCGCCCTCACG
>JACPFL010000163.1 GCA_016183025.1 Deltaproteobacteria bacterium | reverse complement strand
GCCAGCGCGGTCAGGGTCGCCGTCACCCCGACCACGGCCGTGACCTCCACCAGGGTATAGCCGAGCTGGCTCCCCAGGCGCCCCAGCCCTGCCCCAACCCGCCGTAGCCACCTGATCGTCTTCATGGTGCCCTCCTCCTCGCTTCCAGGGCATCTGCGAGCCCCTGGGTCGCCGGGGGGCAGTGCAAGGGGCGTGCGCAAGGCCAGGCTGGGACTCTGATGGGCGGAGAGCGACCGTCACTTACCCATGATTCCAATATGTTAACAGATCTTCGTCGGCACGGACCCCCCCTGGGCTGCCGCCTGGGCGGCGCCTCCTGGGCTCGAATTCCTGTAGGCCAGCCCCACACTTTCTGTTGCCCGGCTCCCCATGCCGTGTGCGCGCCTCTGGCTCGGCCGGCCCTGCCTGAAGCCGGAGGCTCACCGCCGACCCGTCGCCCGATCGCCCTGCCCCTCCAGCTCGGCCAGCTCCTTGAGCGCGGCCTGCAGGCGCAGGTTCAGCGGGTCCCAGGTCAGCGCGCGCCTGAGAACCGTTTCGGCTGCCTGCCACCGTCCCGCCTCCCCGCGCAGCAGGCGCTGGAGCTGGAGGCGCGCCAGGGCCAGCGCGGAGTCCGCATCGTAGGGCGCCCGGCGCAGCGCCGCCTCCAGGTGTGCCTGCGCCGCGTCCAGGGCGCCCATCCGCCAGCGGACCAGGGCCAGGTTGTGATGGTAGCTCGGCCCGACGGGGTCGATGGCGGCAGCCGCCTGCCAGAGCGTGCCAGCCTCCTCAAGGCGACCAGCCTGGTAGAGCCCGGCGCCCCGCTCGCTCAGCATCGTGGCCAGATAGGGGTCCAGCACCCACAGCCCCCAGAGGGCCGCGGCTGCCCAGGCCAGGGGACGCGCCAGCCCCGAACGCGTCCCCGAAAGCGCCAGATCCGGCAACGGGCGGCCCGCCTCCACCACCCGTGACCAGAGGTAGCCGAGCAGCCCCCAGAAGACCAGGAGGTAGGGCGTCGTGTAGAGGCCGAAGTCCACGAGGCTCTGAGTCAGGAGCACTGTGAGCCCGGCCAGGACCAGGGGCAGGCCCATCGCGTGGGGATCGCCCGGATTCACGGCGCCCAGCCGGCGCAGAGCCGCCCGGACCGTCAGGACCACGAGCAGCAGGAGCAGGAGCGGCCCGGCCGGCCCCACCTCGGTCCAGAGCTGCAGGTAGTCGTTGTGCGCGTAGTGGTGGAGCTCGTAGAGAAACCCCTCGTACTTGTACCGGGGGTACTGGACCGAGAAGTTCATGAGCCCGACCCCCAGGGGGTGGGCCGTGATCATCGTCCAGGCGCTCTCCCAGATGCGGAGTCGCACCCCCCAGCCCGTGGCAGGCGGACCCGGCTGCTGACTGCTCCCTTTGAGCATCCACTCCGGCCGCGCCAGGCTGGCCATCTGCTCCAGGCGCTGGCCCGGTGCGCCCACTCCCTGATGCCCCGTGACCACGATCACAGTGGTCAGCGCCAGACTGGCCAGGAGCCCGAGGGCCCAACGACGCCCGATGGCAGGCAGCAGCCCAGAGCCGCTGGATCGCCGCCACAGGAGGCCCAGGGCGACCACCCCCACCAGGAGCGCCACCCACCCGCCCCGCGAGCCCGAGACGACGAGGGCCCCGTAGTGGAGGTTGAGGAGCCCGGCGAGGGCCAGCTTCCGCCCACGTTGGGAGGCCGGGGTGGCGGTGAAGAGCGCGAGGAGGCAGACCAGGAGGAACGCCACGAAGCCGGCGAAGAGGTTCGGGGTGCTGAAGCTCCCGTAGGCCCGGCCATCGAACTCCCCGAAGCCCCCGAATGACTGGATCAGCCCCCACGCGCTCTGCAGGACCCCAACCCCTACGGCGGCCCCGAGCACCCACCCCCAGCCCGCGCTGTTCAGGCCCGCGGCCAGCAGCGCGGCGCCGAACAGGATGCCGGTGACGTGCAGGGTGAGCCCGTAGCGCCAGAGGAAGAGGTCGGTGGCCAGCAGGACCGAGGCGAGCAGGGCGAGGACGAACAGGCCCGTGACCAGGGCCATGGGGCGGAGCCGGCGATCGAGGGGCGCTGGCCCGCGCCACCAGGCGAGGAGAAGCAGGGTGAGGACGGCCAGGGCCGTGACCGTCACGTGGGCGTAGCGAAACGGCCCCTGGTCAAAAGGGGCCAGCAGGATGACGAGGGCCAGGGGGAGGCGAAACAGGCGGAAAAAGCTCCGTGTGTCCCCCTGCACTCCCGTGCGATCCCCCCCGGCTCTCCTGCTGGCGCCCGCCCGGCCCCGGTCTCAGGTTCCCTGCAGGCCGGCGGGCTGCGCCGCCCGCTTGATGGCCTCCACCTCGATCCGGTGCTTCTTCACCAGGTACCAGAGGCTCCGCTCCGTGATCTTGAGCAGCTCCGCCGCCCGCGCCTGGACCCCGCCGGTCCGCTGCAGGGCCTGCAGCACCAGCTGGCGCTCGACCTCCTGCAGCACCACATCGAGGGGCGCGTCCAGGTTCACGCCCAGGCCACGGGCGACCTCGGAGGTCCCGCCGTCGAACGGCAGATCCTCGGGGCCGATCCACTCCCCCTCGCACATGATCATCGCGCGCTCGATCGCGTGCTGCAGCTCCCGGACATTCCCCGGCCAGGTGTGGCCCATGAGCCGGGCCATGGCCGGCTCGCCCACCCCCTTGACCGCTCTCCCCAGGCGGGCGTTGGCCTCTGCGACGAACAGTTCCGCGAGGGCCGGCAGGTCCTCCAGCCGCTCCCGCAGGGGTGGCAGGGTGATGCTGAAGACGTTCAGACGATAGAAGAGGTCCTCCCGGAACTGCCGTTCCTTGATGGCGCGCGTCAGGGCCCGGTTGGTCGCGGCGATGACCCGGACGTCGATCTTGATGGTGGCGGTCCCCCCCACCCGCTCGAACTCGCTCTCCTGCAGGATGCGCAGGATCTTGGCCTGGGTGGCCAGGCTCATGTCCCCGATCTCGTCCAGGAAGATCGTCCCCCCGTTGGCCAGCTCGAACTTCCCCAGCTTGCGGGCCACGGCCCCCGTGAACGCCCCCTTCTCGTGCCCGAACAGCTCCGACTCCAGGAGCCCCTCGGGGATGGCCACGCAGTTCAGCTTCACGAACGGCTTGCTCCGGCGCCGGCTGTTGTAATGGATGGCCTCGGCGATCCGCTCCTTGCCGGTGCCGCTCTCCCCCGTGATCAGGACCGTGGCGTCGGTCTCGACCACCTTCCGGAGCATGCCGATCACCTCCCGCATCGGCGGCGACTGGCCGATGATGCGGGCGAATTCATACCGCTCGCCCAGGCGCTCCCGGAGCTGGCGGACCTCGCCCTCCAGGGCGCGCCGCTCCAGGGCCCGCTGGACGACCACCTTGAGGTCGGGAAGGCTGAAGGGCTTGACGAAGAAATCATACGCGCCCCGCTGGATCGCCTCCAGGGCGAGCTCGCGGCGGCCGTGGGCGGTCATGATGATGATCGGCGCTTCTGGCACCAGCTCCTTCACGCGGGGGACGGCCTCCAGGCCGCTCATCCCCGGCAGGCGCACGTCCAGGATCACGAGCTCCGTGGGCCGCGCCCGCAGGGCCTCCAGCCCCGCCTCCGCGCTGGTCGCCGCCTCGACCTGATACCCGGCCTGGCGCAGCGCCTCGCCCAGGACGAACTGCATGTCGGGGTCGTCGTCCACGATCAGGATCCGGTCAGCCATGCGCCATGCTCCCTGGAGGCATCTCGGCGGCCGCAGCCGGGGCGCCGCTCAGGGGGAGGCGCACCCGGAACGTCGTGCCGTCCGCCGGACTGCTCTCCACCTCGATCGTGCCCGCGTGGGCCTGGATGATCTGGTAGGCGATGGGCAGACCCAGGCCGGTCCCCTGGGGCTTGGTCGTGAAGAACGGGACGAAGATCTGGCGCCGGATCTCGGGGGGGATGAAGGAGCCCGTATTGTGCACCGTGACGAGCAGCTCGGAGCCCTGGGGGCCCCCGTGATCCGGGGCCAGCGCCGTGGCCACCTCCACGGACGCCCCGGGCGAGGCGGCCTCGAAGGCGTTCGTGAGCAGGTTCACGAACGCCTGCACCAGGCGGTCGCCGTCCACCGCGACCTGGGGGAGGTCCGGGGCGAGCCGCTCGCGCACGTCCGCAGCCGCGTCACCCCTCGCCATGCGGGCCGTGGCCAGCGCCTCCCGGACCAGGGCGTTGATGTCCCGGGGCTCGGGCCCCTTCGTCGTCGGGTGGGCGAACTCCAGCAGCTCGGCCATCAGGGTGTTGATCCGGTCCGCGGTCTGCTTGAGCTTGCTCAGGTACAGGGCCCGACGCTCCGGCTCCCGCTCGTCGGCCAGCAGCTCCACCAGTCCGCGCACCGCGCCCAGGGGGTTGCGCACCTCGTGGGCCAGCCCGGCGACCAGCGATCCCAGGGAGGCGAGCTGGTCAGCCTGCCGGATCCGCTCGCGGATCCGCTGCGCTTCCGCCAGATCCTTCCAGATGACCAGAACCCGCCATCGCTCGCCCTCGTCAGGGAGCGGGGTGACCACGGCCTCGACCATCAGCCACCGTTTCTCAGCCGTGAGCAGCCCCAGCTCCTCCGCGTACCCCCGTTTCCCGCCCAGGGCATCCCGGATCAGCCGCCGGAACTGCGCGTTCTCCACCCCCTCGGGGAACAGCTCCTCGTAGGCCCGCCCCTCCGCCGCCTCCGCCATGACGCCGAGGCTGTGCTCGGCCACCGAGTTGAGAGCGAGCAGGCGCCCCCGGCCATCCAGCGTCATCACGGCCTCCGGGAGATTGTCCAGGATGTAGCTGTCCTGGACATAGCGATCCATGGAGAGGACTGCCTGGGTGAAGGTCTCCTGGAGGAGCCCGATCTCGTCGGGCGCGGTGATGCGCGCCCGGGGCGCCCGCTGGCGGCCCGCCAGCTTCTGGGTGCGCGCGATCAGGTGCCGGATCGGCCGGGTGATCCCCATGGCCAGCAGGATCCCGGCCAGCGCCGAGAGCAGCCCCACGACCGGAAGCCACAGGCGGATCTCCCTGGAGACCTCGCGCTGCAGGAGCGCAGTGAAGGGATACGGGTAGGAGGCAATGACATTCAGCCCCAGTTGCATGACGAAGACCGCGGAGGCGACCGACAGGGCCGTGAGGATCACCGGGATCGCCACCATCAGGCGGAAGCGCACCTGGAACCGCTCGGCGGCAGCAGGCGCCGGGGAGACGGCAGAACCGGACCGGGGACGCAGAAGCCGCATGACGAGCCAATGCTACCACACTGGGGACATCATGCAAGCACCGCGGGCTGGCGCGCTGGGTTCACGGGGTGAGGGACGAGCGACCGCGTCCGGGACGACTGTTCAGGACGGCCTGCAGCTGCCGCGCCTGCTCCGCCGCCCAGGCGGCGCCGTTCACGTCGCCAGCCTCTCGCAGGACACGGCTGAAGGTCCTGTACCCCTCAACCAGGAGAACATCAGGGTAGCTATTGGCGAGACGGAACCAGCGAAGCGCTCGGTCCCGGTCTCGGTGCCAGATGAAGGAGCCCAGGGAGAAGGCCACCCGCCCGCGAGCCCCCGGAGTCACGTCCCGCCAGGCGGCGCGGAGCGCTCGCTCCACGGTGCCCCACTGTTTCTCCTTGGCCGCCGCGGTGGCCTGAAAGAAGTGCGCGTACCCGTTGCGAGGGGTCGCTTCCACCATGCGGGCGGCGAGGGCGGTGTTGGACCGCCATGCCGGGAGCGTCGCCCATGTCTGGATGGCGCCGAGCACAATCAGAACGGCGGCGAACGCGACGGTCAACGGCCTCCGGAGCGTGCCGAGAACTTCGCCAACCAGGATCGCCGCGCCGACGGCGGAGAGGTAGAGCCAACGATCGGCGTAGAATGCCCCGATGGGAACGACGATCGAGCTGACAGGCAGGAGCGGCAGGATCACCAGGCTGACGGCTATGGCCACGCGCCCTCGACTCCGCCAGGCCCAGAACCCGATGGCCAGAAGACCGAGCCCCACGAGCACGATGTCGTGAACGGTGCCGACGGGGACCGCGTGGGGGGAGTAGTCGGGCGCGAGGTTGACGGGCCAGAAAAGGTGTTGACCAGCCAGCCGCAGCACGGTCGTCGCCCCGATGGCCCGTCCGAGGAGTTCGGCATCGACCAGCGGATTTCGGGAGGCATTCAGGCCCCCAGGACTGACGATCGGCCCAAGGACAAGCGCCCGCAGGATCCAGGCGATGGCCAACCCGAGGCCGACCGCGACCACGGCGCGGCGCCAGGGCCATGCCGGCCGGATCAGCACGGTCAGGGGGATGAGCCCGATCAACACAACGGCGGTCTCCTTGCTCAGCACGGCCAGAGCACTCAGTCCCACGACGAGCGTCCACCACCGGGCAGCGGCGGCCAGCCACGCCGCCAGACTGAAGGCGGCCATGGGCGGTTGGCACTGGAGGCAATGGTCTCCACGTGGGCTGGATGAAGCGCCCACAAAAGTCCAGTCACACCAGCCCCGAGGACCGACCAGCCCAAGCGGATGAGCCACATGACCAGGAGGCTGGCAACGCCCGCGTGCAAGAGGACGTCGGTGAGCCGGAACACCCACGGTCGAGGGCCGACCGCACGCCAGGTCAGGCCGAAGCTCAGCAAGGGGATCGGCCGATAATGCTGACCAAGAGATGGCGAGGCCCAATACGGGGCACTGGCCAACCTGCGAAGATCCGCCAGGTCCGGCCGATCGAGGAGGCCGAAATCGTCGTACACGAAGTCGCCTGGGACAATCGGTGTCCAGGCGAGCAGCGTGATCAGTCCGACAAGCAGGGAAGCTCGTATCACGGGCCGGGAGCATGGCAAAACACGGGCCCCGGGTCAAGCGCGACAGCCTGGTGGAGGGAGATACGCTGATCGTGCAGGAGTTGGAGGATGCGGAGGCAGTGGCGACCGGGACGAGCCTGGCCGGACAGGTCCGCCGGGATGCCGCCTCTGGTCGGAGCGGAGCGTATTAGGGAGATTGACAGCTCATGATGGTTCATGAAATAATATGACACAAGCACGATGATCGATTGGGGGATCGATTTAGGAGGTGCCGGATGGCTAAAGTGAAAGCACTTCTCACTGTCAAGGAAACCTGTGAACGGCTACGGGTGAGCCCGTCCACGATCTTCCGGTTGGTGCGGGCTGGCACCCTGGCTCCCATCAAGATCGGGCGACGGACTCTGTTCGCCGCCGAGGAGGTGCAGGCCCTCATCGAAGCCGGTCGAGGCCACAGGGCCCACGCCCCTACGCAGCCGAAACGAGCCTCCACGCCTTCGGACCCGAGACGGCTGCTGGCGGCACTCGGACGCGCCGGATTACTGGCCGAGCCTACCCCCGAGATGCGCCGGCGGGCCGCGGCCTACAATGCCCGGCAAACACCTGAAGACCAACACAAGATCCTGGACGAGCTGCGCAGCCTCCATCTGGATCCGCCCCTTTCTGAAATCATTCTGCGCAGTCGGGCCTGGCGTCTTCATTCTGACTGGGTCACCGCACCCTAGCGATGGCGTTCTTTGTCGACTCCAGCGCGGCGGTCAAGTACTACGTGACCGAAGCGGGCAGCACATGGGTCCGCCAGTTGGTCGATGGCACAGCGCTCGTCTTTTTGGCAGAGATCACCCTCGCCGAGGTTGCCGCCGCGTTGAGCATCCTCCAACGGCTCCAACGGCTCGGCCTGCGACACCGGCGGGAGATCTGGGAACGGTTTGATCGCGATTGCACAGAGCGATACCACCTGATCCCTGTGCCCTATAATGTGGTGTATTCGGCCGCGTTGCTCTGCGCCAGGCATCCCTTGAAAGCCTACGATGCCGTCCAACTGGCAGCCGGGCTGGCCTTGAGGAGAGGTCTGGATGAGCAGGGTGCCTTGATGACGTTCGTCTCCAGCGATGACACCCTCCTCACCGCCGCCCAGGCCGAGGGGTTGACGGTGGAGAACCCACTCAGGCACACGGCGCTGGACTCTTAATGTCACTGCCCTGCTCAATAGCGATCCTCGCCTGGCTCCCGATCATCAACGGGGCTTTGTCTACGATGATAACTGGGTCTTCGTCAACCGCCAGGACCTGACCGAGCTGCGCAAGCTCGCCAGCGCGCTAACACGGCTGGTTCACACGATGGCTCCCAGGATCGCACGGGACGTCCTACACTACGGGGCTGTCGTGGGGCTGCTCGCCCTCAGCGTGCTCCAGCCCATCTTGAGCCTGCGCCAGAAGACCGTCACCGGCGATGAGGTGGCCCACATCCCGGCGGGCTACGCCTACCTGACCACGGGCGAGTTCCGCCTGAACCCCGAGCACCCCCCCTTGATCAAGCTACTGGCCGCCGTCCCCCTGCTCTTCCTGCCGCTCAAGCCCCCGCCGCTTCCCCCGGGCCACCCCGATCAGGTCCAATGGCAGTGGGGACAACAGTTCCTGTTCACCCAGGATGCCGACCGCATCCTCTTCTGGGCTCGCCTGCCCATCACGCTGCTCTCCGGAACCCTCGCCTGGCTCGTCTACGCCTGGGCCGCCGCACTCTGGGGGCGCCCCGGCGGGCTCGTCGCCCTGGGCCTCTACGCCTTCGAGCCCAATCTCCTTGCCCATGCCCGCCTGGTGACCATGGACCTCGGCATCGCCCTGTTCTTCTTCGCCGCCACCTGGGCCTGGTGGCGGGTGTTCCAGCGCCCCTCGGGGGGCCGGCTCGTCCTGACCGGCCTGGCCGCGGGCCTGCTCCTGGCGACCAAGTTCGCCGGGGCCGTGTGGCTGCTGGTCGCCCCCGCGCTGGCGGCCCTCGCCCGGGCCCTCCCCGCCACGGGCACCGACGACCTCCACGCCTGGCAGCAGCTCCCGTGGCGACGCGTCCTGGCCATGACGGCCGTCGTCCTCGAGCTCGCGCTCGGCCTCCTGTATGCGACCTACCTCTTCCCGCGCGACCCCTGGGTGATCTGGCGGGGCTTCCTCTGGTCCCAGTCCAAGCTGATCAATCCGCACTTCGAGATCTTCCTGCTGGGCAGCTACCGCCCCTTTGGCTGGTGGTACTACCCGTTGGTCGCCTTCGTCCTCAAGACGCCGGTCCCGGCCCTGCTGCTGGTCACCGCCGGCGCCCTCGCCCTCTGGCGGCACCGGCCCGCCCGCCTGGCCGCCCTGCCCCTCGCGCTGCCCCCCCTGATCCTCCTCCTCGTGGTCTGCTGGCGGGCCCCCAACCTGGGGCTCCGCTACCTGCTCCCCGTGTACCCGTTCCTCTACGTGCTCGCAGGCGCGGCCTGGGCGCTGCGGCCCGCCGGCCCCCGCCGGTGGCTTGGCACGGCCGTCGTGCTGGCGCTCCTCGCCTGGCACGCCAGCGAGGCGCTCCGCATCGCGCCCGATTACCTGCCCTACTTCAACCAGCTCGCGGGGGGGCCGGAGCGCGGGGTGGAGTCCCTGGACGACTCCAACGTGGACTGGGGGGAAGACCTCAACCGGCTGAAGCCCTACCTCGAGGGACGGGGGATCCGGCAGGTGTACCTGTCCTACCCCTGGCCGGCGCCGCCGCAGTACTACGGCATCCAGGCTGAGCTCCCCACCGTCGACGATCTGCGCTCGCCCAGGCCGGGGGTCTATGTCATCAGCGCGCACGCGTACAGCCGGCTCCGGCTCCTGTACCAGCGGGACCCGCAGCTCCGGGGGGCCCGGAACTGGCTGGCGGAGACCCGTCCGGTCGCGCGGATCGGCCACTCGCTGTTCGTGTACGACCTGAGGGGCCGCCCGTGAGCCCGGCGAGCAGGCCTAGCGCGGCAGGGCCTGCCGCCCGGCCCCCTGTGCAACAACCTGGGGCTTGCACACGATCATCAGGGCGAGTAGCCCACACGGGCCCGGCTTCGACAGAGGGCCACCACGGTGATGGCGGTCACAGGCGCCCGGCCCTGGAAACGCTTCCGTGCCCGGCATGCACGGGACCGTATCACCGCGGGGCATCGGGCCCAGAGTGTGACGCAGGTCACAAATCTCACCTTGACAGCGATCCAGGTATGGAGGTAAGAGACCACAAATCCAGGGCATTGCACCTCACAGAGCGCGGAGATGGGAGGCAGGATCTTCTCTGGCGGCTGGAAAGCTGGAAAGGAGGTGGTGTCTTTTGGTTGTGACGAAGGTGTCTTCAGGATAAGAATTACAGGAAAGGCCGCTCCGAAATGACCAGGAGCGGAGGAGCCATGAGAAGGCTCAGGGAGGAGCCATGTAGAACCAAGAAAGGGAGGTGGAAGATGAACGGCCTGAGAGCGGTCATAGGGATGACGCTTCTGGCCAGTCTG
>JACPFL010000162.1 GCA_016183025.1 Deltaproteobacteria bacterium | reverse complement strand
TCCGCCTCGGCGAACCCCTGTTCCACGTTCCCCCGCTCGATGTGGACGTGGCGGGCGATGTTCCCGGGCTTGTCCTCGTGGATCAGTGGGGCCCCGGGCTTCATGGCCTCGGCCGGGTCAAAGACGGCGGGGAGCTCCTCGTACTCGACCCGGATGAGATCCAGGGCCTCGTAGGCCCCCTCCGCGTCCAGGGCCGCCACGGCGGCCACCGCGTCGCCGATGTAGCGCACCTTGTCGAGGGCCAGGATCTGTTCATCAGGGATGATCGCCCCGAACCGGTTGCGCGGCACGTCCGCGCCGGTGAGAATGCACTTCACCCCCGGGACCCGGCGCGCCAGCGAGGCGTCCACGTGCAGGATGCGGGCGTGGGGGTGCGGGCTCCGGAGCAGCTTCCCGATGAGCATCCCGGCCGGCTTCATGTCGCCCACGTAGGCGGCCTCGCCCGTCACTTTCACGGCCCCATCCACGCGCGGCAGCGGCCTGCCCACCACCGCCAACATCGCCTCAGTCTGCGCCACCGCCATCCAGCGCCCTCCTCGCTAGATCTGCCAGGGGTCCCGGGTCGGGACCTGGTTCAGGACATCCCGGGGGACGTACTCCTCCAGGCGGCTGTGGATGCGGGCCTTCACCGCCTGGGGGACCGCCACGACCTCCTCGAACGGCCGGTCCACGGGCTCCGTGGCGTCCACGATCATGACCGAGCCCAGGTTCGGCCGGACCGTCGAGGGGTCCAGCGGATTGGACTTGAAGTGCCGGAGGATCTGCACCGCCTGGTCCGGCTGGGCGCGGACCGCGATGGCCCAGAAGACCTGGCGGAGGTTGAACGGGTCGATGTCCTTGTCCACCACCACCACGAGCTTGACGTGGTCGCCGTAGCCCAGCGCCAGGGCCCCCACCCGCTCCGGCTCGCCCTCGGACTGCTTGTCGATCGCCGTGATGATCCAGGTGTGGTAGAGAGACGAGGTCGCCAGCACCCGGGGGAAGCGCGTCTTCAGGTGGGCGTGGACCGCCGCGGCGTGGCTGATGTCCTCGATGATGTGGTGCGAGGTCCAGATCGCCTGGAAGATGGCGTCCCGCCGCATGGTGATCGCCGTGCACTCGATCACGGGCTGCTTCGTCTGCGGGCCATAGTAGTGGGGCCATTCGCCGAAGGGGCCCTCCAGGTCCTTGACCGTGGGGAGGATCTCCCCCTCCACCACCACCTCCGCGTCCGCCGGGACCAGGAGGCGCTCCCCGAAGCTCACCGAGGGGACCACGCGCAGCGGCTCGCCCAGGGTGCCGCCCGCGGCTCCGTACTCGTCCACGGTCCACGGCGCCCGCATGGCCGAGGCGAGGTAGAACCCCGGGTGATGGCCCACCACCATGGCCACCGGGACGCTCTGGCCGCGCTCGGCCGCGAGCTGCAGGTACTCGTAGAGGTGCCGGGAGGAGATCTTGGAGGTCACCCGGGATGGGCCCTTGTACAGGTTCCGGTGATACGAGAGGTTGTAGCGCCCGCTCTCGGGGTGCGCCGCGGCCATGATCGGGGTGAACCACCCCGGCCGGGTGTCCTTCTCGTGGTGCATGAGGAGCGGGAGTGTGGCCAGGTCCACGGCGCCCCCGGTGGCCACGACCTCCTGGACCGGCGCCTCGCGGCGGGGCACGACCACCGGCGGGATGGGCCGCTCGATGGCCGCGGAGAGCCGGTCGATCACCTCCTGGCAGCGGGTCCCGTTCATCGGGAGCCCGAGGGCCAGGGCGGCCCGGCGGAAGGTCCCCGGATCGGCCTGGGAGACCATCCGCCCGGGCCAGGGCTCGCCCTGCAGGCTCCGCACGTGCTCGAGGAGCAGCAGCGGGTACTTCCCCAGCGCCTCGAACTCCTCCAGGAGCGTGTTCACCTCGAAGTCCGCCGGGCGCACCTCCCGGGTGACGGTGACCAGCTCCTCAGGGGCGTGCTTCCGGAGGTCGTCGAGGAAGCTCCGCAGGTCCTTGGGCATCGGGATCGGTCCTCAGCCCACGTACCGCTTGAGGTACTGCTCCAGGTTGATCTGGTCCGTGATCTCCTTCGGCACCACGGCCCGCTTCGGGAACTTCGCGGGCGGCGCCGGCCGCGTGGCGTCCAGGATGAGCTTCGTGTTCATCCGGCCGTGGCCGATCCGCGTGTAGTCGTAGGCCGTCGGGGTGAGCTGGAGTCCCAGGGTGTTGGGGAGGACCACCACGTCCCTGTCGGCCTCGAACCGGGTCGCCAGGGCCCAGAGGACCTCCTGCTCGTTGAAGACGTTGATGTCGTCGTCCACCACGATGATCAGCTTCAGGTCGTTCTCGGTGATGAGCGCCGCCATCCCGGCCTTGTTTGGCTCCCCGTCCGCGAGCTTCTTGATCGAGATGTAGCAGGCCGCGCGGGCGCACCCGGACATGGGCATGTTGATGGCCCGCACGTTGGGACAGGCCCCCTTGACCATGCGGAAGACGCTGCCCATGCGGGGCAGCCCCCCGGCCACCCGGTGCTCGGCGTGGGCCGCGAAGATGTCCTGGTAGATCGCGTCCTTGCGCATCGTGATCGCCGTGACCCGCATGTAGGGCTTGGGGCCCTCGCCGCTGTAGTAGCCCGGCCACTCGCCAAACGGCCCCTCGTAGCGCTCCTCGTTGGGGATCACCTTCCCCTCGACGACGATCTCCGCCCAGGCCGGCACGAGCAGGTCCACAGTCTCCCCGCGGACCACCTCGACGGGCTCCCCGCACAGCCCGCCGGCCACCTCGAACTCGCCGCCGATCCCCAGGAGCCGGGAGACGGACCCCATGACCACGGCCGGGTGGTGCCCGATCGCGATGGCGCAGTCCGTCTCCTTCCCCCGCTCGCTCCACTTCTTCCAGACGTGGTAGGCGTGGTGGGCGGGGTCGAAGTAGCAGCCGAGCTGCTGGGGACCCTGGACCTCATGCCGGTAGATCCCCACGTTCTGCTGCCCGGAGTCCGGGTCCTTCACGATGGCCAGGCCGCTGGAGATGTAGGGGGCGGAGTCCAGCTCGTTGTGCACCGGGATGGGGAGCAGGGCGAGCTGCGCGTCGTTCCCGGTCAGGATCACCTCCCGGACAGGGGCGTTCTTCGCCGGGATCTCCTTCATGGGAATGGGGCTGGCCTCCCGCCGCGCGTACTCCTCCACCATGTGCTCCAGGTCCGTCTCCAGCGAGAGCGCCAGGCGCTCGTAGGCGGCCATCACGTTGCACATCACGGGGATCTTCGAGCCCTTGACCCGCTCGAAGTGGACCGCCGGGTACCGCCCCTGGTCCTCCAGCTTCGAGATCACCCCCGTCAGCTCGAGCCGGGGGTCCACCTCCCGCTCCACCCGGTAGAGGTCGTCGGGCCGCTCCTTCACCACCTGGTCGATGAACGTCCTCAGATCCTTCGCCATTGCCACGGTCCTCCCTCCCCCTCCTGGGGGCAGCGGCGCTCCCTACGGCTTGCCGGCTTCCATCTGCCGCCGCAGGGCGTCGAAGAAGCCGCTCTCGTCCAGCTCCCGGATGAAGCTCGGGTCGATGAACTGCTCGGCGCGCAGCGCCCGTCGCCGCCCGTCAGAACATCGCCCGGATGCGCTTGCCGTCCCGCCGGCGGAAACGGTGCAGGCAGCTCGGGCAGAGGAGCTCCCCCTCCTCGCCCTCGTCCCAGATCGCCTTCTCGGCGTAGAAGCGCGTGTCGCACTTCGGGCAGTTGACGAAGAAGATGGGCGGCATCGCGGCTACCGGCCGGGCAGGCGCCGGAAGAAGCCTTCCTCTTCCAGGCGCTTCACCAGCCGGAGCTCCAGGAACTGCTGCGGGTCTGCAGACCGCGCCCGGGGGTTCCTGAGGGCGAGCTGCTCCAGGATGAACCGGACCCCGCCGGCAGTCGGGTAGGGCACGCTGGCCATCCTGGGCGCGTAGAAGTCCACGGTCTGCCCCAGGACCTCCGTGTCGCTGATCCGGCTGTAGCGGCCGATCACGCGCATGCTCAGCTCCCGGTTGGTCTTGAACGCCGAGATCGCCTCACTATAGCCCTTCACGAATCGATAGGCTACTTCCTCCCGGTCCCGGACGAAGCTCCGCCGCGCCGCCAGGGCGGTGTAGGGGAACTCGATCCCCAGCGCCGAGACGTCCACCAGCTCCTGGAACCCCAGCTTCCGGGCCTGGGCGATGTCCGGGTACGAGAGCGAGCCCGCGGGCACGCGCCCCGTGCGCAGGGCTGCGAGGATCTCCTGCACGCCGCCGAGCTGGAGCATCGCGACGTCGCGGTCGGGCTCCAGGCCGAAGCGGCGCAGGGCCAGCCGGGCTGCCACATCCAGGTTGGAGCCGAAGCGGCTTACGCCCACGGCCTTGCCCCGGAGCTCCTCCACCTTCTTGATGCTCGGTGCGGCCATGAGGCTGGTCGGCACCGTGTTCAGGTTCGACGCGATCAGCACGAGGTCCGCCCCGCCGAGCGTGGCCGAGACGACGGCCGCGCCGCCCACTTGCGCCACGGTCACGTCACCAGCCATCAGCGCGAGGGTCAGCTTGGAGCCGCTGCTGATGAAGACCACGTCTGCCCGGACCCCGTGCTTCTCGAGCAGCCCTGCGTCCCTGGCCAGCCAGAGCACAGCCTGGGAGCCGGAGATCGAGCTGTAGGCCGCCTGCAGGGTCACCGCCGGCTGCCCCCCCTGGGCCCCGGAGGGGACCAGCCACGGGAGCACCAGCAGGAGCCACTGAACAACCCGGACGAGGCGGCAGCTCATGCCCGGCGCTTCACCGCGGCCCGCTCCTGGTTGCAGACGTCCAGGCACAGGAGGGCGTAGACCTTGGCCCCGGCGACCAGGTCCTCGATGTCCACGTACTCGCCCTTGCCGTCGAAGCGCGCCTCCCGCTCGTTGCCCGGGCCCACGGTGATCGCCTCGATCCCCAGACGGTTCAGGATGATCATGTCGCACCAGTAGCTGCCGAACTCCTCCGGCACGCGCGCGGGCTTCCGGCCCCGCACCTGCTCGATCGCCCGCTCGGAGGCCTGCACGATGTACGAGTCCGGGTTGTCGAGCTGCCCGCCGGGGTTGGACATGTACATCTCGACTCTTGTCGTGATCTGGGGGTCCTGGCGGCGGACCTCGGCGAGGACCGCCTCCAGCTCCTCCTGCACCTCCAGCGGGTCACGCCCCGGCAGGGTCCGGACGTCCACGTACAGGTTGCAGATGGCCGTGGACCACGTGGGCTTGTACGGCCAGCCCCCTTCGATGGCGCCGATGTTCACGTTGGGCCTGATGACGTAGTACGGGTGGTCGTTCCACCGCTTGGCAAATGCCTGCCGCTCCCGCTCCGTGTAGGCGCGGCCCCAGGTGTCCAGCGCGTCGATCACCCGGCCCGCCTTCTTGATGGCGTTGACCCCCCGGGCGATGGCCGTGGTCCGGGTGAAGTGGCCGAGCACGCTGACCTTGAACCAGCAGTACCCCGGGTGGGCGCAGCCGATGTGCAGGTCGTTCAACTCCCCCACGATGGCGAAGTCCGTGCGCACGCCGTGGGTGGCCAGGTAGCGGGTTCCGATCCCCGCCCCGCGGTACAGGGCGCCCCGGTAGGGCCGGGTCACCGTCTCCACCGGGGTCTTCTCGATCTCCCCCACCACCCCGGCGATGACCACGTCGCCCCTCAGCCGCAGCCCGGCCTTGAGCAGCGCCTCCACGCCCATGATGTAGGCCGCCATGGCGTGCTTCATGTTCCAGGCGCCGAGCCCGCGGACGAAGTGGTCCTCCAGGAAGGCCCGGGGCCGGAACCCCGGGTGCATCTCGCCGAGCACCGAGAGGTCGTGCTCGTCCATGCCGGTGAGCGAGGTGTCCATGTGCGCGTTGAACATGAGGGACGCGCCCCCGCCCGTCCCCCTCAGCGTGCCGACCGCGTTGTGGCGGGTATCCTCGACCTCCACCCGGCGCGTCTCCAGGCCCATCGCCCGGAAGCGCTCGAGCAGGTACTCCGTCATCCCGGCCTCGCTGCCGGTCGGGCTCGAGATGTCCACCAAGTCCATCAGCAGCTTGATCCCGCCCTCGCGGTCGATCTTCGAGAGGACGGTCTGCGCATCCGCCATTGCCTGACCTCCAACAGACGACGACCCTCTCAGCCGGAGTCGGCCAGAGGGCCGTCGGGGTGACGCCGGTCGGGAGCCAGCCCGGGGCCGGGCGCTAGCCGATCCGCTCCAGCGAGCGCTTGATCGCCCGCCGGGTCAGGACCTTGACCATCTCCCGTCGGTACTCGGCCGAGCCCCGGATGTCCGTGATGGGGGAGGACTCTTCGGCGGAGAGCTGGGCAGCCTGCTCGATCAGGTCATCGGCCAGCCGCCTGCCCCGCAGCAGCGCCTCGGCGCGCCTGGCCCGCTTCGGCGTGGGGGAGACGGCGCCCAGCGCGATCGCGACGTCCTTGCACACCCCGTCCTTCCCCTCCATGGCCACGTTGGCCGCGATCCCGACGATCGCGATGTCCATCGCCCGGCGGGGCGAGAGCTTGATGTAGCACCCGGCCGAGCGCGGCCCGGGCAGCGGCACCAGCACCTCCTTCAGGAGCTCGGTGGGCTTCAAGGAGTTCTTCGAGGGCCCGGCGAAGAGCTGCTCGAGGGGGATGACCTTCTCCCCGTCCGGCCCGACGATCACCGCCTTCGTGTCGAGCACGAGGAAGGGCGGGGCCATCTCCGCGGACGGGACCGCGTTGCAGAGGTTCCCCCCGATCGTCCCCATGTTCCGCATCTGGACCGCGGCGAACTGGACCGCCCCGTCATACAGGACCGGGAACCGCTCCTTCATGCGCGGGTCGGTCTCGAACACCCGGATGGGCGTGAGCGCCCCCATGCGGAAGTTCCCCTTGCCGTCCTCCCCGAAGGCCTTCAGCTCCTGCAGCTTGTGCAGGTAGACCAGGACCTTGGGCTCGCGCTTCCGGTCCCGCATCTGGACCAGGAGGTCCGTGCCTCCGGCCAGCGGGCGGGCATCCTCGCCGTGCTTGGCCAGGATCTGGATCGCCTCCTGGAGGGTGGCCGGTTCGAAGTAGTCAAACGGTCGCAAGCGAGACATGGACGTGCACCTCCGTGGCCAGGGATTGGCGGGGAAGTCCCCCCGTCGCGGCGCTCATCATAGAAAGGGCCCCCGGGGCTGTCAAGCGCACGATGCGCCGCGCATCTTGACCTTCCGGGAGGCCGCGTGCTATCGTGCGGCTTGATTTTTCCCCACGGCGCAGAATCCCTTCGCTCGCAGGAGGCAGAGATGCGCGGCGGCTACCAGGGCAGGATCCTCGAGGTAAACCTCACAACGGGGCGGATGCAGGAGCTCCCGATCACCGAGCGCTACGCTCAGCTCCACATCGGTGGCCGGGGCCTGGGCGCGCGGCTGCTCTACGAGCACGCCAGGCCGGGGGTCGACGCGTTCGACCCCGAGCAGCCGCTGATCCTGCTGACGGGCCCGCTGACCGGCACCTTCTACCCCACGGCCAACCGCCTGATCGCGCTCGGGAAGTCCCCCCTCACCCAGGCCTACGGCGCCTCCCTGGCCGGGGGGTTCTTCGCCGCGGAGCTGAAGTTCGCCGGGTACGATGGGCTCATCTTCAAGGGGGCGGCGCCGGAGCCGGTCTACCTCTCGGTGCACAACGGCAAGGCCGAGCTGCTTCCGGCCCGCCACCTCTGGGGAAAGCTCGTCGGTGACACGGTGCGTGCGCTCCGGATGGAGCACGGGGATGCGAGCGTGCGGGTGGTGGCCTGTGGGCCCGGGGGGGAGAACCGGGTCCGCTATGCCTCGCTCATGGCCGAGGACCGGGCCGCGGGGCGGACCGGCATGGGCGCGCTCATGGGCGCCAAGGGCCTGAAGGCCGTGGCCGTGCGCGGCACCCTGCCGATCCCGCTTCACGATCCCCAGGGGTGCATGGCGCTCATGGCCGGCTTCCAGGCCGAGTCGCGGAGCAACAGGGGGATGCAGCGCTTCATCACCCACGGCACCGCCGGCAACGTGAAGAAGCTCAACATCTTCGGGATCCTGCCCACGCGGAACTTCCAGACGGCCGTCTTCGACGGCGCCCCCCGCATCGACGGCGATCTGCTCATCGACGACTTCCTCGTGCGCGATACCGCCTGCTTCACCTGCTCCATCAACTGCACCAAGGCGACGAAGGTGGGCGAGGGCGCCTACGCCGGCGCCCACTCCGAGGGGCCCGAGTACGAGACGCTGTACGCCCTGGGCTCCAACGTCGGCAACCAGGACCTCGACTCCATCATCGCCATGGACCGGCTGTGCGACGAGCTGGGGCTGGACTCCATGTCCAGCGGCTGCTCCATCGCCTTCGCCATGGAGTGCTTCGAGCGGGGGCTCCTCACCGAGCGGGACACGGGGGGGATCCCCCTGCGCTTCGGCGACCACCAGGCCATCATAAAGCTCCTGCCGATGATCGCCTACAAGCAGGGGTTCGGGGCCCTGCTCGCCGAAGGGGTCAAGCGGATGTCGGAGCAGATCGGCCAGGGCTCCGAGGCCTTCGCCATCCACGCCAAGGGCCTGGAGCTGGGCGGGTACGACCCGCGGGGCGTCCAGGGCGAGGGGCTCTCCATGGCCACCTCCGAGCGCGGGGGATGCCACCACTGGGGCGGCTACACCATCTTCGCCGAGACGACCAGCAAGACCATGACCCCCTTCGAGACCAAGGGGAAGGCGGAACTGGTCAAGAAGCTGCGGATCGAGTCCTCGCTCATCGACTCGCTCACGGCCTGCTCGTTCCTGAAGCCGACCGAGGCCTACCAGCTCCCCAACATGGCCAAGGCCCTCTCCCTGGCCACCGGGCTCGACTACACCGAGGAGAAGCTCCGGGAGATCGGCGAGCGGACCATGAACGTGGAGCGCTGCTTCAACGTCCGCGAGGGGCTCGGGCGGAAGGACGACATCCTGCCGAAGCGCCTGCTGAAGGAGGCCCTCCCGGAGGGGCCATGCCAGGGGCAGACGGTTCACCTGGAGGAGATGCTCGACGACTTCTACCGGCTCAACGGCTGGGACCCCCAGACGACGGTCCCCACCGAGGCCAAGCTCCGGGCCCTGAAGCTCGACGAGCTGGCTGACGACCTCAAGCGCCACGGAAAGCTCCCGTGCTAGCGGGAGCGTCACCGCCCGGCCCTGCCCTGCACCTGCGAGGAGCCGACCGATGGGATTGCGCCTGACGCTGGCGTGCGGCGACTACGACCGGACCTGGGCCTTGCAGGATGGCGCGGTCGTGCCGGAGGGGATCGACCTCCAGTACGTGGCGCTGGACCCCCCGGTCATCTTCCGGCGCATGCTCGAGCGCGGCGAGTGGGACGCCTCCGAGATGTCGTTCGCCTCGTACCTGATCACCCGCGGCCGGGGCGAGGACCGCTTCATGGCCATCCCGGTCTTCCCCTCCCGGGTCTTCCGCCACTCGGCGGTCTTCATCCACGAGGACTCCGGCATCAAGGCGCCGCAGGACCTGGCCGGCAAGCGCGTGGGGCTCCCCGAGTACGCGATGACGGCCGCGGTCTGGGTGCGGGGGCTGCTCCAGCACGAGTACGGGGTGGGGCCCGGGCAGATCCGCTGGCTCATCGGGGGGCTGGAGACGCCGGCCCCGGAGGAGAAGATCAGGTTCAGCCTGCCACCCGGGGTCCGCCTTGACTCCATCCCGGCGGGCAAGACCCTGTCGGGGATGCTCGAACAGGGGGAGCTCGACGCCCTGGTCAGCGTGAAGCTCCCCTCCCCCGTGGCGCGGCGCTCGCCGAAGGTCCGCCGGCTCTTCCCTGATTACCAGGCGGCCGAGCTGGACTACTACCGGAAGACCGGCCTCTTCCCGATCATGCACACCGTCGTGCTCCGGCAGGACGTCTACGAGGCCCACCCGTGGGTGGCCATGAGCCTGTACAAGGCGTTCGTGCGCGCCAAGGCCGCGGCCGAGGCCCGGCTGACCGACACCGACGCCGTGCGCTACATGCTCCCCTGGATGGTCGCCGAGGCGGAGGAGCTCAGGGTCCTGAGCGGCGGGACGTGGTGGCCCTACGGGGTGGAGGGAAACCGGAAGGCCCTGGAGACCCTGGTCCAGTACATGGTCGAGCAGGGGCTCATGCCCGCGCCCCTGAAACCCGAGCAGCTCTTCGCCCCCGCCACCCTGGACGAGTTCCGGATCTAGGACTGGAGGTTTGGGAGCGATGCGGATCGTCGACCTCAGTATGACCGTCGAGGAGTGTGACTCCGCTCCGTTCGCGAAGGAGGAGTCCTACTTCAAGCTGAGGCCGATCGTCAACTGGGACGAGAAGGGCTTCGTCTCCAACATGGTGGAGATGACCGTCCACGCAGGCACCCACATCGACTCCCCTCACCACTTCTTCAGGGAGAAACCGTCTGTCGAGCAGCTCCCGCTCGACGCGATGGTCGGCGAAGCCATCGTGCTCGATCTCACGTTCAAGGGGATGCCCAACGCGCGCATCACCCCTGAAGACCTCGACCAGGCCGCACGGGCGCTGGCGCAGCAGGGGATCACGATTCAACCCGGCGCCATCCTCTTTCTGCGGACGGACTGGCCGAAGGGGCATAGCACGACCGACCCGAAGTGGTGGGACGAGTCGCCGTGTCTGACGAGAGCGGCCGCGGAATGGCTGGTGGCCCGAAAGCCGTCTGTCCTTGGGTTCGACTTCGCCCAGGAAGAGAAAGGGACGGATTACGAGAAGGCCGAGGAGATCCTGACGAGCGGGATGCGCGTGCACCGCACGATCCTGCCCAGGATCATCTATCAGATCGAGAACCTGACCAATCTCGACCAGATCCCCTCGAGGGTCAAGATGATCGCGCTCCCGGCGAAGTGGAAGACGGAGTCAGCCCCCGCCCGCGTCATCGCGCTGGTCGACGAGTAATCTGAATCTCCCCTGCCTCGGCCGGACCACAGCGAGGGACGACCACCCGGTGAGCTTTCAGAAGAACCCGAGCAGGCGGTCTACGGCGAGCCGGCCGCCGCCCACCAGGATCAGCGTCACGGCCATGCCGACGAGCGTCAGGTCGAAGTCCCACCCCGGCCGGTCGGAGGTCAGGAACGGCTTGTTCAGGCGGGTCCGGGAGACGTGCAGGGCCACGGCCGTGTTCACGGCCAGCACAATGGCCGCCAGTGGCGTGAGCAGGCCAATGATCAGGCAGAGCCCGCCGACGAACTCGGCCAGCCCCGAGAGCAGCGCCGAGAGCGTGGGGGCCGGGAGCCCCATCCTCCCGAACATCTCACCCGTCTTCCGGGGGCCGAACGTGAAGAGCTTCGGGTAGCCGTGGGCGACGAAGACCACGCCCAGCGCGATCCGCAGCACGAGCACTGCCCAGTCCATCGCATCCATAGCTATACCTCCCCCAGGTAGACCTTTCGCACCATCTCGTTCTCGAGCAGCGCCGGGGCGCGGTCGGCCAGCACGACCTGCCCCGTCTCCATGACGTACCCGCGCCGGGCCACGCGCAGGGCCATGTGGGCGTTCTGCTCGACCAGGAAGATCGTGGTGCCGGCCGCGTTGATTTCCCGGATGATCGCGTAGATCTGCTGGACCATCAACGGGGCGAGGCCCAGGGAGGGCTCGTCCAGCAGGAGCAGGCGCGGCGAGGCCATCAGCGCCCGGGCGATGGCCAGCATCTGCTGCTCGCCCCCGCTCAGGGTCCCCCCGAGCTGCGAGACCCGCTCGCGGAGGACCGGGAACAGCGTGAAGACGCGCTCCAGGCCCGCCTCCACCGCCCGGTGGTCGTGCCGGAGGAAGGCGCCCATCTCGAGGTTCTCGCGCACGGTGAGCCGGGGGAAGATCCGGCGCCCCTCCGGCACCTGGCAGATCCCCCGCGCCACGATGGCATCGGGCCGGACCTCCTGGATCTCCTCGTCCCCGAACAGGACCCGTCCGCGGGCGGGGCGCAGCACGCCGGAGATGGTCATCAGGGTGGTGGACTTCCCCGCCCCGTTCGCGCCGATCAAACAGACGATCTCCCCCTCCTCCACCTCCAGGGAGACCCCGCGCAGGGCATGGATGTTACCGTAGTAAGTGTGGACGTCCTCGAGGCGCAGCATGGTCCCGCGTTCGTCCGCGCGCACCCAGGGCTCAGGCCCCGAGGCGGATGTCGCGCCCCAGGTAGGCCTCGATGACCCGCGGGTCCCGCTGGACTTCCAAGGGCGGCCCCTCGGCGATCTTGACCCCGTGGTCGAGCACCACCACTCGGTCGGAGATCCCCATCACCACCCGCATGTGGTGCTCGATCAGCAGGACCGTGACCCCGCGCTCGCGGATCTTCTCGATCAGCGCCATGAGCCCGCGGACCTCCTGGGGGTTCATACCCGCGGCCGGCTCGTCGAGGAGGAGCAGCTGGGGCTCGGTGGCCAGGGCGCGGGCGACTTCGAGGCGACGCTGGTCCCCGTAGGCCAGGTTCTTCGCCCACGTGTGGGCGGCCTCGGCGAGCCCGACGAACCCGAGCAGGTCCAGGGCCCGCCTGGCCACCTCGCGCTCCTCCCGCCGGGTCGTCCGGGTGCGCAGGATGGCCCCCCAGAGTCCCGAGCGCAAGCGGCAGTGGGCGCCCACCATCACGTTCTCCAGGGCCGTCATCTCCGCGAACAGGCGGATCCCCTGAAAGGTGCGGGCCACCCCCCGGGCCGTGATCTCGCTGGGGCGAAGCCGGACCAGGCTCTCCCCTTCCCCGAAGACGATCGTCCCGAGATTCGGGGCGTAGAGCCCGGTGATGCAGTTGAAGAGCGTCGTCTTGCCGGCGCCGTTCGGCCCGATGAGGCTGACGATCTCCCCCCGGTCCACCCGGAGGTCCACCGCGTCCACGGCCCGCAGGCCGCCGAAGGACTTCGAAACCCCGCGGACGTCAAGCAGCGGCACCGAGCCGCTCCTCGCCGGGGTGCAGCTCCACCTTGCGTCGGGGGTTGGGCAGGAGCCCCTGGGGCCGCAACACCATCATGAGCACCATCGCCCCCCCGAAGAGCAGCATCCGGTAGAAGGCGAACTCCCGCATCACCTCCGGGAGGATCACCAGGATCGCCGCCCCCAGGATCACCCCGGGGATGCTCCCCATGCCGCCGAAGACCACCATGGACAGGATGATGACGGACTCGAAGAAGGTGAAGCTCTCGGGGGAGATGAAGGTCTGCTTGCTGGCGAAGAAGACGCCGGCGAACCCGGCCCAGGTCGCCCCCATGGCGAAGGCCAGGAGCTTCATCCGCATGACGTTGATCCCCATGGCCTCCGCCGCCAGCTCGTCCTCCCGCATGGCGATCCAGGCCCGCCCCACCCAGGAGTTGTTCAGGCGCCCGATCACCCAGACGGTGAACAGGCCGAGGCCCAGAATCAGGTAGTAGTGGTACATGGGGTCACGCAAGGCGAAGCCCAGCACCGAGGGGCGGGGGATGTTGAGGATGCCGTTCGGGCCGTTTGTAAAAGCGTCCCAGTTGTTCAGGGTGATCCGGATCATCTCCCCGAAGCCCAGGGTGACGATGGCGAGGTAGTCCCCCCGGAGGCGGAGCACGGGGATGCCCAGGAGGATGCCGAAGATGGCGGCGAGGATGGCCCCGATGGGGAGGGCGGCCCAGAAGGAGACCTCGGCCCGGGTGCCCAGGATGGCGAAGGCGTACGCGCCCACCGCGTAGAAGGCCACATACCCCAGGTCCAGGAGCCCGGCCAGCCCCACCACGACGTTCAGCCCCAGGGCCAGCACGACGTAGATCCCGACCAGGGTCGCCACGTCGATGTGATAGCGGCTGGCGACGTGGGGGAAGAGCAGCAGCCCGGCCCCGACAAGCCCGGCCAGCAACGGCCGGGGGATGGCCGCGGCCTGCTGCCGGATGGCCCTCCCGAGCCCGGCCGCCTGCTGGCGCAGGGCGCTGCCCAGGGGCCTGCGGGACAGCGCCCGGGCGCCCAGGAAAGCCAGGGTCATCACGAGGACGACCCCTCCCAACAGGGCCGCGCGCAGCGGGCCCATCAACGGCAGCGCCAGCAGCGCGGCCCACACCCCGTAGGCCAGCGGCCGGAGCGCCCGGGACATCCTACGCCCGCTGCGGCACCTGCTCGCCGAGCAGGCCCGCGGGACGGAAGATCAGGACGAGCACCAGGATGGCGAAGGCGAACACGTCCTTGTACTCCGCCGAGATGTAGCCGGCCCCGAAGCTCTCGATCAGGCCCAGGAGCAGCCCCCCCAGCATGGCCCCGGGGATGTTCCCGATCCCGCCCAGCACGGCGGCGGTGAACGCCTTGATCCCGGCCACGTACCCGATGAAGAAGTTCACCAGGCCGTAGTACAGGGCGACCATCACCCCGGCCGCGCCGGCCAGGAGCGAGCCGATGAGGAACGTGACCGAGATGATCTGGTCCACGTTGATCCCCACCAGGGCCGCCATCCGCCGGTCCTGGGCCGTGGCCCGCATGGCCTTGCCCAGGCGGGTGCGCCTGACGAAGGTGTGCAGGAGGAACATGAGCAACAGGGACGTGGCCATGATGAAGAGCTGGATGGCGGTGACCCGGGCGGGCCCGACCTCGAACCCGCCCCCGATCAGAGCCGGGAACGCCTTGTCGCGCGCCCCCTGGGCCAGCATCACGTAGTTCTGGAGGAAGATGGACATCCCCAGCGCGCTGATCAGCGGGGAGAGGCGGGGGGCCTGGCGCAGGGGGCGGTAGGCCACCCGCTCCATGGTCACCCCGTAGGCCCCGCAGTAGAGCATGGCGGCGCCGAACACCCCGAGCAGGGTGAGGGCCGCGCTCACCTCGCTCAGGCCCAGGGCCGCGGCCGCGGCCAGGGCCACGATCCCCATGTAGGCCCCGATCATGTAGATCTCGCCGTGGGCGAAGTTGATCAGCTCGATGATCCCGTACACCATGGTGTAGCCCAGGGCGATCAGGGCATACACGCTCCCCAGGGTCAGTCCGTTGATGAGCTGCTGCAACAACATCGCGCCTCCTGGTGAGCCTGCCCGGCCGGGCCCTCAAAAAAAGAGGGAAGAGATCACTCCCTTCCCTCCCCGCGGCCGCCGGTGGCCGCCCCCTCAGGGCAGCTCGACGAACTTCCCGTTCTTGACCTGCCAGACCACGTAGGGCGACACCTTCACGTCCCCCTTGCGGTCGAACTCGATCGGCCCCAGCGCCGTCCGCCAGCTCGTCTTCCGGATGTGGTCGGCCAGCTTCCG
>JACPFL010000161.1 GCA_016183025.1 Deltaproteobacteria bacterium | reverse complement strand
TTCGGTGGCACGTCGGTGGGCGACGTGCCCCGGATCAAGAACGTGGCCCGCCGCGTGGTGGAGACGCGCCGCGCCGGGCACGACGTGGCGGTGGTGGTCTCGGCCATGGCCGGCGAGACGGACCGGCTCATCGGGCTGGCGCACCAGGTCGCCGACACCCCCGACGAGCGGGAGCTGGACGTGATCGTGGCCACGGGGGAGCAGGTCTCCATCGGGCTCCTGTCGCTGGCGATCCAGGCGCTGGGGCAGCCCGCGCGGTCCTTCACCGGCGGACAGGTGGGCATCGTCACGGATGGCGCCCACACCCGCGCCCGCATCCTGGGCGTGGAGGCGGACCGGGTGCGCCGCGCCCTGGCCGAGGGGGCCGTGGCCATCGTGGCCGGCTTCCAGGGCGTCAACGCCGAGGAGGAGGTGACGACCCTGGGGCGCGGCGGGTCCGACCTCACGGCGGTGGCCCTGGCCGCCGCCCTCAAGGCCGACGTCTGCGAGATCTACACCGACGTGGACGGGGTCTACACCGCCGATCCCAACATCGTGCCCGGGGCCCGCAAGCTGTCCCGCATCACCTACGACGAGATGCTGGAACTGGCCAGCCTGGGGGCCAAGGTGCTGCAGACCCGATCGGTGGAGTACGGGAAGAACTACCAGGTGCCGATCCACGTCCGCTCCAGCTTCAACACCTCGGAGGGGACGCTGGTGGTGTCGGAGGAACCCAGCATGGAGCGGGTGGTCGTCTCGGGGCTCACCTACAGCCGGAACGACGCGAAGATCTCGGTGACCCGCCTGGCGGACCGGCCGGGGATCGCCGCCAAGTTGTTCGGCCGCATCGCCGAGGCCGGCATCGTCGTGGACATGATCGTGCAGAACAGCAGCCCCGACGGCGCCAACACCGACATCTCCTTCACGGTCCCCACGTCGGACTTCCGGCGGGCCATGGAGATCACCCGGTCGGTGGCCCCCGAGGTGGGCGCCGCCGACGTGATCGGGGACGACCGGATCGCCAAGGTCTCCTTGGTCGGGGTGGGCATGCGCACCCACTCGGGCGTGGCGGCCAAGATGTTCGAGGTCCTGGCGCGGGAGAACGTGAACCTCCAGATGATCAGCACGTCGGAGATCAAGATCTCCTGCGTGATCGAGGAGAAGTACACCGAGCTGGCGGTCCGGGTCCTGCACGACGCCTTTGGCCTGGGGCGGGGACCGGCCCGGCGCCGCCCGCGCCCGGCGCGGCGGGCCCGGGGCCGGTAGGAGCGGGAAAGGAGAGGGGCCATGGCGCAGGTGAAGCTCTACGACACCACCCTCCGGGACGGGACGCAGGGCGAGGAGATCGCCTTCACCGTGGAGGACAAGCTGCGGATCGCGCGCAAGCTGGACGAGCTGGGGATCCACTACATCGAGGGCGGGTGGCCCGGCTCCAACCCCAAGGACCTGGCCTTCTTTCGCGAGGCCCGGAAGCTCCACCTGAAGCAGTCCAGGATCGCGGCCTTCGGGTCCACGCGGCGGGCGAAGATGTCCCCGGAGCACGACGCCATCTTCCGGGCCCTGGTGGAGGCGGAGACGGAGGTCATCACCATCTTCGGCAAGAGCGGGGACCTCCATGTCCGCGAGGCCCTGCGCATCACCCTGGAGCAGAACCTGGAGATCGTCCACGACTCCGTGCGCTATCTCAAGACGAAGGTGAACGAGGTCATCTACGACGCCGAGCACTTCTTCGACGGCTACCGGGCCAACCCCGAGTACGCGATGAAGACCCTGCAGGCGGCCGAGGCGGGGGGGGCCGACTGCATCGTCCTGTGCGACACGAACGGGGGGAGCCTGCCCTCGCAGGTCCGCGCGATCATCGAGGTGGTCCGGCAGCAGGTCCGCACGCCCCTGGGGATCCATACCCACAACGACGGGGAGTGTGCGGTGGCGAACAGCCTCGTGGCCGTGGAGGCGGGGGCGATCCACGTCCAGGGGACCATCAACGGGTTCGGGGAGCGGTGCGGGAACGCGAACCTCTGCTCGATCATCCCGAACCTGAAGCTCAAGCTGGGGATCGACTGCGTGACGGACGAGCAGCTGGCCCGGCTGCGGGAGGTCTCCCGGTTCGTGTACGAGCTGGCCAACCTGCACCCGAGCACCCACCAGCCCTACGTGGGCGACAGCGCCTTCGCCCACAAGGGGGGGGTCCACGTGAGCGCGGTGGCCCGGAGGGCCGAGACGTACGAGCACATCCAGCCGGAGCTCGTGGGGAACCGCCAGCGGATCCTCATCTCCGACCGCTCCGGGGTCTCCAACGTCGTGGCGAAGGCGCAGGCCTTCGGGCTGGACCTCAAGGGCGATGACCCGGTGGTCCGGGAGATCCTCGAGCAGCTCAAGGAGCTGGAGCACCAGGGGTTCCAGTTCGAGGGGGCCGAGGCCTCCTTCGAGCTGCTCATGCGCAAGGCGATGGGGAGGCACAAGAAGTTCTTCAACCTCGTCGGCTTCCGGGTCATCGACGAGAAGCGGAAGGAGGACGAGCCCGCCCTGGCCGAGGCCACCATCCAGGTAAAGGTGGGGGGGAAGGTCGAGCACACGGCGGCGGTGGGCAACGGGCCGGTCCACGCCCTGGACAACGCCCTGCGCAAGGCCCTGGAGAAGTTCTACCCCGAGCTGAAGGAGGTGCGCCTGCTGGACTACAAGGTCCGCGTGCTCACCCCGACCCGGGGCACGGCGGCGGTGGTCCGGGTGCTCATCGAGTCCGGGGACAAGCACGAGAACTGGGGGACGGTTGGCGTCTCGGAGAACATCCTGCACGCGAGCTCGCAGGCCCTGATCGACAGCATCGAGTACAAGCTCCTCAAGGAGGAGCGGCGGCGGGAAGAGGGGAGGGATGCCCGCTAGCCGGGGCGCGCCCGTCAGCCGAGCCCCGGCCGGGGCATGCCTTCTGGGGCTGGCCCTGCTGGCGGGCTACGTGGCCCCCTGGGGCGGGGAGCCGGCCTCCGAGGCCCCCGCGTGGCAGCCACGGCCGCAACGCGTGGCGGTCGAGCTCGAGGGCGTCCCGGGCGGCCCCCTGGTGGTGGAGCGGGCTGAGGAGATGACGCTCGGTGAGCTGCTGGCGGAGGCCCAACTCCCCTCACGGGGGCTGGGGGCCGAGGAGCTCGCCAGGCGCGTGGGCGACGCGGCGCAGGTGGAGCTGGGTCCGGCCGGACGGGTCACCCTGCGCGCCATGTCCCCGGAGACGCGGCTGCTGCTCGGCCGTCCGCTGGATCTGAACCGGGCCAGCGCGGAGGAGCTCGAACTCCTGCCCGGGATCGGGCCCGCGCTCGCCCGGCGGATCGTGCAGGCCCGCGAGGCCAGGCAGGGGTTTGCCACGCCGGACGACCTCCTGGCGGTCCCCGGAATCAAGGGTAAAAAGTTCGAGCGCCTGCGGTCGTTCGTGATCGTCGGCCCGCAGATCGCCCCCGGCCCGTCCCCCTCAGCGGGGGCGCGAGATGAGGTGGAGCGCTGAGGCCTTGAACGTGGCCAGCACCTGCATGCCCACCCTCAACCCGAGTTCCTGATGCGACGCCCGGGTGACCAGGGCGCTCAACGAAACCCCGCACTCCACCACGACGCGATACTGCAGCCCGGAGGGGAGGAGCTGGACCACCTGTCCCCGCACCCGGTTCCCGGCGCTGGACGGGACCGGCCCTCCTTCCTCTCGCGACAGGGTCACGTCCTCCGGGCGGAGGCAGGCCAGCACGCGCGTGCCGCTCGGATGCTCCCCTGCCGCCGCGAGGCGGATCCCCTTCACCTCCAAGACCGAGATCCCTTCGCCACACCCGACGACCGTCCCCTCCAGAATGGTCTCGACCCCCATGAACGTGGCCACCTGCTCGGTGGCCGGGGCCATGAAGACCTGCTGGGGGCGGTCGCACTGTTCGACGCGGCCGCCCATCAGGACGGCCATGCGGTCGCCGAGCATGAGCGCCTCGCCCCGGTCGTGGGTCACGAAGACGGTGGTGGTGCCGGCCTGGGTGAGGATCGCCCGGAGATCCATCAGAAGGGTGTCGCGGGTCGGGGGGTCCAGAGCGGCGAACGGCTCGTCGAGCAGCAGGAGCTCGGGCTCCAGGACGAAGGCCCGCGCGAGGGCGACCCGCTGGGCCTCTCCGCCGGAGAGCTCCCGGGCCGGGCGGCGGGCCAGGTGGCCGATGCCCAGGCGATCGAGCCAGCGCATGACCCGCCGGTGCCGCTCGGGCTCGGGGACGCCGCGAAAGCTGAGCCCCAGGGCGACGTTACGGGCCACGCTCCCCCGGCAGAGGAGGGGCCCCTGGAAGACGGTCGCCGTCCGTCGGCGCAGCGGGAGCCGGTCGTGAGGTCCCACCGGCATCCCGGCATAGAGCATGCGGCCGGCGTCGGGCACGCGGACGAAGCTCAGCACCTGGAGCAAGGTGCTCTTGCCGGCCCCGTTCGGGCCGACCACCGCCAGGACCTCCTGCTGCGCCACGGAGAGGTGGGGGATGTCGAGCACCGTCCGCCCGTCATAGCGGACCGCGATCCCCGCCAGCTCGACAAGCACGGGCTCCACGCCAGCCTACCTCCGCTGCTGGAGCGCGGTCAGGATCAGGTTCACGCCGAAGGAGAGGGCCAGCAGGATCACCCCCAGGGCGATGGCGAGCTCGAAGTGCCCCATGCGGGCCTCGAGCACGGTGGCCGTGGTGAGGACCCGAGTCTGCCCCCGGATGTTCCCCCCCACCATCATCACGGCCCCCACCTCGGAGATGACCGCGCCGAATCCTGCCATGACCGCGGCCAGGAGGGCCAGGCGCGCCTCCCGCAACAGGACCCACACCGCCTGGAGGGGCGAGGCGCCGAGGGCCAGGAGCTGCAGCCGGAGCTGCGGGTGGAGCCCCTGGATCCCGGCCAGCGTGAGCCCGGCGACCACGGGCGCCGCGATGAGGAGCTGGGCCAGGACCATGGCGCCGGGCGTGAAGAGCAGGCGCAGCGCTCCGAGCGGGCCGCTGCGCCAGAGCAGGAGGGTGACGAAGAGGCCCACCACCACGGGCGGCAGGCCCATCCCGGTGTTGACGAGGGTGATCAGCAGGTTCCGGCCCGGGAAGCGCGTGAGGGCGAGGCCGGTGCCGGCCGGCACGCCGACCAGGAGCGCGACGAGGGTCGCTCCGCCCGAGACCATCAGGGAGAGCCCGGTGATCTCCAGCACCTCCGGATCGCCCGCCAGCAGGAGCCGGATGGCCTGCAACAGTCCGCTCCAGAGCAGATCCATGGACTCCTCCGTGACTACCTGATGACGTCCGGGACGAAGAGCGGCTGGCCGAAACGCTCGCGGCCGAACTCGCGGATGATCGCCTGGGCCTGGGCGGAGGCGAGGAAGGCCGCGAAGGCCTGGCCCCCTGGATGGTTCACCCGGGGGAAGCGAGCCGGGCTCAGCGTGATCACGCTGTACGGGTTCACCAGGGAGGCATGCCCGTCCACCAGCACGACGAGGCGGAGCCCTTGCCGCAGCGCCAGGTAGGTCCCGCGGTCGGTCAGCGTGTAGGCGTCGCGTTCATCGGCCAGCCGGAGCACGCCCCCCATGCCCTGGCCGGCCTCGATATACCAGCGCCCGCGGGGGATCACCCGGACCTGCTCCCACAGCGTCCGCTCCAGCTTGTGGGTCCCCGATTCGTCGCCGCGGGAGATGAAGGGCGCCCCCGCGCGCGCGATCCTCGCCAGCGCCTCACCAGGGGATGGGCTCCCGCGGGCGCCGGCGGGATCGGCGGCGGGACCCACCAGCACGAAGTCGTTGTGCATGATTTGGCGCCGGGTGGCCCCGTAGCCCTGGGCCAGGAAGGCCTGCTCGGCGGCCGGCGCATGGACGAGGAGCACGTCGGCCTCCCCGCGCCGCCCCAGGCCCAAGGCCTCCCCGGTCCCCACGGCGATGGGCTTGAGCTGGTAGCCCGTTGCGCGCTCGAAGGCCGGGACGAGGAGGTCGAGGAGCCCCGAGTCCTGGACGCTCGTGGTCGTGGCCAGGATGACATCGCTCGGGCCGGGCGGCTGGCCCTCGGCGATCGCAGGGATCCCGGCGGTCGCGGCCGTGAGGAGCCACGCGGCCAGCGTTGCCCGGCCCGTCGTGAATGGCGCGGGGCGACGGCCCCTCACCCGCCCCCCCGCCTGCCCGGTCCTGCCCATGCCCGATAGAGTATGCTCGACTGAGCATAGTCGTCAGCAAAAAAAATCAGCGCCCGTCGGCGCCGAAGATCCGGCGGAATTCGCGGGCGCCGTGACGCTGCAGGGCCTCCTGGAACCGACGGTAGCGGCTGAGCAGCTCCCGCGCCTGGCGCGTCAGGCGGCTCCCGCCACCGCGTCGGCCCCCCGGCACCCGCTCCACCAGGGGGGTGCCCAGCTCCCGCTCGAGGGCCCGCAGCACCCCCCAGGCATAGCGGTAGGACATCCCGAAGCGGGCTGCGGCCTTCTGGAGCGAGCCGAGCTCGTCAATGGCCTGGAGCAGGTCGGCGCGCCCGGTTCCGAGCTTCTGCCCGGGGCCCACCAGGACCCAGACCTTGATCTTGGGCATGAGGTGCATCACAGCCGGCCCCGGGGGATAGGAGACCACACCCCGCCGGGAGCGGTCAAGACGACGGGCAGGGCAGGGCAGGGGGTGGCAGGAGGGCCTACCCTTCCTCCTCGATCATCTTGACGAAGGTCTGGGCGAGGTAGGGGTCGAACTGGGTGCCGGCGTTGGCCCGCAGCTCCTGCAGGGCGACCTCGCGAGGGAGCGGGGCCCGGTAGGGGCGGGCCGAGATCATGGCGTCGTAGGCGTCGGCGATGGCGACCACGCGGGAGGGCCAGGGGATCTGCTCGCCGCTGAGCCCGTCGGGGTAGCCGCGGCCATCGTAGCGCTCGTGGTCGTGCTTGACCGCGAGCGTCACCTCCCCCAGGCCCGGGAGCCGCCGGAGGATGTGCTCGGCGAACATGGTGTGGGACTTGATGTGGGCGTACTCCTCGGGGGTGAGCTTGGCGGGCTTGTTCAGGACCTCGTCCCGGATGCCGATCTTGCCGATGTCATGCAGGAGCCCGGTCAGGCGGACGTTCTCCACCTCCGGCTCGGGGAGCCCGAGGCGACGGGCCAGGCGCTGGGAGTGCTGCGCCACCCGCCGGGAGTGCTCCTCGGTGTACTTGTTCTTCGCTTCCAGCATGCAGATCAGCATCTCGATCGCGCTCAGGTAGAGGTGGCGGATCTCCTCGTTCTTCTTCTCCAGCTCCCGGGTCCGTGCCGCCACCCGCAGCTCGAGGGTCTCCTGGTACTCGCGGTTCTCGAGCACCAGACGGCGCTTCTCCAGGGCCCGGCGGGCCGTCAGGATCACCTCGTCGCGGTGGAAGGGCTTGATGAGGTAGTCGAAGGCGCCCAGCCGCATGGCGGCGATGGCTGTGGAGACGCTGTCCACAGCCGTGACGAAGATCACCTCCATCGTGCTGTCCAGCTCCCGAAGGCGGCGAAGCGTCTCGATCCCGCTGATCCCGGGCATCCGGATGTCCAGGAAGACGGCGGCCGGCGGGGAGGCCTCCACCCTCTTCAGCGCCTCGTACCCCGTGGACGCCATCTCCAGGGTGTACTCGTTGTTCAGGATCAGGGCGAACGACTCCCGGACGCTCTCCTCGTCGTCCACGATCAGGATCACGGGCCTCGCCTCGTGCTCCTGCGCGACCCCTGCCACCTGTTCGGTCTGCTGCATGCTGTTAGCCCTCCGCCTCCGATGACCGGAGGCTCCGGGCGGGCTGCGAGACGGGGAGCGTCACGATGAAGCGGCTCCCACGACCGGGCTCGCTCGACACACGGATGGCCCCGTGGTGCTCCTCGACGATCTGATGCGTGACCGCCAACCCCAGCCCCGTGCCTTTGGGCTTGGTGGTGAAGAAGGGGTTGAAGAGCTGGCCGGCGATCCCCTCGGCGATCCCCGTGCCGGTGTCGGCCACCTCGACCTCGACCGCCGGGCCTGCGGCGAGGACCGTCGGCTCGCCCCCCGGCGGGAGCGGCCCCCGGGCGGCCACGCGGAGGGTTCCACCCTGCGGCATGGCCTCGATCGCGTTGGCGATCAGGTTCCGGAAGGCGCGGTACAGGAGGTCTGGATCCCCCGGCACCCGGGGGAGGACGGGGTCGAACTCCCGCTGGACGGTGATCCCGGCCTGCTCCAGACGCTCGGCGTGCAGCTCCACGGCCTGGTCGAGGAGGTCGCGCAGGCTCACGGGCCGGGGCTCGATCCTCCCGGGTTTGGCCAGCTGGAGCAGATCGTTGACGATCCGGTTGATGCGCCCCAGCTCCTGGGGCACGATCTTCGTGAAGCGTTCGCGGAAGCTCTCGTCCTGGTACTTCTCGGGGAGCAGCTGGGAAAAGGTCCGGATGGCCGTGAGCGGGTTCTTGAGCTCGTGGGCGATCCCCGCGGCCAGGGTCCCCAGGGCCGCCAGACGGTCGGAGCGCCGCATCTGCTCCTCCAGTTCACGGATCGAGGAGAGATCCTTCAGCACGGCCAGCACTTCGAGGGGGCGCCGGTCGTTCAGGAGGACCGACGTGGTCACCTCGATCGGCACCCGGGCCCCGTCGGGCCGGACGAACTGGATCTCCTGCGGGGTCACGGTCTCGTGGCCGAGCAGCGCCTCCCAGAGCAGCGTGTTGATCTCCTGCATCGAGCCGAAGGCGTCCCGGCAGCTCTTGCCCCGGATATCGGGCAGGCGGTGCCCGATGATCCGCTCGGCCGCCTGGTTGCAGGTGACGACTCGCCCCTCCAGGTCCACGGCGAGGACACCCAGGGTGATGGCCCGCAGGATCGTGTCATGGTATCGCTTGAACAGGGCCAGCTCCTCGATCTGCTTGGCGAGCTGCCCGTTGGCCCGCTCGAGCTCCTCACGTTGCTGGCTGAGCTGCCGGGCCATGGCGTCGAAGGCCTCGGCCAGCTCGCCGACCTCCCCACCCAGCGTCTCCGGGCCCCACTGGACAGGCCGACCCTGCCCGAGCGACGTGATCGAGGCCAGCAGGGCCCGCAGGGGTCGAGCGGTGCGCCGGGCCACGATGAGGGAGACCAGCAGCACGGCCAGGAGCGTGATCACCCCGATCTGGGCCACCTGCCGTCGGGTCCGAGCCATGCCCTCGGCCACGCTCTGGAGGCCGATCCCCAGACGGACCCCTCCCTGTTGCTGGAAAGACTCGGGGGCGAACACGGGGAGCGCGATGTCCAGGACGCTCTCCCCGGCGGGATAGCGCTGCTCGCCGGAGACCACCGAGCGGCTCAGGGGCACTTCCCGGACAATGGGCTGGGAGGCCGGGGGAGCCGGGTAGGCCCCCTCGGGGATCGGCAAGCGGGTCCCCTGGGGATGGAGGACGAGAGGCCGGCCCATGCGGTCGAACACCCCCACGTACACCACGTGAGGCTCCTGCGCAACGCGGGAGACCAGTTGGACGACCTGACCGGTCTCGGCTTGGTGGAGCGGCGCGGCGATCGTACTCGCCAGCTGACGGCCGAGGGCCTCGCCTTGGCGCTGGGTCCCGCGGATTAAGCCGTCGTGATGCTGCACCTCGACCACGAAGGCCAGCGCGCCGAAGACCAGCAACGTCAGGGCGGTGGCCCAGCCCAGCAACGGTCTGCACAGCGTGAAAAATTTCCGCATCCGTGTCCCTAAATGGAAGCTCGTGAGATTTAACACGGTGTCTCAGCCCCGTCAAGGTGGCGTAGGGTCTGGTGTTGGAGCCCCCAAAAAAAGGGGATGCCAGCTCCCCCCAGCCGACATCCCCCTCGCCACAACCCCCCCTTCTGGCTAGGTTTATGGCATCCGCTTTCCCGTTCGCACGTCCGGTCCCGAATTGTTCAACCTACCCAGACGCGACCTTAAGAGCGCAAACGTCATGCCACCACAGGGGGATTCAGGGGTGAAGCCCAGCTATGTGAAAACACAGTCCTCTTTGGAGGGATCTCGGGCCACTCTTGCCATGGCCCGTCAAAGCTGCACAGGAAATCGGGCATTCGAGCCGAGGAGCACTCAGTAAGAAAATTATAACAATTCGAGATCACATAATATTTTAAGGAGCACAAGAAATTATGCAGCTAAATTTCTTGGGCAGGTCCTGGGAGCGCTTTCTCAGGAACTCCGGTTGGGAGGCGCTCACGCAGCCCGAGCGTCTGCAGCTTCAGGACCAGGGTATTCCGATGGACCCCGAGGACCCGGGCCGCCTCGGATTGATTCCAGCCGGCCTGCTCCAGGATGCGCAGGATGTACTGGCGCTCGAACTCCTGGCGCGCCCGCTTCAGGGTCATCTCCCCACCGAGATGACCCTGCACGAAGTCCTCGTCGGAGGCGAAGATATTGAGCGGCAGGTCGTGCAGGGTGATGTTGTCCCCGCGCGAGAGCGCGACCAGGCGCTCGATCAGGTTCTCCAGCTCCCGGATGTTCCCCGGCCAGCGGTAGTTGACCAGGAAGGAGAGGGCCCCCTTGGAGATGCCGCGCAGCTCCTTGCGGAAGCGGCGGTTGTACTTCTCCAGGAAATGGGTGACCAGGAGCGGGATGTCGTCGCGCCGCTCCCGTAGCGGGGGCAGGTGGATCGGCACGACGTTGAGGCGGTAGTAGAGGTCCTCCCGGAAGCCCTTCTGGGCGATGGCCCGGCGCAGATCCAGGTTCGTGGCCGCGATGAGACGGACGTCGACCTTGATGGTCTTGCGGCCGCCGACCCGCTCGATCTCCCGCTGCTGGATGGCCCGCAGGAGCTTGGCCTGCAGGTCCAGCCGCATGCTGCCGATCTCATCCAGGAACAGGGTCCCGCCGTGGGCCAGCTCGAACTTGCCGAGGTGTTTGAACAAGGCGCCGGTGAAGGCTCCGCGCTCGTGCCCGAACAGCTCGGACTCCGCCAGGGTTTCGGGGACCGAGGCGCAGTTGACCGTGACGAACGGGGCGTCGTGGCGGGGGCTCCGGCGGTGGAGGGCGCGCGCCACCAGCTCCTTGCCGGTGCCGCTCTCGCCCGTGATCAGGACCGTGGCCTCGGTGGGCGCCACGCTGGTGATCAGGTCGTAGATCTGCAGCATCTGGGGGTTGCGCCCCACCATGTCCTCGGGGCGTTCGAGCTCGGAGCGCAGGTAGATGAGCTCCTTGGCCAGCCGCTGCTTCTCCAGCCCGCGGCGGACCACGGCCTTGATCTCGTCCACATCGAAGGGCTTGGTGATGTAATCGAAGGCTCCGCCCTTGAGCGCGTTGATGGCCATGCGGGTGGTCTGCACGGCCGTGACCACGATGACCTCGATCCCCTCGTCGATCCCCTTGATCCGCTGCAGGACCTCGAGCCCGTCCATTCCCGGCAGCTTGATGTCGAGCAGCACGATCTCGACCGGATAGTCCTGAACGGCCTTCAGGGCATCCGCGCCCGTGGCGCAGGGGATGACCTCGTACTCCTCTTCGAGGATCGTCCGGAGGGACTCCTGGATGGCGAGCTCGTCGTCCACCACGAGGACGACCGGTCGGATCGGATCGCTCATGCGGGCGGTCACCCCAAGTGGGGGGCAGGATACTCCCGGCCGGGGGAGGTGTCAAATGACGCGGGGGAGTCGGTGTCTTGGCAGGGGGAGGCGGGTCCCGTTTTCCCTTGACCCGTCGGGCGAATCCCGATATTCGTTCCTCCATCATGCCGCTGCGTTCGAAGATCATCGCCCGCGGCGTGGGCAAGGCCTATCAGTCGCGCCAGGGGATGCTCCTGGCGCTCAGGGACTTCGATCTCGAGGTCGGCGAGGGGGAGTTCGTCTGCCTGATCGGCCCGTCAGGGTGCGGGAAGTCGACCTTCCTCCGGATCCTCGCGGGCCTCTACGAGAAGAGCGCCGGGGAGATCACCGTCCACAAGTCGTCGGCCGATAAGCCCCTGAACAGCATGGTCTTCCAGGAGTACGCCATCTTCCCCTGGCGCACGGTCCTGGACAACGTGGCCTTCGGCCTCAAGATGCGGGGGCTGTCCCGCCGGGACCGCTACGAGATCGCGGACCGCTACATCCGCAAGGTCGGGCTGGCGAAATTCCGGGGGAGCTACCCCTACCAGCTCTCCGGCGGCATGAAGCAGCGGGTCTCCATCGCGCGGGCCTTTGCCAACGACCCGGAGGTCCTCCTGATGGATGAGCCCTTCGGCGCCCTGGACGCCCAGACCCGGGTGGTGCTGCAGGAGGAGTTGCTGCGGATCTGGGAGGAAGACAAGAAGACCGTGGTCTACGTCACCCACAGCATCGAGGAGGCGATCATGCTGGGGGACCGGGTGGCGGTCATGACCGCCCGCCCGGGGACGAACAAGGAAGAGTTCAAGGTCGGGTTTCCCCGGCCCCGCTCGCTGCACATCAAGGGCGCGGCGGA
>JACPFL010000031.1 GCA_016183025.1 Deltaproteobacteria bacterium | reverse complement strand
GGGAAGCGCTCGAACACGCCGCTGTACGCCATCTTGGTGGGAGCCAGGGTGAGGTCGAACTCGAAGCCCAGGATCACGGCCAGCCGGTACTCCCGCATGACCTCCACCCCGGCCGGGATGGTCGGGTGCATGAAGAGAGGCAGCCCCAGCTCCTGCAGCCGCGCGTAGAGCGGGTAGAACTCGGGTTCCGCCGGCGAGCGCCCGGCCACGTTGGTCAGGATCGCAACCCCCACCATCCCCAGTTCGTGCACCGCCCGTTCCAGCTCACGCATCGCGCTGGGCATGTCGATCAGGGGGAGACTGGCCAGGCCTCGGAAGTGGCGAGGGTGCTTCCGGGAGACCTCGGCCAGCCCGTCGTTGATCAGGCGCGCCATCTCCAGGCTCTCCGCCGGAGAGAAGCGGTCGATGCCCGGGTGGGGGGTGGACAGGATCTGCATGTCCACCCGGTGCTGCTGCATCAGGTCGATCCGGTAGTCGGCGTCGAAGAACGATTCGGTAACCGGTCCCACCCGGGCCCCCATGCTCAGGATGATCTTCTCGCCCTTCGCGTTGGTCTCCATCCGGACGTCGCCCCGGGACACCTCGAGCCGCTCCAGGTAGGCCTCGGGATAGAGATGCGCGTGGAAGTCGATGTGCATCGTCGTCTCCATGAGGGGCCGCGCCCCCGCGGGGTTCACTTGCCCCAGAGCCTCTTGAAGAACCCCTGCTGCTCCAGCTCCTGGACCAGCCGATCATCCACGAACATGTCGGGCTGGGCCGTCCTGGCCCGCGGGTGGGTCGATTGGGCAAGCGTCTCCCGCAGCCCCTCCCGCGTCGGGTACGGGATCTTCTCCACGTAGTCCACCGCGTACTGCCAGGTGACCTCCAGCACCTCCGGATCGGCGGTCCGCGTGTACACGCCGATGACCTTCTTGGCCAGCTCCTTCTGCGTAAACACCAGGTGCACGGCCTCGGCGTAGCCCTTGAGGAAGCGCCGGACCACGTCCTCGTTGGTCTTCAGATAGGACCGCCTGGTGAGCAGAGCCGTGTGCGGGAAGGCCACGCCGGCCTTCCCCATGTCGACGAGGACCCTGGCGCCCGCCTTCAGGGCCGGGAGGTTCGAGGGAGAGGACAGCGTGCCCGCCACGATGACCCCCTGGGCGATCCCGATCCCGATCTCCATCATCCCGCCCATCTGCAGGATCGGGACGTCCCGGTCCGGCTCCAGGCCGAACTTCTTCAGGACGTAGCGCATGGTGAAGTCGCTGGAGGAGCCGATCCGGCTCACGCCCACCGGCTTCCCCTTCAGCTCCTGCACGCTCCTGATCTCCGGCCGGGCGATGAGGTAGAAAGCGGGGACGTTCACCACGCCCCCGAAGATCACCAGGTCGGCCCCGGCCAGGTCCGCATCGACCACGGGTTTGCCGCCGCCCCCGGCGACCGGCGACTCCCCGCCCAGCATGGCCTGGACCACCTTGGAGGCGGACGGCACATAGATCAGCTCCACGCTGAGCCCATGGCGGTCGAAAACCTCTGCCGCCCTGGCCACCCAGAAACCGGCGTACACCCCGCTGACGGCGCTGTAGATCACCTTGAGCCGCTCCTTGGCCAGCGCCCAGGAGGGCTCGAAGACCAGGGCGACCGTCATGAACACCATCACCAACCGCGTCATCGCCCCTCCCCTGGAAACGCGTCGCGGGCGCCCACGCTCAGGACGGGCCCCTCCCCCCCTCGCGTTGGTCTCGATCCGGATATCGCCGCGGGACGCCTCGAGCCGCTTCAGGTAGGGCTCGGGATAGAGATGGGCGTGGAAGTCGATGTGCCCGGTCTACTTCCCCCACAGCTTATCCACGAACATGTCGGGGTGAGCCGTGCGGGCCCGCGGATGGACAGACTGGGCGATGGGCTCCCGCAGCCCATCCCGCGTCGGATAAGGGATCTTCTCCACGTAATCGACCGCGTACTGCCAGGTGGCCTCCAGCATTTCCGGGTCTGTCGTCCTCGTGTACTTCCCGATGACCTTCTTGGCCATCTCCTTCTGGGCGTGGAACAGGTGAACCCCCTCGGCGTAGGCCTTGAGGAAGCGCCGGACCACGTCTTCGTTGGTCTTCAGATAGGGGCGCCGGGTGAGCAGCCCCGTGTGCTGGAAGGGCACGCCGGCTTTCCCCATATCGATGAGGACCTTGGCCCCCACCTTCTGGGCCCGCAGGTTCGTGGGGGACGAGAAGGGAGCGGCCACAATGATCCCCTGGGAGATGGCCGCAGCGAGCTCGGGCATTCCCCCGATCTGCAGGATCGGGACGTCCTTGTCCGGCTCCAGCCCGAACTTCTTCAGGACGTAGCGCATGGTGAAGTCGGTGGAGGAGCCCGCCCGCGTCACGCCCACCGGCTTCCCCTTCAGCTCCTGGATGCTGTTGATCTCCGGCCGGGCCATGAGGTAGAAGGCGGGGACGTTCGCGGCTCCTCCGAAGATCACCAGATCGGCCCCAGCCAGGTTGGCATCCACCACAGCTTTCCCGCCCGACAGGGCCAGCGGGGCCTCCCCGCCCAGCATGGCCTGGACCACCTTGGAGGCGGCCGGAATATAGACCAGCTCCATGCTGAGTCCGTGGCGCTCGTAGAGCTCCGCTTCCTTGGCCACCCACATCCCCGTGAAGATCCCGCTGATGGCGCTGTAGATCCCCTTGATCCGCTCCCTGGCCGCCGCAGGGGAGGGAATCGAGGTCAGGACGATCAATACCACCAGGACCATTGCCCACCTTCTCATGGCATCTCTTCCTGGTCTCATGGCGCCGCCTCCTCGGCCAGGATGCGCGGGAGACTTGACCCCCGCCCACTCACACCCTCGCCGTAGCCCCTGCCGGGCCTGTCAGAGAGGCCCGCTATCGCGTCTGGGCCCAGAGCCGGTCAAAAAAGCCGCCCCGATGGAGCTGATCGAGGAACCGCCGGTCGATCAGCTCCTCGGGCCGGACCTGCCGGGCCCGCGCGTCCACCATGGCGACCTCCTGCAGGGTCGCCTCGATGGCCCGCTGGTCGATTGTCAGGCGCTGCTCCAGAGCCTTGATCTCGGGCTCGTAGGCCGCGTCCAGGACCTTCCGATCCTCCACCCGCAGGTACTTCCCCAGCACCTTATAAACAAACTCCCGGTCGGTGTGCAGGATCTTTGCTGCCTCGGCCATGACCTGCATGAACCGCCCGAGGACCTCCGGACGGCGCGCGATGAGCGACCGGCGGGTGGCCAGGAACGTGGCCGCGTAGGGGATACGGAGGTCGGGCCCATAGACCACGTACCGGAACCCCAGGGCGATGAGCCGAGCGTCCCCTGGCGGCGTGGTGGACGCCACATCGATGCTCCCCGACGCGAGGGCCGCGACCGTCTCGGGCTCGCCGCCGGTCTGGATGAACGTGATGTCCCGGGACGCGTCCAGCCCGAAGCGGCGCAGAACCTGGATGGCGAAGTAATGGGTGTTGCTGCCGATCCGGGTGACCCCGATCTTGCGGCCCTTGAGGTCGGACACGGTCCGGATCTCCGGCCGGGCCACGAGGCTCTGGGTCATCACGTTCTTGATCCCGCCAATGAAGACCAGGTCCTTCGCCCCCTGCACGTACGCCCGGACGTTCCCCACCCCACCGGTGACCGCGACCTCCGCCTCCCCGGCCAGCATGGCGGCGGTCACCGCGGCGGAGGCCGCGATGTACACGAGCTGGAAGTCCAGGTCGTACTTCGCGAAGAGCCCGGCCTCCTGGGCGATCCAGGGCAGGGACTGGGACATCACCCGGGCGGAGTGGATCCCGATGAGCCTGGCCGGAGCGCCCCAGGCCGGACCGGTCAGGATGCCGAGCGCTGACAGGAGCAGGACGCCCAGGATCGGAACACCACGGAAGATCGCGCGAAGTCTCATCCGCCTGTCCTCCCTTCTCCTCCCGCGGCGTCCCGCCGGCGCGGAGCCGCAGGGCCGAATGCCCCGGCGCGAGCTCCCGAGATCAGGGGAGATACCCCGTGATTACGTACCGCTCGGGCTCGGCTGCGGCCTTCGGCTGTGGCCCCACGTTGCCACAACCGGCGGTCGGACACAAGCCGCCTCCGCGCCGCCGCGCCCGCCCGCTCGCAGGGGGTTGCGCTCTCCGAGACCCTGGCGCTAGCCTGGGGCGCGTGCCTGGGAAGGGGAGCTGAGGGACACCGATGCAGCACCCGGAGCTGAATATCGTCACCGGAGCCACTGGCTATACGGGCAAATACATTGCACGCCGCCTGCTCTCCATGGGCAGACAGGTCAAATCCCTCACCGGTCACCCACACCGGCACAACCCCTTTGGGGAGCAGGTGCCCGCCCTCCCCTTCAACTTCGAGAACCCGAGGGCACTGGTCGAGGGCCTGCGCGGGGCGACCACGCTGTACAACACCTACTGGGTCCGCTTCTCGCGGGGGAACATCACCTTTGAAGCCGCAGTCCAGAATACGAGGATCCTCCTCCACGCCGCCACGGCGGCCGGGATCGGGAGGTTCATCCACATCAGCATCGCGAACCCCGATCCGCGCTCCCCGCTCCCGTACTACCGGGGCAAGGCGCTTGTTGAACGGGCCGTGTTGGAATCAGGCCTGTCCTACGCGATCATCCGCCCGACCGTCATCTTCGGGACCGAGGATATCCTGATCAACAACATCGCGTGGTTGCTGAGAAGGTTTCCGATATTCGCCATCGCGGGGCCAGGCGACTATACGATCCAGCCGGTCTTTGTTGAGGATGTCGCAGAGCTCGCCGTTGCCGCGGCAGAGCGGAGGGAGAACGTCATACTTGACGCGGCCGGTCCCGAGGTGTTCGCGTTCAAGGAGCTCGTGCAGCTCATTGCCCGGACGGTCAACAGCAGGGCGCGAGCCCTCCATGTCCCTCCGGGACTCGCCCTCTTGCTCTCCCGGCTGGTAGGATACATCATCAGGGACGTCGTGCTGACCAGGGAGGAGCTTGAGGGGCTCATGGCGAACCTGCTGGTCTCCTCAGGACCCCCCATAGGGCGCACGCGATTCAGTCAGTGGCTGGAACGCCACGCGGCCACGCTCGGAACCTGCTACGCCTCCGAATTGAAGCGCCACTATCAGTGAGCACAGGGGGCGCTGTCGACAACACGGGATCCCTCGCGGGGTCCGCCCCGGGCGATCCTGCCTCACCCGCCGACTGCTTGAACGGGGATGCGGAATGTAGTAGTCAAACAAGATCGCCGGCTGGCCGGATCGATGGCGGGCCGGCTATCTCCCGGCCACCTGTCCCAGTCGGGCCGGTGATCGGCCCTGGAGCCTCACGGGAGGACGGAACAATGGCACAACGTGGCGGGATCGGGCAGGAATCGGTGGCGCCGGCATCCCCGACACGGATGCGTCGGTGGCGGGCGGCGGCAGTGGCATGCCTCGCGGCCCTCCTCGGCCTGGTGGCACCTGTCCAGGCCCAGACACGGCAACGGCCCCAGGTGACCATCAGCTACCAGGCGATGACCTCCTCCTATGTGCCCCTGTGGCTGGCCGACGAGCTCGGGCTCTTCGAGCGCCACGGCGTGCCGGTGCGGCTCGTGTTCGTGGGGGCAGCCCTGGGGGTCCCGGCGCTCCTGGCGGGAGACGTGGACGTGGTCGTGCAGCCGACGATCCAGACCATCCGCGCCCGCCTCGGGGGGGTGGACATCAAGATCGTGCAGTCCAACCACCGGCGACAGTACGGGGCGATCGTCGCCGGGCAGGGGATCCAGACGCTCGCGGACCTGAAGAGGCGGCGGGTCGGGATCAGCCGGTACGGGACCGTCTCGGACATGGCGGCGCGCTATGTCCTGCAGCAGGTCGGGCTGCGCCCGGGCGTGGATGTGCAGATCCTGCAGCTCGGCTCCGTCCCCGAGATCGCCGCGGGGCTCGCGGCCCGGGTCATCGACGCCGGCTACCTCTCACCCCCGAGCCTCTTCCAGGCTGCACGCTTCGGCGTGAAGGAGCTCGTCGACCTGCGGAAGCTGGACGTCCCGTTTCAGATGCATGCCGTGGCGACGCTGAGCCCGATCCTGGCGCGGAAACGGGAGACGCTCCTGCGGATCGTGCGGGCGCACAGCGAGGCGCAGTACCTCGTGAAGGCCGGGCAGCGGCGTGAGGAGGCGATCCGCGCGACCGGACGCTTCACGAAGGTCACGGACCTGGAGGTCCTCCGGGCGACCTACGAGTACATGCGGCCGCTCTACGAGCTCCCCCCGTACACCAGGACCGAGGACATCGAGGGGACCATCCACCTGGCGGGGATTGCCCGGGAGTTCGGCCGGCAGCTCGAGGGCGAGCGCATGCGGAGCGCCGTGAACGAGCTGATCGAGAACGGGCTGGTCCGGCAGCTCGAGCAGGAGGGGTTCTTCGCCCGGCTCGCCGCCCGGGCCCAC
>JACPFL010000159.1:3445-18586 GCA_016183025.1 Deltaproteobacteria bacterium | reverse complement strand
GCATGTACCCGATGTGCGGCGTGACCGCCTTCACCACCTCCCCGTCCGTCACCAGCTGCAGCCGCAGCACCCCGTGCGTGCTCGGGTGTTGCGGCCCCATGTTGATCACCAGGTCCTCGCCCTCCAGCTCGTAGCGGTCGCGCATGTAGTCCACGGCCATCTCTGTCTGCCTCCCGTCGCGTGTGCGGTCGGTCGAGCTAGGATGCGGCCCCGGGCTCAGCCGGGGAAGTCTCGGGGCCGCCGGAGCCCGCGGCCGGGGGCGTGGGGGCCTCCCCCGTGGCCTTGGCCGCCGCCTCCGCCTTGGCCTTGGCCGCGGCGGCCTTCGCGGCCGCCTCCTCGGCCTCGGCCTTCGCGGCCACCTCGCGGTAGACGGCAGCCTGCTCGGGCGAGATGGTGGAGTAGTGGTAGACCAGGTCCGAACGGTCGTAGACCGCGTTCTCGTAGCTGCGGGTCATGAAGATGCACTCGGTGGGGCAGGGATAGGTGCACAGGGCACAGTAGCAGCACTTCCCCATGTCGATGTCGAACCGCGTCACCCAGAGCTTCTTCCTGTGACCGGTGGCGGTCTTGCCCAGGTCCTCGCTGGCCGGGGCCTTCACGGTGTCGATGTAGATGCAGTCCACCGGGCAGGCCCGCGCGCACTGGTCGCAGCCGATGCAGTCGTCGATGTTCACGTGGAGCTGGGCCCGGGCGCGCGGCGGGAGGATGAACTTCTCCTGGGGGTACTGCAGCGTCACCGGCTTGCGGAACAGGCCCCGGACCGAGACCGCCATCGAGTCCAGGATCGTGCCCACCGCCCAGACGACGCCCCGCAGGTAGCCCACGGCTAGCGCTCCTCCTCGGTCAGGTAGATCTCGCCCCGCCAGCTCCCGCCGTGCTTCCCCTGCTTCTCCTCGTTGAAGGCCACCCGCATCCCGTTGTAGTACTCCGGGGTCACGTAGTCCTTGCGCAGGGGGTAGCCCTCCCAGTCGTCCGGGAGCAGGATCCGCCGCAGGTCGGGGTGGCCGTCGAAGACCACGCCGAACAGGTCGTAGGCCTCCCGCTCGTGCCAGTCGGCCGTGCTCCAGATGTGGGAGACCGTGGGCACGTGCGGGTCTTCCCGGGGGAGATCCACGTGCAGGACGCACTTGTGGCGCTTGGACATCGAGTGGAGATGGTAGACGACCCCCAGGTCCTTGCCGTAGTCCACCCCGCTCACGCACATGCAGGAGTCGAAGCGGAGGTCCGGATCATCCCGGAGGTACTCGCAGACCGCCGCGATCGCCCCGGGGCTGACCTTGCAGAAGGGGGTCGGCCCGGCCGTGTTGTACTCCAGGATCCGGTACCCGAAGCGCTCCTGGAGCCGCCGGGCGATCTGCTCGTCGGTCATGCCTTCTCCCCCGGCGCGGCCCCGCCTTTCTCCGTCGCCAGCTTCGTCTCTTTCTCCCGGATCTTCTCCTGGAGCTGGATGATCCCCTCGATCAGCGACTCGGGGCGCGGCGGGCAGCCCGGCACGTAGACGTCCACGGGGACGACTTCGTCCACTCCCTTCAGGACGTGGTAGCCGTAGTTCCAGTACGGCCCCCCGCAGGTCGCGCACCCGCCCATGGCGATGACGTACCGGGGCTCGGGCATCTGCTCGAAGAGGCGCTTGATCCGGGAGGCCATCTTGAGGGTGACCGTGCCGGCCACGATCATCACGTCGGACTGGCGCGGCGAGGGACGGAAGACCCCCGCCCCCAGCCGGTCCAGGTCGTAGCGGGGGGCGCCCGTGGCCATCATCTCGATGGCGCAGCAGGCCAGGCCGAAGGTCATGGGCCACAGCGAGGAGAGCCGGGCCCACTTGATGAGGTAATCGACTGAGGTCAGGACGATGTTGTCGCCCAGCTTCTTGAAGCCGCCGACAATTCGGGCGTCCCCCTTCATGTCCGCCGTGATCTTCGTGATCTCCTGCGGTGGCTGCATCAATCAAACCCCCTCGGCACGCGCGACGTGGGCCCGTCGGGATGTCCGCTAACTATACTCATTCTTGAACCACCTGACAAATCTGTCAATGCCCTGCTCCAGCGACACCCGAGGCCGGAAGCCCAGGAGCTGCTCCGCCCTGGACACGTCCGCGGAGGTGATGGGCACGTCCCCGGGCTGCTCCGGGTGGTGCACCACGCGGGCCGTCCGCCCGACCGCCTGCTCGATCAGGCGGATCAGGTCCAGGAGGGCGACGGTGCGCGAGCCGCCGAGGTTCACGACCTCATAGGGGAATGGGCGGGCCAGGGCGGCCATGGCCCCGTCCACGATGTCGCTGATGTACGTGTAGTCTCGCCGTGAGCTGCCGTCCCCGTAGACCGGCACCTCCTCCCCCCGCCAGATGTGGCGCGTGAACTTGTGGATGGCCATCTCGGGGCGCTGGCGTTCGCCGTACACCGTGAAAAACCGCAGGCAGGTCACCTGGAGCCCGTAGAGGTGGGCGTACGTGAAGCAGTGGAGCTCGCCGGCCCGCTTGGTGGCGGCGTAGGGAGAGATGGGCGTCGAGACGGGGTCGTCCTCGGTGAACGGGACTTTGCTCGAGATCCCGTAGACGGACGACGAGGAGCCGAACAGGAGCCGCGTGACGCCGAGACGGCGGCAGCACTCGAGCAGGTTCAGGGTGCCGAGGACGTTGACCTCCTCGTAGAGGCGCGGCTGGGCGATCGACGGCCGCACCCCCGCCCGCGCGGCGAGGTGCACCACGGCCTCCAGGGGGCGGTCCCGGAAGACCTGCTCCACCCGCGGGAGATCCGTGATGTCACCGACATGGAGGCGCACGCGCGGATCGTCGCGGAACGCGGCGACGTTGCGCCACTTGATCTCCGGAGGGTAGAACTCGTTGAAGTCGTCCAGGATGGTCACCTCGTGCCCCTCGCGGAGCAGGCGCTCCACCAGGTGGGACCCGATGAACCCGGCACCGCCGGTGACCAGGATGGGCATGGGCGTCGCCCCGCTACCTGTTGACCGGGCCGATCACCGCCTCCAGCGTGGCGCGGGAGATCACCCCCTCGCGCACGAGCCGCGGGGGGTCCACCGTCACGTCGAGCACGGTCGAGCCCTGGCCGATCGGGGAGGGACCGCCGTCGAGGATCAGGTCCACCTTCGCCCCGAAGTACTCCTGGACCATCTCGGCGCTGAGGGCCGGCGGCGCCCCGGCGGGGTTGGCGCTCGTCGCGGTCAGCGGGCTCGCCAGTCCCCGGACCAGCCCGGCGGCCACCGGGTGGGCCGCCACGCGCACTCCCACCCCACCGCTTTCACCCAGCAGCGCGGCCGGGAGGGTCGGCTGCGGCCGGAAGACCAGGGTCAGAGCGCCTGGCCAGAATCGGGCCATCAGCCTGACCGCCCCCGGCGGCACCTCGGCGACGAGCGCGCGCAGCATCGTCTCGTCGCTCACCAGCAGCGGCACGGCCTGCCCGGCCTGCCGTCCTTTGAGCGCGTACAGGCGCTCCACGGCCTCCGCGTTCAGCGCATCCACGCCCAGGCCATACAGGGTGTCGGTCGGGTAGGCCACCAGCCCCCCTCGCTGCAGGCAGGCGACCGCCGCGGCCACCAGGGGTGGCTCAGGCGCGGCCGGGTTCACCTTCATCAGCATGGCTACCGGGCCTTCCCCCTCCCCTCGAAGGCGGCGGCCATCGACGACTTGAACGCCTGGAGACGGCACGCCAGGGGGGGAGCGCTCAGAGCCAGGATCTGGATCGCCAGGATCCCCGCGTTCCGAGCCCCCCACTTGCCCACGGCCATCGTCGCCACCGGAACCCCGCCCGGCATCTGGACCGTGGACAGGAGCGCATCGATCCCCCCCAGGGGCGAGGAGCCGATGGGCACCCCGATGACCGGCAACGTGGTGGACGCGGCCAGGGTCCCGGCCAGGTGCGCCGCCCCCCCGGCCGCCGCGATCAGCACCCGGAGCCCCCGGCCCGCCGCGCTCCGGGCATAGGCCTGCGTGCGCGCCGGCGCGCGGTGCGCGGAGGAGACGACCAGCTCGTACGGGACCTGGAACTCCTCCAGGACCCGCGAGCTCTCCTTCATGATCTCCAGGTCGGATTCACTCCCGACCACGATCCCGACCACCGGCCGCTGATCGGCCGCGCGCCGCCGTGCCACCGTCACCTCCCGCCGCGCCCTTGGAGCCCCGTGCCCTGCGCGCCCGCTCACCCGGCCACCGCGGCCGTGCCCTTCAGGCGCGCCTGCGCCTTCCGGCCGATGTCCGTGCGGTAATGGGCCCCTGCCCACGTGATGTGCCGAACCGCCTCGTAGGCCCGCTCGATGGCCGCGCCGATCCCGTCCCCGAGCGCCGTGACGCCGAGGACCCGGCCCCCGCTGGTGACCACGTCGCCGTCCCGCACCGCAGTCCCCGCATGGAAGACGACCACGTCCGGGAGCCGGTCGGCCTCCTCGAGCCCGCGGATGACGTGCCCCTTCGCGTAGCTGCCGGGATAACCGGCGGAGGACATGACCACACAGACCGCCGCCCGCGGATCCCAGGAGACCCCGCTCTGAGGGAGCTTCCCCTCGGCCACGCCCAGCAGCAACGGGAGCAGGTCGTCCTGCATCCGCACGAGGATCGGCTGGGCCTCCGGGTCGCCAAACCGGGCGTTGAACTCCAGGACATAGGGGGCCCCATCCTGAATCATCAGCCCCGCGTACAGGACGCCGCGGTACGGCGTCCCCTCGGCGGCCAGCCCTCTGACCGCAGGCTCCAGCACCTCGGCCAGGATGCGCTGCTGCAGCGCGGGCGTCACCAGGGGAACCGGGGAGTAGGCCCCCATGCCGCCCGTGTTCGGACCCCGGTCGCCATCGAAGACCGGCTTGTGGTCCTGGGCCGGGGCCAGCGCGAGGATGGTCTGCCCGTCGCTGAGTGCCAGGACTGAAGCCTCCTCACCGCGAAGGCAGGCTTCGACGACCACCGTCCGTCCGGCCTCCCCCAGCTCTCCCTCGACCATGAAGCGCCGCAGGGCTTCCTCGGCCTCCGGGATGCTCCGCGCGACCACGACGCCCTTGCCGGCTGCCAGCCCGTCGGCCTTGACCACGATCGGCGCGCCTTGTTCCCGCACGTACCGCCGGGCCTCCTCGAACGCGCTGAAGACCCGGAACGGGGCCGTGGGGATCCCGTGGCGGCGCAGCAGCTCCTTGGCAAAGGTCTTGCTGGTCTCCACCGCCGCGGCCTCCCGGGTCGGGCCGAAGATCCGCAGGCCCCGGGCCGAAAACCGGTTGACGATCCCGTGGGCCAGGGGCGCCTCCGGACCGACCACTGTGAGGTCCACGCCCTGCTGGAGCGCGAACGTCAGGAGGCCCTCCACGTCCTCGGCGCCGATGGGGACGCACTCGGCCTGCCGGGCGATGCCCGCGTTCCCGGGGGCACAGAAGAGGCGGGCCAGGTGGGGGCTCTGGCGCAGCTTCCAGACCAACGCGTGCTCCCGCCCGCCGCCGCCGATCACCAACACCTTCATCACCTGCTCCCCTGTCCCCTCTCGTGCGCCGGAAATTGCCGCGGCTCCGGACTGCGGCCCCGGCCCGGAGCCGGGTCGTTGCACGCCGAGGCAGGCTAGTGGCGGAAGTGGCGGATCCCGGTGAAGACCATCGCCAGGCCGTGCTCGTCGGCCGCAGCGATGACCTCCTTGTCCCGCACGGACCCCCCGGGCTGGATCACCGCGGCAGCCCCGGCCTGGGCGATCACGTCCAGGCCGTCGCGGAACGGGAAGAAGGCGTCCGAGGCCGCCACCGTGCCCTTGAGCGGGAGCGCCGCCTTCGTCACGGCAATCCGGGCCGAGTCCACCCGGCTCATCTGCCCGGCCCCGATCCCCACGGTCTGACTCTCGGTGGTGAAGACGATGGCGTTGGACTTCACGTGCTTGCAGACCTTCCACGCGAAGAGGAGGGCCCGCACCTCGGCCTCGGTGGGCGCCCGCTTCGTCACGGCGTTCAGGGAGACGGGGGCCAGGACGTGGAGGTCGCGCTCCTGCACCAGCAGGCCGCCGGTCACCCGCTTGAGCTCGGGCTCCCCGGCCCCCGGCTGCCCGAAGGCCGGGAGCGCCAGCAGACGGAGGTTGGCCTTCCCCTGGAGCGCGGCCCGGGCCTCCTCGGTGTAGCCGGGGGCGACCACGGCCTCCACGAAGGTGGCGGCGATCTCCCGGGCGGTCTCCCCGTCTACAGACCGGTTCAGCCCGATCACGCCGCCGAAGGCCGACACCGGGTCGCACTCCCGCGCCCGCCGGTACGCCTCGGCGAGCGTCTCGGCCACCGCCGCCCCGCAGGGGTTCGTGTGCTTGATGATCACCGCGGCGGGTTCCTCGAACTCGGCCACCGCCTGCAGCGCCGCGTCGAGGTCCACCAGGTTGTTGTAGGAGAGCTCCTTCCCCTGGAGCTGGCTCGCGGAGGCCAGGGAGCCGGGCGCCGCGTCCCACGCCGCGTAGAAGGCCGCCTGCTGGTGGGGGTTCTCGCCGTACCGGAGCCCCTGGCGCTTGACGAACTGCAGGGTCAGCGTCCTCGGGAACGGATCCCGGCGGCCGTCAGGCTCGAGGGCCGAGAGGTAGTTGGCGATGGCCGCGTCGTAGCGGGCGGTCCGCTGGAAGGCCTTCTGGGCGAGCCCGAAGCGGGTCGCCAGGCTCAGCGCCCCCTGCCCCTGCTCCAGCTCGGCGATCACGGCCGGATAGTCGTCCGGATCCACCACGACGGCCACATCCGGGTAGTTCTTCGCGGCCGAGCGGATCATGGCCGGCCCGCCGATGTCGACCTGCTCAACGGCCTCGGCGAGCGAGCACTCGGGCCGGGCCACGGTCTGCTCGAACGGATAGAGGTTGATGACGACGAGGTCGATGGGGGCGATCCCCTGGGCCCGCATCTGCCGGACGTGTTCGGGATTCCCGCGGAGGCCGAGCACCGCGCCGTGAATCTTCGGATGAAGGGTCTTCACCCGTCCGTCCAGCATCTCCGGGTAGCCGGTCACCTCCGAGACTTCCTGGACCGGCAGCCCGGCCTCTTTCAGGGCGCGCGCCGTGCCACCCGTGGAGAGCAGCTCCACCCCCAGCCGGGTGAGCGCCCTGGCCAGGTCGACCAGCCCCCGCTTGTCCGACACGCTGAGCAGCGCCCGTGCGATCTTCCCCACGCCCCTCTCCCTCCGGTCCCTCGCCCGAGGATCTCGCCGCCATGAAACCCTTTCCTCCCCGGGACCGTCAAGGGGCTTGGGTGGTTCCCGCCTCACCTACGCGACACTCGACCTCTCGCGGGAACCTCGAAGTCAGGTGGGGCCGACAAAAAACCGTTGCCCGGGCGGGTCCGGGGGTTCCAGGACGAACTCGTTGAAGGTGGGGGCCCGGAACTTCAGGCGGAACCCCGGGAGGGCGCCCAGGCGATCCCGGGCGTAGGCGGCCGGGTCAGCGGGCAGAGGGCGGGGTCCGGGAACCCCGCCCTCCCTCTCGCTCTGGAAACCTCCCCGCCTCTCAGCGGCCGTCGACCCTTCCGCATCGCGGCCGAGTGAAGCCCCGCCTAATGGGTGTTGAACACCTCCTGATACTGCTTGACCCTCTCCTGGACGGCCTTGATCTCCGCTGGCGTCGGCCTCTTCGGGTCGGCCGCCGGCGGCAGGGCGCCGAACTTCATCAGGGCCGCCATCAGCAGCAGCCGGGCCTTGCCGGCCGTCAGGTTGTTCCCCTCGATGGTCAGGTCGTTGGGGTTGACCGCCACCATCCCTCCGGTGTCCCCACGGCTCACCCGAACGACCGGGATGCCGCTCAGGGCCACGATGCTGAGGGCCTTCTCCATCGACTCCTGCACCCCGCCATACGGCGTGCTCCCCTCGGCCACGATGCCGGAGAGCGGGTGGTCCCTCAGGTTCTTCTCGACCCGGGCGAAGATCTCCGGCTCCTCGTCGATCTCCGCCGCGGCCGTATCCTTGATCCACCGGTTATGCCGCACCATCGTCACCTTCGGAATGGCGTCTCCTCGAAGGAACCCCTCGTTGTCCTTGACCTGCACCTCGACCGTCCTCACCCGGCCGTCGATTTTCCTGACACCCTGCACCGTGGGAGGGAGCTGGGTGAGGTTCACCGCCGACCCCCACGTCTGCCGGGTCGTCGGCTTGAACCAGATGGTCGGCGAACCCGGATCGCCGATGGTGCCCAGGATGCCGCCGTGCCCGCCCATCTCCCGGTAGCCCCCGGGCCGGGCCCCCTGCTTCTCGACCTGGCGGGACGCGAAGATCTGCGTGTCCTGGAGCAGGACCGCGCCCACCGTGTCCCTGCCGTCTCCGTCTGCCCAGATCTTCGACAGGATGTAGTCGACCGAATCGACGATGTTGCGGTCGCCCTCACTCCCCACCATGCCGTGGACGCGCTGGGCCGCGTTGCCGGTGATCGGGACCTTGGTATCGATGAGCAGGCCCAGCCAGTAGGTGGACTCCTGGACCGTGGGGCTCCCCTCGAGCCAGACGGCGCCCGCATACTGACCGGTGTTCAGCGCCTTCTGCACCGTGTTGGTCGCTCGGGCGAGATCCACCATCCGGGTTTCCTTCCGGTGGGGGCCATAGGGGAAGAACTGCTCGCCCAGCACCTCCGGCCGGATGTCGCTCCCCACGACGTCCGTCCTCGGGGCCCCGACCAGGGCCGCGACCAGCCCCTTCGTATACCCGCCGGACGGCACGGCGCGGTAGAAGTGGAAGTCGGCCTTGGAGCTGAGGATGTTCCCCGCCCCCCGCTCGTCCCGGCCGACGACGGTCCGGTCGATCTCCTCGAAGATGCGGGAGGCGTCAGGGTAGAAACTCTGCCGACACTTGTCGAACGGCGCGCCGGGAGCTGCGCAGCTGGCGTCCCACGCCTTCCCGTCGGCCTGCACGGCCATGTAGGGGAGCAGGTAGAGCCCATCCTCGGGCCGCAACGTGGCCCGATACACGGGTTTGTCATCCGGGTTCTGACGGGTCGGACGAAAGACCCCCTGACGGTCGACGTAGCCGTCGGGCGGCCCGTACTGCCCGGCCGCATCCCACTCCAGGGGATGCGCGCTGAACTGCTCGATGAGCACCTCCACCGGGGCCGCCAGCCGCTGGGGCGCCAGGTGGTCGAACCGCAGAGGGCTCCCGTCGGGGTTCGTCCGGAGCGGAAGGCCACGCAGGGCCCTCGCCTTGTTACTGGTGACGAGCGGGGGACTGTTCTGGATGGTCGAGGTGGGCCCCGAAAAGATCGCGATCTTCGGCTTCGTCTGGGCCTGGGCGGCCTCGGCGAAGATCAACCCTGCAAGGAGCGTTACGCAGAGGACTATGACCAGTCTGGTTTTCATCGGGCGCTCCTTCTCTCGATAGCTGAGGCGGTTGCACCTGGGTCCACTCGGGGGCTCGCCAGTGCCGCGCGGCACGCCCCGGCGGGCCGCGCGAGAGAGATCCCGCGCCCTCGTTTCCCATCACGCCGCTTCCTCTGCCTTGCGGAGCTGGGCTCCAGCTAGTGGGTGCTGAACACCTCCTGGTAGAGCTTGATCTTCTCCTGGACGGCCTTGGCCTCCGCTGGTGTCGGGTTCTTCGGGTCGGCCGCCGGCGGCAGGGCGCCGAACTTCAGCAGGGCCGCCATCAGGAGCAGCCGCGCCTTGCCGGCCGTCAGGTTGTTCCCCTCAATGAAGAGGTTGTTGGGGTCGACAGGGACCATCCCTGCCATGTCACCGCGGCTGACCACCACGACCGGGATCCCGCTCAGGGCCGCGATGTTGAGGGCCTTCTCCATCGACTCCTGCATCCCTCCATACGGCGTGCTCCCCTCGGCCACGATGCCGGAGAGCGGGCGGTCCCTCAGGTTCTTCTCGACCCTGGCGAAGATCTCCGGCTCCTCGTCGATCTCCGCCGCGGCCGTGTCCTTGACCCACCGGTTATGCCGCACCATCGTCACCTTCGGGATGGCCTCCCCTCGCAGGAAGCCCTCACCATCCTTCACCCGCACCTCGACCGTCGTGATCCTGCCGTCCACCTTCCTCACCCCCTGCACCGTGCGGGGCAGCTGGGTCAGGTTCACCGCCGACCGCCACGTCTGCCGGGTCGTCGGCCTGAACCAGATGGTCGGGGAACCGGGATCGCCGATGGTGCCCAGGATGCCGCCGTGCCCGCCCATCTCCCTGTAGCCCCCGGGCCGGGCCCCCTGCTTCTCGACCTGGCGGGACGCGAAGATCTGCGTGTCCTGGAGCAGGACCGCGCCCACCGCGTCCCGTCCCTCGTTATCCGCCCACACCTTCGACACGATGTAGTCGACCGAATCGATGATGTTGCGGTCGCCCTCGTTGCCCACCATCCCATGGACCCGCTGGGACGCGTTGCCGGTGATGGGGACCGTCGTGTCGATCAGCAGGCCCAGCCAGTAGGTGGTCTCCTGGACCGAAGGGCTCCCCTCGAGCCAGATCGCGCCCGCGTACTGCCCGGTGTTCAGGGTCTTCTGCACCGTGTTGGTCGCCCGGGCGAGGTCCTCCATCCGCGTTTCCTTCCGATGGGGCTCATAGGGGAAAAAATCCTCGCCGACTTTCTCGGGCGGGATATCGCCGCTCCCGACGTCGGGTCGCTCCCCTGCGGCGAGCCCTCTCGTATAGCCCCCCGAGGGCACGGCGCGGTAGAAGTCGAAGTCGGCCTTCGAGCTCAGGATATTGCCGACCCCCCCTTTGGTCCCTCCGGGGATGCCCCGGTCGATCTCCTCGAAGATGCGCGAGGCGTCGGGGTAGAAGGTCTGCCGGCACTTCTCGAACGGCGCACCGGGGAACGCGGAGGTCTCGTCCCACGGCTTCCCGTCGACCTGCACGGCCATGTAGGGGAGCAGGTAGAGGCCATCCTCGGGCTGCAAGATGACCCGGTAGACCGGCGTGTCATCCGGGCTCTGGCGCGTCGTGTGGAAGCGCCCCTGGCGGTCGACGTACCCGTCGGGCGGGCCGTACAGCGCGGCCGCGTCCAGCTCCAGGGGATGCCCGCTGAACTGCTCGATCAGGACCTCGACCGGGGCCGCCAGCCGCTGGGGCACCAGGTGGTCGAACCGCAACGGGCTCCCGTCGGGGTTCGTCCGGAGCGGGAGGCCGCGCAGGGCCCTTGCCTTGTTGCTGGTCACCAGCGCGGGGCTGTTCTGGATGGTCGCCGTGGGCCCCGAGAAGACCGCGATCCTGGGTTTCATGCCCGGCACCTCAGGACAACGCCAGGGGGTAACGAGGAGCGCCGGGGATGCGCCGCAGGTCGCGCCCCTGCGGTTTGCCCACGATCTCGGCGCGCGGGTCGCCATCCTTCCAGCGCATGATCACCTGGCCTCGGAGGATCGTCATCACCGGCCACCCCTTGAGCGTGCGGCCTTCATACAGGGACCAGCCCGGGCGGCCGTGGATCATCTCGCGCCGGATCGTCTCCTGCCGCCCCCGGTCCACGATGACCAGATCCGCATCGGCCCCCACCTCGATGGCCCCTTTCCGGGGGTACAGGCCGAAGGCCCTGGCCGGATTCTCGCAGTACAGCTCCACCAGCCGCTCGAAGCTCAGCCGCCCCTGGTTCACGCCCTCGCTCAGCATGATGGACAGCGTGGCCTCGACCCGGGAGGGGTAGCCGCTCTTCGTGCGCCACACGTCGCCCTTCACCTCCATCTCCTCCCGGCGCCCGACCGCCAGCACGTGGTCGGACCCCAGGCAATCGATGTCCCCGTCGCGCACGGCGCGCCAGAGCTGCTCGATGGCGGCCTCGTCGCGGAGCGGCACGTTCAGCTTCCATTCCCCCCGGCGCATGTAGAGGTACTGCGGTCCGGTCTGCGCGGTGATCCGGGCGCCCTCGGCCCGGGCCTTCCAGATCTCCTCCACGCTCTCCGGGGTGGTCACGTGGACGAAGTAGATGGGGCATCCGGTGACCCTGGCCAGGTAGGCATAGGATCGGACGTGGTGCGCCTCGCAGAAGTGCGGCGACCGGTCGGACCAGGCCGCCATGTCCATTCTCCCCTGACCGATCAGGCGCTTCTCGAGGACGCGGACGATCTCCCAGTTCTCGGGATGGAAGCAGATCACGCCGGGCGGCCCCACCCGGGCCATGGCCTCCAGGGCCAGATACACGACGCCGTCGTCGAACCCGGCTGCCAGCCCGCGCCGGCGGGTCCCCCAGAACTGGTCCAGCTCCGGCCGCTTGCAGTGGAGGTAGAACTTGTACGAGGTGACGCCGAACTCCCGCGCGACCTGCTCGATCTCGGAGGCCTGCTCCTCCGTCTCCATCTGGGGGGTGAAGAAGACGTCCACCATCGAGTGCTCCTCGAACAGGCTGATGGCAAAGGGCAGGACCTTCCTGAAGGAGACGACGTCCGCCGGGTCGACCTCCGGCTTGAAGGGCCCCGGCCCCATGCGGGGGCTGGGGTTCTGGATCCCCCAGGTGGTGACCCCGCCCACCGCGGCGGCCCGGGTCTCCGTGATGACGTCCTCCTTCAACGGGGTCCCGGTGCCGAGGTGGGCCTCCGGATCGACGACCCCGGGCATGACGAACTTCCCGGCGGCATCGATGACCTCCCGGGCCCGCGGGAGGAGTGGGGATGGCGCGATCGCGACGATCCGGCCGTCCCGGACCCCGATCCCCATGGCCCGGGACCCCGCGGGGGTCACCACCGTCCCGTTCACGACCGCCATGTATCCGGATTCGTCCAGCTCCCGCACCAGGCTGGCGTCCAGGAGTTCCTGCGGCTTGATCTCCCGCGCCCGGGGATTGCGCTCGGCCACCCAGTCCAGGACCCGCTGCAGGCCGCGAGCCGTGGGGTAGGGCTTGCGGGGCACGACCTTCAGGGCGAAAAAGGCGTAGCTCTCCTCGAGCAGCTCCCGGTCCCCGGTCCGCATCTGCCGGCCCATGATCTGCAGGCTCCGCTCCTTGTTCGTCTTGTAGAGGGCGATCCCGCGGACGTAGGCCCGGATGAACGGCCGGAAGAGCTGCGGCTGACCCGACAACAGCGCCCGGGTGGTGACCAGGCCGGTCCCCTGGAACTCCACGTTCTCCGCGATGAAGTCCACCAGCGTCAGGAACCCCATACGGCGGGCGGCCAGGGTGGCCGGTGGCCCGACCACCGCGGCCTGGAGGGCCCCGCGCTCCATGGCCTGGACCCGGGCCATGTCAGGGCCGACCTGCTGGATGGCCACGTCCTGCCCGGGCTTCAGCCCCGCGAGCAGGATCGCCTGGCGGGCTGCGAAGTCGGAGAGCGTCCCGAACCGGCTGATCCCCACGGCGCCCCCCTTGAGCTGCGCCGGCTGGCGGATGCTCGGGAGGGTCACGAGGACCATGTTGAGGACGTTGGAGCCGCTCGCCATCATCACGACCGGGGCGCCGCCCAGCGCCGTGTGGACGAGCAGGGGGCCCGCGGTCTGGGCGACCTGGATCTCCCCGGCCAGCAGGGCCTTCATGCCCAGAGAGCCGCCCGCGCCATCAAAGGCGATCTCCACCCGCAGCCCCTCCTCCCGGAAGAGGCCGGCATCGTGCGTGATCCACAGCGGCGCCTGGTCAGCGGTGAGCGAGGCATAGAGCACGCTGAGGCGCGCCGCATCCGCCGGGGCCGCGCCGCACTCCGTCGCCCCGAGGATGACGCCCGTGATGCCCAGGAGCCACAGCGTCCGCCATGGGTGCTGTTTCATGTCCTCCCCCTCGCGCGCCCGGCCGAACCGGGGGCGCGTCGTGGAATCAATCGTGGGCGGGATTGTACCCCTGGCACTCCTGCTGTCAAGGGAGGGAAGCAGAGGGAAGCAGGGAGAAACGGCAGGGGCCGCGTCCCAGCGTTTGCGCAGCAGTGGGACAGACCAGGAATGGCGGAGGGAGCGGGAGACGCCTCAGGTGGCGGCCGTCGCGTCCCAGCACGGGTCCCAGCTTCGAGGTGGCTCCCTGAGCAGCCGCCGGCACCGCTCGGCGAAGACCTGGGAGGGCGTGTCATCCGGCACCAGGGCCAGGAGCTTCTCCCACAGGGCCAGCGCCTCGGCCCACTGCCCCTGCCGGTACGCCTGCAGGGCCGCCTCGAAGAGCGCGATCCGCTCGCGCCAGGCGCCGTTCTCCCCCTGGCGCCCCAGCAGCTCATAGACCCGCACCTGCTCGGTCTTCCCCTTCACCCGCACCAGATCCAGCTCGCGGCAGATGAAGCGGTCCGCCACGGCCTCCCGGGTGGCCTCGCCGATGATGATGTCCGTCCCGTACACGTTGTTGAGCTGCTCGAGCCGCGCCGCCAGGTTCACGCTGTCCCCGACCACCGTGTACTCGAAGCGCCGCTCCGATCCGAGGTTCCCCACCACCATGGGGCCGGTGTTGACCCCGACGCGGGCCCGGAGCTGGGGGAGCCCCTCGGCCGCCCACCGCGGGTGCAGCCCCCGGAGGGCCTCCACCATCCCCAGGGCCGTTTCGCAGGCCCGCGCCGGGTGGTCGGGCTGGGGGAGCGGGGCCCCGAACACGGCCATGACCGCGTCGCCGATGTACTTGTCGAGCAGCCCCTCCTGCCGGAAGATCACGTCGGTCATCTCGGTGAAGTACTCGTTGAGCAGCCGCACGAGCAGGTCGGGGGCCAGCCGTTCGGAGACCGGCGTGAAGCCGCGGATGTCGGAGAAGAGGACGGTCAGGACCTGCTTGTCGCCGCCCAGCTTCAGCTTGCCGGGGTCGCGCAGCATCTCGTCCACCACCGCGGCCGAGACGTAGGTCTGGAACGCCTCCTTGACCACCCGCTTCTCCCGCTCCTCGCCCATGAACCGGTAGACCGTCACCCCCAGGTAGGAGAGGACCACGGAGAGCCCCGGGTAGACCTCGCTGAGCCAGTAGCCCTGCGTGAAGGCGAAGTAGCTGGCATAGGTCCACAGGACGAGCGCGGCCACGGCCAGCCCCAGCCCCGGCAGCGGGCGGAGGCGCCGCAGCAGCAGCCCCAGGGCGAGGGCGAGCAGCAGGATCGCCGCGACGTCCGCGGCCGCGGCCCAGCCCGGGCGCTGCAGGTACTGCTGGTGGAGGATGTTGTCGATGACATTGGCGTGGACCTCCACCCCCGGGTAGTCCCCGCCGAAGGGCACGACCCGCATGTCGTAGATCCCGATGGCCGTGGCCCCGACCAGGACCATCTTGTCGCGCAGGGCCTCCGGGGGCACCTTCCCCGCCAGGACGTCGGCCACCGAGTAGTGCGGGAAGCTCCGCTGCGGCCCGGCATAGTTGATGAGGAG
>JACPFL010000159.1:0-3405 GCA_016183025.1 Deltaproteobacteria bacterium | reverse complement strand
GCATAGTTGATGAGGAGACGGCCGAAGTCATCGGTGGGGATCTCGCGGGAGCCCAGGGCGAGCCGCGCCACCCGGGTGGCGGAGAACTGGAGGGTCGCCTGCGCGCCGCCGAGGTAGGCCCGGAGCACCTGCAGGGCCAGCGGGGCCATGTAGCTGTCGCCCGCCTGGAACACCAGGGGGTACCAGCGGATGTTCCCGTCGCGATCGGGCAGGACGTTGAAGTACCCGATCCCGAGGGCTGAGTCGGCCAGGACGGGGAGATTCACCTCGGCGGTGTACGCCTGCAGGTGGGCCGGCAGGTCCACCGGCCCCTCGCGCTGGAGCACGACCGGGTAGCGGCCCCGCCCGGCCGCCTCCAGCCCCTTGCGGACGTCACCGCTCGTGAGGTGCTGCAGCCCCGCCTGGGCGGTGAAGAAAAAGTAGCCGAGGATCACGCGCCCCGAGCGCCGGATCGCCTCGGCCAGTACCGGGTCGGTCCGCTCCTCCGCCTCGGAGAAGACGATGTCGAAGCCGATCACGGGCACGCCGCTCCGCGTGAGGGTGTCCACGAGCCGGGCGATGGTGGTCCGCGGCCAGGGCCAGCGCCCCAGGGCGTCGAGGCTCTTCTCGTCGATGGTGACGATGGCCACCTCGCCTCCCGCCTTCCGCGGGCCCCGGGACTGGAACTTGAGGTCCAGGGCCTTGAGCTCGATCACCTCCAGGAAGGCCGGGCCCAGGTAATAGAGGAGGACGACCGCCAGGGCGACGGCCAGGGCGAGCCGGAGCGGGGTCAGGCGGAACGCGAGCCGTGGAAGGCGGAACGCAGGCCGTAGAACCCGGAACAACGGCATGCGGTCATGGTAGGGGCCCCCCGGAGGCCTGTCAAGCCGGCCAGCACCGCCCGCCTTGCCCGGCCACCATCGGCATGCTATGATTCAGTGCGTCGGCTGGGGGAGGAGTCCCTGAGAGCCAGGAGCCAGCAGGCGCCTGGCGACCCCTCGAACCTGATCTGGGTAATGCCAGCGTAGGGAAGCCGGCACCGCACGAGGCCTGGCCCGATGAATGGCTGCGGGGCCTGCCTCGGAAGGGGCCGCTCCTCCGCGGAGGCTGCGGCTTTTTTGTTGGGGGTGCCGATCCCTGGCCGGCGGCCGTCTACGGGGACGATGAAGCTCAAGGTCAACGGCGAGTCTCTGGAGCTCAACGGGATCGTGACGGTGCGGGACCTCCTGCACTCGCTGAAGCTCCAGCCCGGGCGGGTCGCCGTGGAGGTCAATCTGGAGGTGATCCCGAAGGACCGCTACGAGACGACGGCCCTGCACGAGGGGGACGAGGTCGAGATCGTCTCCTTCGTCGGAGGAGGATGAGGGCCATGATGGCAGAAGACCTGCCGGCGAACGACTGCCTCGAGATCGCGGGACGCAAGTTCCGCTCCCGGCTCATCGTGGGCACGGGCAAGTACGCCTCCTTCGCCCAGAACCGGGACGCTGTCGAGCGCTCCGGCGCCGAGATCGTGACCGTGGCCGTCCGCCGCGTGAACATCCTCGACCCCACGAAGGAGAATCTGCTCGACTACCTCGACCCGAAGAAGTACACCATCCTCCCCAACACCGCCGGCTGCTATACCGCCGAGGACGCCATCCGCACCTGCCGCCTGGCCCGGGAGGGGGGCGGCTGGGAGATGGTCAAGCTCGAGGTCATCGGGGACGAGAAGACCCTGTTCCCCGACACCGAGCAGCTCGTGAAGGCCGCCGCCCAGCTCGTGAAGGAGGGGTTCATCGTCCTCCCCTACACGAACGACGACCCCATCGTGGCGCGCAAGCTCGAGGACGTGGGCTGCCAGGCGGTCATGCCGCTGGCCGCGCCGATCGGCTCCGGCCTGGGGATCCGGAACCCGTACAACATCCTCATCATCAAGGAGCAGGTCCGGGTGCCGGTCATCGTGGACGCCGGCGTGGGCACCGCCTCGGATGCGACCATCACCATGGAGCTCGGCGCCGATGGCGTGCTCATGAACACGGCCATCGCCGGGGCCAAGGACCCCCTGATGATGGCCGAGGCGATGCGGCACGCGGTCATCGCCGGGCGGCAGGCCTACCTGGCCGGCCGGATCCCGATGAAGCTCTACGCCACCGCGTCGAGCCCCCTGACCGGGATCATCGGCCGGAGCTTCTGAGCCCGCTTGCGCCCCCCCTTCGACCTCTACCTCGTCACGGACCGCCAGCAGACGCAGGGGCGGCTCCTGCCCGACGTGGTCCGCGAGGCCGTGCAGGCAGGGGTGCCGGCCGTGCAGCTCCGGGAGCGAGGGCTCGAGGCACGCGAGCTGCTGGGGCTGGCCACCACCCTCCGGGCGATCACCCGGCAGGCCGGGGCCCTGCTCCTCATCAACGACCGGCTGGATGTCGCCCTGGCCTGTGGCGCGGACGGCGTCCACCTCCCGCAGGACGGCATCCCGCCACGGGAAGCACGCCATCTCCTCGGGCCGGATCGCCTGATCGGGGTCTCCACCCATAGCCTCGCGGAGGCCCGGCGCGCCGAGGCCGGGGGCGCGGACTTCATCGTGCTCGGGCCCATCTACGCCACCCCGTCAAAGCTCTCCTACGGGCCGCCGCGCGGGCTGGAGGTGCTGCGGGTGGTCACCGAGCAGGTCCGGCTCCCGGTGCTGGCGATCGGCGGGATCAAAGCGGGCAACGTCGCCGAGGTGCTCGGGGCCGGGGCCGCCGGGGTCGCGCTGATCTCCGCGATCATCGCCGCCACGGACGTCCCGGCCGCCGCCCGCGCCCTCCGGCAGGCCCTTGCGGCGAGTCGCCACGCTCCCATCGGGGCGGGCCATCCTTTGGTTGCGCGGATAGGGTAGGCCGTCGGGAGTGGACGGCAGGGGACGGCAGTGATTGTCAGAGCAGAAGGGTCATCGTGCCCGTTTCAATGTGGCTAGCAGTCGTTTGATCCGCTCTGCCTCCTCGGTAAGCCCCGCTGCCTCGTATCCCCGGATCGCCGCCTCGTAGCAGCCAATGGCCTGCTGCAGGTTCACCCCCCGGTCCCCCGTGGGCAGGTCCGCGTAGGCATTGCCCAGGTTGTTCTGGGTCATGGCCCAATCTACGGGGAAGTCGCTCTCGGCGTGGACCCGTAGAGCCGCCTCATAGCAGGCGATAGCTTTCTTGAGGTTTTCATCTCGGTCTCCTGTTGGGAGGTCTCCGTAGGCGGTGCCCAGGTTGTTCTGGGTCCCGGCCCAATCTACGGGGAAGTCTTTCTCGGTGTAGACTCTTAGGGCTGCTTGGTAGCAGGCGATAGCCTTTTTTAGGTTTTCGGCTCGGTCTCCTGTTGGGAGGTTCCGATAGGCGTTTCCCAGATTGTTCTGGGTCCCGGCCCAATCTACGGGGAAGTCTTTTTCGGTGTAGACTCTTAGGGCTGCTTGGTAGCAGGCGATAG
>JACPFL010000166.1 GCA_016183025.1 Deltaproteobacteria bacterium | reverse complement strand
GTCGCCGGCCAGCTCCACGTCGGCGCCGAAGGGATTGCCGGCGACCCGGACCGTGTCGAGGCTCACCGCCCCCTTGTGCGTGAACCAGATCTTGTCGCACTCCACCGGGTCGAATCCCACGCCCACGTACAGGTCGCAGCCTTCCAGGAACTCGACCAGCAGGTCGTCGCCCGCCATGCCGCTGCACACGCCGGCGAAGAGCGGGTGGTCCTCGGGGATCACCCCCTTGGCCTTCGGCGTCACGAGCGCGGGCATGCCGGTCGCCTCCAGGAGGCGGAGCACGGCCTGGCGGTGACGCACCGGGTCCACCCCGATTCCCAGGAGGAGCACCGGCCGGGCGGCCCTGCCCACGACCTGCACGAACTTACGCACGGCCTCGGGTGCAATCGCCACCTCAGGCGGGGGGGGCGGCAGCGCCGGACCCGGCCCCTGCCGCTCCTCGCCGCGAGCGACGTTGCTCGGCAGGACCAGGTGCGCGGGGCCCGGGCGCCCCTCGGTGGTGAGCGCGAGCGCGCGCCGCACCAGGGGCGCGGTCCCTTCGCCCACGACACGCGCGCTCCACTTCGTGATGGGCCCGTAGAGGGCGTTCAGGTCGAGCTGCTGGTGGGTGCAGGAGCGGGCGACCTCGGTGGACATGTCGCCGGTGATGGCCAGGACCGGGGAGCGATCCAGGTAGGCGTTGGCCACTCCGGAAACCAGGTTCGTGGCCCCGGGGCCAAGGGTCGAGAGACAGACCCCCGGGCGGCGGCTGATCTGGCCTGTCACGTCGGCCATGAAGGCCGCGGTGGCCTCGTGGCGGGTCAGGACGAACTCGACCCCCTCGCGCCGGCAGGCCTCGATCAGGTTGACGACCTCGCCCCCCGGCAGCCCGAAGATCCGCCGGACCCCCGCCTCCCGCAGGCTCCGGGCGAAGACCTCCGCGGTCGTGGCCATCGCCCCCGCGCCTACCCGAAGTAGGGCCGCACCCGCTGGTAGATGTCGTAGATGAGCTGGACGTCGTTCAGACAGTACTCCTCGATCTCGGCCCGCCGCCCCTCGGTCCAGAGCCGGTAGACCTCCGACCCATCGATCCCCTTGGGCCGCTTCTCCATGCCGAACAGCTCGGCCACGACATCCAGCCGGATCGCGTCCCGGCGGTCCCAGTTGGCGAGGACCTGCATGACATCGAAGTGCTCGCCGGGGGCGTACCGGCGGAGCGGCAGGGTGGTGGTCGGAGGGACGCCCAGGTAGAGCGAGCGCTTCAGGATGTACGGCAGGTCGAAGCTCAGGCCGTTGAAGGTCACGTAGCACCAGTCGCGGTGCTCACCCTTCGCGATCTCCCAGAACTCCTCCAGGATCTCCCGCTCCCGGGCCACGCTCTCCCGCATGAGGGCCTTCTTCGAGAACCCGCCCTTGCCGTCGTGCCCGCAGCCGATGCAGATGATGTGGCCGAACTCCGCGCGGAAGGTCATGAACTCGCGGACCCGCTCCGCTCCCAGACGTACTGGCGGGCCTTGGGCGAGGTCTCCGCGAACTCCTGCGGGACGACCTCAATGTCGAGGACGAAGTTCACGGCGCGGCATTATCCCCCGCGCCTCGGCTTGCCCGCAAGAGGATTCCGGGGCGGCCAGCCGACCTGGGGATGAGGCGCCTCCGAGGCGGACGACCTGCCAGACGCCCGTCGCGGAGCGCTCGCGGAGGTCGTGGGACGGCTGATATACTGCGGCGGTTTGCCTGCAGGACGCACGACCAGACCATGGAAGAGCTGCCGGGCCTGACCACCGCCCTGATCCTGAGCGCCGGCCTCGCCATCGGCGGGCTGGTCAAGGGGGTCACCGGCGTCGGGCTCCCGCTCTTCGCCGTCCCCCTGGTGGCGACCTTCCTCGACCCCCGCACGACCGTCGTCGTCGTCACCCTGATCGCCACCCTCTTCAACGTGATCCAGGGGATCACCACGGCTGACCCCATCGCGGTGCTCCGCCGCCACACCCTCCTGATCGTGTCAGGACTGGTCGGGACCTTCCTCGGGAGCAGTGCGGTGGCGGTCCTCAACACCCCCTACCTCATCCTGACGATCGCCCTCACAGTCATGGCCTTCATCGCCTACTCGCTCCTGGGCTGGAAGCCACAGATCCCCAAGGCCCGGGAGGCCCTGCTGGCCCCGGTCTTCGGGTTCGTCGCGGGGCTCCTGGGCGGCGCCACCTCGATCTACGGGCCGCCCCTCATCGTGTACCTCTACTGCCTGAACCTCCCGAAGCGGGAGTTCGTCTCCTCCATCTCGGTGGCCTACATCGCCAACCAGGTCACCCAGATCTCAACCTTCTACGCCCTGGGGCTGCTGAGCTGGACCCGGCTGGGGATGGCCCTCCTGATCGGCGTGCCCATCCTCGTGGGATTCGCGGTAGGGACCGAGGTCAGAGACCGGATCAAGCAGCGCACCTTCAGCCGCTTCGTCCTGGCCGCGCTCTTCCTGACCGCCCTCAACCTGGTCCGTCGCGCCCTCACACAGCTCCTCTAGTCCGGTGGGCTCCACCCCTCAGGGCCGGGGCCGGCCTGGCCGGGCGAGGTGATCTCGTCCAGACAGCTCCGTGACACCCCAACCACAAGAGGACCAAGAGGACGCACGAGGTTGACGGGGCGAAGCCCGGTGGCAGAGAATGAGGCCCGCGATGGCAGATCCGATCCCTGAGCGCGCCGCCCGGCTCCGGCAGGGCCTGGCCTGGGGCGCTCATCTCTACACCGCCTTGGGCTCCCTGGCGGGGTTCCTCGCGCTCCTCGCCATCTTCCGCGGGCAGGTCCGGGCCGCCTTCCTCTGGATGCTGGTCGCGGGCGTGATCGATTCGACGGATGGCGCTCTGGCGCGAAAGGTCAATGTCAAGTCATGGCTCCCCGGGTTCGACGGCAGCAAGATGGATGACATCGTGGACTACCTGAACTATGTCGTGGTCCCGGTGGTGCTTGTGTATCACTGGGGGCTGCTCCCCCAAGGGGCGGGGATCTGGGTGGCCGCCCTCCCCCTGCTGGCCAGCGCCTATGGCTTCTGCCAGGCAGAGGCCAAGACCCCGGACCACTTCTTCAAGGGCTTCCCCTCTTACTGGAACATCGTCGCGTTCTATCTCTACGTCACCGGATTTCCGGTGTGGCTCAACGCCGTGATCATCGTCATCCTCGCCCTCTGCGTCTTTGTCCCCCTGCGGTTCGTCTATCCCAGCCGGACGCCCACGCTCAGGGTCCTGACCTGCGCCCTCTGCGCCCTGTGGGCCGGGATCATGCTCGTGCTCATCTGGCAGCTCCCCACCCCCTCCCGCACCCTGCTCGCCGCCTCCTGGTTCTTTCCCGTGTACTACGTCGGGCTCTCGCTCTACCTACAGGCCGGGCGTCGAGAGAAGACACCCCGGTCCACGGCTTCAAGCGTCTCCTGACGCGCACGGTCAGCGACGGCCCGAGCCCCGCAGCCTACCTTCAGCATGCACAACCTGCTGGCTGTCTGCCGCGCCCGCTCGCTGCGCAGGCAGATCAGACCTCGGAGAGGATCTCCCGGTCGGGGACGTTGACCAGGAGCTGCCACTCGGCATCGTATCTCGCGTTCCTGCCCCACCGGACCGGCGATGCGAGGTAGGAACGCGACCCGCGCTTCATGTGCGAGCGCAGCCGCGCTCGGGGCCCGGCGGGGATTTCAACCTTCACCCGCTCGGCGAGGTACCCGAGGCGCTGAACCAGCACGACCGACCCCATCTTTGCAGCGTAGGCGGCCAGCCTCTCCCA
>JACPFL010000168.1:6090-6468 GCA_016183025.1 Deltaproteobacteria bacterium | reverse complement strand
GCGCCCTATGCGGTATTGAATCCCGGCAGCAACGAGCCCGGCCGCCGTTGGCCGCTCGCGAGCTATGTTGCCGTCGCGAGAAGGCTGCTCAAGCACGGCTTCCGGGTGGTGTTTGATGACAAGTTCGCCTTCGGCGCCAAGGACATCACCCCCCTGCTCACCCGCCTCAAGGGGACGAACCCCGACCACATCTACCTGCTGGGGAATATCCCCGGCACCATCCTGGGGCTGCGGCAGATGGTGGAGCTTAAGGTGAATGCCCGCTCCGTGGGCCTCCTGGACAACGGGATGGTGTACTACCGTGACGCCCTCGGCGGGCCGATGCTGGACGGCGTGGTGGGCCCGGTCGAGTGGGACATCAGCGTGAAGTATCCGGTG
>JACPFL010000168.1:0-6081 GCA_016183025.1 Deltaproteobacteria bacterium | reverse complement strand
GGCCGCCAGGGAGTTCAAGTTCGCCGACCCCAAGTTCGACAACCACACGCCTGTGGGCTTCAACTCGGGCCTGCTCCTGGCCAGGGCTATCGAGACGGCCGGGACGCTGAAGTCCGAGAAGGTCCGTGAGGCGTTCTGCACCATGACGGTCGTCACCCTCACCGGCCCCCAGAAGTGGTACTGCGAGAACGGGATGATGCAGGAGTCCGGCAAAGGCGGCCACCCGACCGTGGTGACCCAGTGGCGGCGGGACGGCTCAACCGTGACCGTCTGGCCGGTCCCCCCCGGGGACCTGAAGCTTCTCCGGCTGCCAAAGCCCCAGTGGTAGGAATGAGCCCGGGCGCGGGCCTGTCCGGCTGAGCCTCGGCAAGGGGCGCCCTAGGAGGCCGGCGCCTCCCGGGCGCCCTTTGTGTATCGGCGGCAGGCTGCCGGCCTCTCCAGGACCTCATGTTCGCTTTGCTCCTTCAGGTGATCGCGAATGGCCTGCTCATCGGGAGCATCTACGGGTTGGCCGCCCTGGGTCTCACCCTGGTTTGGGGGATCATGGATGTCGTCAACCTGGCCCACGGCGAGTTCATCCTGGTCGGGGCCTACCTCTGCTACTGGCTCTTCGCGGGATGGGGCATCAGCCCCCTGGTCTCCTTCGCCCTCTCCATCCCGCTGGGCGTGCTGTTCGGCTGGCTCGTCCATGTGGTTCTGATCCGGCAGGTGGTGGGGAAGCCCGCCCTGACGACACTGCTCCTGACCTTCGGGCTCTCCATCCTTCTCAACAACCTGATGCTCAACATCTTTACCCCTGATGTGCGCATGATCCGGTGGTCGCAGCAGTCCATTTTGGTGGGGCCTCTCGTCCTCCCTTCGACCCGGCTCATCGCCTTCGGCATCGTCCTGCTGTTGACGGCTGCCCTCTACCTGTTCCTGGAGCGGACGTACCCCGGCCGGGGGATCCGCGCGCTCATGCAGGACGCCGAGGCCGCTGCGGCGCTGGGCGTGAACACCGCCAGGATCCTCCTCCTCTCCTTCGTCATCGGGACCATCTTCGCGGTCGTCGCGGGCGCCCTGGTCAGCGTGGTGCTCCCCTTTGAGCCGGCCAGTGCCCTGCCCCTGGCGATCGTCGCCTTCGTCGTGGTCGTGGTCGGAGGGCTGGGCCGACCCCTGGGCGCCATGCTCGGCGGGATCCTGGTAGGCACCGTGGAGTCCTTCACCGGCACCTTCATCAGCCAGGCCTATGCGCCGGCCACGGTCTCGTTCCTCCTGATCCTCTTCCTGCTCGTTCGGCCCGCCGGCCTGTTCGGAACGACCGTGCGGTGAGGCGGCGCGACCCATGACCCTGCTCGCCCTGTGCGCCCGCCCCACCCCCATCGCGCTCCTCCTGGCCTTCGCCGTCATGGCCCTCATCCCGTTGGCGCGCAACCCCGAGCTGAACGGGTACTTCCTCACCCTGCTGGATCTCATGCTCCTCACGTACAGCCTGAACATGGTCGTGGGGTTCAGCGGTTATCTCTCCTTCGGTCACATCGTGTTCTGGGGCCTGGGCGGCTACACGGCCGGCATGCTCGTGACGACGATCGGGAGAGCCATCGCAGGAGAACTGACCTTCAGCCCCTACCTCCTGGTCCCGCTCGGGGGCCTGGTCGCTTCGGCCTTCGCGGCCGTGATCGCGTACCCCATCCTGCGGATCCGCGGCGCGTATTTCGCCATCGCCACCTTCTCGGTCAACCTGGCCGTGCAGACGATCTTCTTCAACGTGCCGGTCTTCGGGGGGGCGGAGGGGCTGCCGCTGAAGCGCTTCATGAGCTACCAGATCGTGCCGGCCTTCTACTGGCTCCTCGCCTTCGGCCTGCTGGCCTTCCTCAGCTCTTACCTGATCCTCCGGATCAAGCTCGGCTACGGCCTGCTCGCCATCCTGAACGACGAGGACGTAGCCCAAACGATGGGGGTCAACACGACCCTCTACAAGATCCTCATCTACATCATCGCGGCCTTCTTCGCCGGAGCCGGCGGCGCCGTCTGGGCCCTGGCCCAGGTCTTCGTGGACCCGGAGAACTTCGGGATCACCCGGAGCATCGAGATGTTCGTGGCGATGCTGCTGGGCGGGGTGGGCACAACCCTGGGGCCGTTCATCGGCGCCTTCATCTACTTCGCGATCAAGGACCTGCTGATCATCCGCTTCCCCCACCTCCATCTTGTCTTCTTCGGCGGGATCATCATGATCATCGTCCTCTTCGTCCCTGGTGGCCTGGTGGGCGCGCTCAGACAGCACGTCCCCGGGCTCCGGCGTATCCTGGAGTAAGCCGTGGGCGCTATCCTAGAGCTCCAAGGGGTCACCAAGCGCTTCGGCGGGCTCACGGCGGTCCGGGACGTCAGCCTCGCGGTCGCGCCCCGGGAGATCGTGGGCCTGATCGGCCCCAACGGGGCCGGGAAGACCACGCTCTTCAACCTGATCACCGGGGTCTATCGCCCTGACGACGGCCGGATCCGGTTCAACGGAGAGCGGACCGACGGGCTGTCCGCGTATCAGATCGCGCGGCGGGGGATCCGACGCACCTACCAGGTCGTCCGCCCCTTCCCCGAGATGACAGTCCTGGAGAACCTGATGGTGGGGGCGATCTTCGGGACCCCGGGCCAAGGACGGCTCCTCCCCGTCGAGGCCGCGGCACAAGCCCGTCGGACGTTGGAGTTCCTCGGGCTGGGGGGCCGGGCTGAGACCCTGTCCAAGCACCTCAACCTCGGAGAGAAGAAGCGGCTGGAGCTGGGCCGGGCCCTGACGGCAGATCCCGCCCTGCTGCTCCTGGACGAGGCCCTCGCGGGGCTCACCCCGTCCGAGATCGACCACGCGGTGGACCTCATCTCCCGGATCCGGCGCGAGCTGGGCAAGACCCTGATCATCGTGGAGCACGTGATGCGGACCATCATGAAGATCTCCGACCGGATCGTCGTGCTCCACCACGGGGAGAAGATCGCCGATGGCCCGCCCGACGTGATCGCCCGGGACCCCCAGGTGGTCGAGGCCTATCTGGGCGAGGCCATGCTGTGAGGAGCACGATACGATGACTCTGCTGGATGTCCGGAATCTGGCCGTGGCCTACGGTGAGGTCCAGGTCGTCTGGGGCGCGAGCCTGTCCGTGGAGGAGGGGAGCATCACCGCCCTGATCGGCTCCAACGGGGCCGGCAAGACCACCACGCTGAAGACCATCGTGGGGCTCAAGCGTCCCAGAGAGGGCGAGATCCATTTCGCCGGGGAGCGGATCGACCAGCTGCCGAGCCACCGGATCGTGGAGCACGGGATCTCCATGGTCCTCGAGGGCGGCCGCCCCTTCCCCCATATGAGCGTGATCGAGAACCTCCTGATGGGAGCCTACACCCGGGCGGCGCGGGGGCGGACCGGCGAGCATCTGGAGCGGGTCTTCCGCCTCTTCCCGATCCTGCAGGAGCGCCGGAACCAGCTCGCCGGGACGCTCTCGGGCGGGGAGCGGCAGATGCTCGCCATCGGCCGGGCGCTCATGTCCGACCCGAAGCTCCTCATGCTGGACGAGCCCTCCCTGGGGCTGGCCCCCAAGGTCGTGGAGCAGACGTTCCAGGTGATCCTGGAGCTGAACCGGCAAGGGGTCACCATCCTGCTGGTCGAGCAGAACATCCAGCACACGTTGCAGGTCGCCCACCGCTCCTTCGTCCTGGAGACCGGACGGGTAGTGCTCTCGGGCGGGCCCGAGCTACGGGAGAACGAGCACGTCCGCACGGCCTACCTCGGGATGGCGACCCGCTGAGGATGGGCTTCTTCAACCCCGCCCTGGAGACCTGCCCGCGCCCGGCCCTGCAGGCGCTCCAGGCCCGCCGGCTGGCCCGCCTCCTCACGGACGTCCCCGAGCACAACCCCTTCTACCGGAGCAAACTGCGCGCGGCCGGGCTGGGCTCGCCCGCCACGCTCGCCCGGCTGTGCCGGGACCCCCGGGGGGTGCAGGCCCTCCCCTTCACCACCAAGGCCGAGCTCCTGGACGACCAGGCCAAGCATCCACCGTGGGGGACGAACCTCTCGGTCCCGCCCGAGGTCCTGGTGCGGCAGCACCAGACCTCCGGGACCACGGGAACACCCCTGCGCTGGGGCGACACCCGGGAGAGCTGGGCCTGGCTGGCGAGCCTCTGGGGCTATCAGTACGAGGCGGCCGGGGTCACCGCCCGCGACACGATCTACATGGCCTTCTCCTTCGGCCACTTCCTGGGCTACTGGACCGCCCTGGATGCGGGCATGCAGGCCGGGGCCCTGGTGCTGACGGGGGGTGGGCAGAGCAGCGTGCAGCGTCTGGAGGCCATGCTCGAGCACCGGGCGACGATCCTCCTCTGCAACCCGGGCTACGCCCTGCGGCTCGCGGAGATCGCGGCTCATCGCGGGGTGCGCCTGCAGGAGAGCGCCGTGCGGGCCATCATCTGCGGAGGAGAGCCCGGGGCCAGCATCCCCGCCACGCGGGCGCGCATCGAGTCCCGCTGGAATGCGCGGTGCTACGATCGGATCGGGGCGACGGAGGTCGGGCACACCGGGTTCACCTGCGAGGCCGGTCAGGTCCATCTGATCGAGAGCGAATACCTATTCGAGGTCCTCCACCCCCAGCGGCTGACGCCTGTCAAGGCAGGGGAGGAAGGGGAGCTCGTGGCGACCAACTTCGGCCGGCGGGCCATGCCGGTGATCCGCTACCGGACCGGCGACCTCGTCCGCCTGGGCGAGGGGCCCTGCCGCTGCGGGCGGAGCTTCGTCCACCTGGACGGGGGAATCCTGGGCCGGGCGGACGACATGATCGTGGTCCGCGGGGTGAACCTCTTCCCCTCGGCGATCGAGAACCTCCTGCTCGGAGACCCGGCGGTGCTGGAGTTCCAGGCGAGCCTGGCCCGGGTCCGCGAGATGGGGGAGCTGCGCCTCACGGTGGAAGTGGACCCGACCCGGGGCCAGCCCCGTGAGGTGGCGGCGCGGCTGGCCAACCTGTTTCACCGCCAGCTCGGGCTGCGCGCCGACATCCATCCAGTCTCCCCGGGGACGCTCACGCGGAGCGAGGGGAAGACCAGGCGATTCACCTGGACGGAGGGGCGCGAGCCGAACGAAGCCCCAAGGGAGGTGGACGGATGAGTGCCCCGAGGCCGACCCGCGCGCGGTTTTCCCCCGCCGGTCACCAGCTCCGGCTCGTCGTCGAAGCCCGGGCGCTCGAGCGCCAGCGCAAGGAGGCGGTGGCACAACTCTGCGTCCCGCCGGGCACCACCTTCACGATCACGTGCGACGAGGGCCCCTACCTGGATGGCGAGGACACGGCGCCGCCCCCGCTGGCCTATCTCACCGCCTCTGTCGCGTTCTGACTGCTGACCCATGTGTCCCTGTACGGGACGAAGCTCAACGTCAGGCTCAGGGCCGCGCGCGTCGTCGTGGAAGCGCGGTTTTACGGTCAGGGCTCGGTGCTCGCGGAGACGGTCCAGGTCCGCTGCGAGGGCATCCAGGTCAAGCTGGAGCTGGAGTCGGATGCGGACCCGGCGCTCCTCGCGAAGCTCGCGCGGCTCTCCGAGGCCGGCTGCTTCGTCATCCAGACGATCCGGCAGCCGACCCCGACCACGTACGCCGTCACGGTCAACGGCCTGCCGCTGGACCTCGGCACATAAGCGGGCCCGCTGCCGGCTCACGCGCGCCCCTGACCTGGAGGCACTGGAAGCCCCGCCGGCCAGTACTTCCCGTGGGGAACATACCACGGCTTCATCGCGGCTTCATCGCGGCTTCATCGCAGTTTCATCGCGGCTTCCGCACATTGACAGCAGAGGGGCGAGAGCAGAGAATCTGGGGCGGGTTCGGAGGATACGACGATGGGCAAGCTGAAGATCGGCATTGACCTCCACAATCGGGCGAGCGTGTTCATGCCGCAGCAGGGGCTCGACTACGACCTGCACCGGTTGATCGACCTCGCGGTGCTCTGCGAAGAGCTGGGGTTCTACTCCGTCTCCGTGGGTGACAGCCTGACGTCCAAGCCTCGCTGGCGGGCAATACCTACCATGGCGGCCATCGCCGCCAAGACCTCCCGGATCAAGGTGGCCAGCCACATCCTGATGCCG
>JACPFL010000165.1 GCA_016183025.1 Deltaproteobacteria bacterium | reverse complement strand
GTGTCCCCGGATAGCCTGACCATCAGAGGGAAGATCAAGGGCCAGGAGAAAGACCTGGCGTTCTTCGTGACCGCTAAGACGGCTGTCCGGATCGGTAAGGAGAGCAAGCCCCCAGGAGACGTCAAGGAAGGGGACCGCGTTCTCGTCGGGTACACGGCGGCGAACGGGAAGATGATCGCGAGATCTGTCACCGTCTTGCCTCCCCGAGTCGCGAAGCGGGTAGTAAGGGATGGAGGCGTGTTGCAGAGAGCCTCGGCACCTGCTGATCCCTCTGCAGCGAAGAAGGTACGACGGGCCACAGCAGGGCCTGGCAGGGCTTCCGGAACCGGGAGCCAGATCTCTGCATCTCGCCCGACTGCCGACGAGCACGCGGGGGTCAGCAGTCAGGCCCAGGAATGGAATTGGCGTTTCAACCTCCGTCCCGGGCGCAACTACCTTGACCCGCGTGTCGCTTCTGACGGGACCCACGAGGGGGTCCGGCTGGCGTCCGACCGCCCTCGGCTCAGAGGAATGGGGGCTTGGGGAGACGGTTATCAACTAGCGGTTGCCCGGACTGGCAGTGGGGGCCAGGAGGCTGGGGCCCAGGCCCGGGACCGGAATTCCCCGGTCACCGCGGCCCCCGGTCGCCAGAGCGATCAGTGGACGACCGTCGACAGGACCCGGGAAGGGGCTCGGTTGGCGCCCGAGGGGCTTCGGCTGGGAGCGAGGGACTCCTGGGGGGACGGATCCAGACTGGCATTCGCCCAGACGGGGGCCGGCAGCCAGGAGACCGGCGCCCAGGCCCAGGACCGGAATTGGCGGATCCTTGGATCCGCCAAAGGGTACTACGACGATTGGCGCAATGACGGGGACGTCACGCAGAAGGGCCACCAATTCACGGAGATCTACGGGCTCGGCTTCGAGGTGAGCCGGCTCCTCGTGCCGTCGGGCGTGCTCTCGGTGTTCGCGGAAGGAGGGAAGATCCAGAGCAAGGTCACGAGCGGGAGCGAGAGCACGAGGCTGAATCCCTGGACAGACACCACGGTCACGGCCACGTATTCGACCTTTGATGGGAAAACCTGGGGAATCGAGGGAAGCCTGTCTTTCAACGTGCCCACGGGGAAAACGCGCCTGACCGAGCTGGAGCGGAGGGCCATTCCGAACCTCGCGGTCGTGAGCAGATCGCCACAGGGCGTGGGCTATGACCGAGGGGGAAAGCTGAGATTGCTCCTCCAGGCAGACAAGCTGCACCTGTACGCGGGTGGGGGATACACCCGCCGCGGGGAATTTGATCCAACCCAGGAGATCGAGGGCGACACGTCGCCCGGAGGGGACGAATACGAGGGGTTGCTGGGAGCAAATCTCTGGTTGGGCGAGGCCTTCAACATTGGCCTGGATGCAAGCTACCGGCGGATCACGGGGGTCGGCGACCAGGATATCAATAGCTATACGCTCGAGCTCCCCGCGACCCTTGTATTGGGATCCTTCACGGCGACGGGGCGGCTGGGCATCATGTACACCGACAGCACTCCCAGACGGGGGAATACCGCCCTCAGGATACAGGAACGGTTCGTCGAGCAGCGACTGTTCCTTCAGGCAGGTACCACGGGCACGGCCAGTCTCGAGCTCGCCTACCGTCCCTCCGAGGCGCTTACGCTCCGGGTCTTTGGCGAGGGAGCTGTCGGGGCGGCTGAGCGACCTTTTGACCCTACATTCTTCGCGTTTGACGAAAGGCTGGCGGTCGGATTGGGCGTGAGCTGGGCGATCCCCGGCACCCCCTTGACCCTCGACCTCACAGGCAAGTACTTCGAAGTCTTTAGCGAGACCACCGATCGGGAGGACGACTTCTCGGGCTACTCGGCCTTCGTGGGGCTCTCGCTCCGCTTCTGATCGGGGCCTCTGCCTCGGACAAGGGCCATTGGCGAGGGGGCGGGGTGAGGGAGACGAGGTGCTCGGTATCCGCCTAGAGAGCCAGCTCTTTGATCAGTGCCTCTTGCCCTGAAGGGAGAGGGCCAATATGGGCAAATTCGTAACGGGGATTGTCGGATTGGCTGTAATCCTAGGCGGGATAATCTGGGAGGCTGCTCTGCGGCCCCCACTTGCTGCTGGAGGGTCCTGGGTCAATCCGTGCCTGGGCCGACGGATCGGTCCGCGTGCAGACCCTCGCTGCGGTGGGTCTCCCCCGCCGCCTCCACCCAGGCGTGTGACTCCGCCGCCGGCGCCGTCTAAGGTTGTTACCCCTCCTCCGTCGCCAAGGCCTGCCACTCCGCCACCGGCGCCCTCTGTGGCTCCACCACTACGTCCGTCTATTCCCTCGGCCCCAGCAGAGCTCGACCAACTGCGTCGGGCTCAGGAGGAGAGGCGTCGGGCTGAAGAGGAGGCTCGGCGGGAGCGGGAGCGGGAACAGGCGCGGCGGATCGAACAGGCCCGCAAGGGACAACGCGCTCCAGGGACAGAGGGAAGCCTCGAGCCCACGATAGCAAGACCTATCCCGATAAGACCGATCCCGATCAGGCCGGTTATCATCACGCCGACCCCCATTGTCCTCACACCGATACGGTCGATTCCTATCACCCCAACCGTGATAAAGCCGACACCGATCGAGCCGACGCCCATCATCCCGACGGCGATCACACCGACACCGATCGAGCCGACGCCGATTATCCCAACGGTCATCACACCGACACCGATCGAGCCGACGCCGATTATGCCGACTTCGATCGAGCCAACCCCCATCACGCCCACTGTGATCGGAACCACACCACCACCGGCCCCTGAGCCTTCCCCTCCTGCGTCCGCGGAGCACGAGGAGGGGACCAGGCCCTCTCCCGTGCAGGAGGCTGTCAGACGCGTGCGCGAGCGGCTTGGCCTGCCTGACTTTGATGGATCGGGTATGCCCTCGCCTGTTGCGGTGGATTTTGACGGTCAACGGCTGCCGGTGGCCCGGCCTGAGTCGGCAGGACTGTCGCCGGTGCAAGAAGCAGCGCAGCGCGTGCGCGAGCGGCTTGGCCTGCCTGACTTTGATGGCTCGGGTACGCCCTCGCCTTCCGCAGTAGGTCTAGGCGCTCGAGCAGCGCCACCCCCTGTCCCGGTCGCTCAGCGGACCAGGGAGGCCCCGGTGGCCCGACCCGAGGCGTCCCGGCCAACGGGAAGCCCTATCACTCGGGAATCTCCTCGTGAAGTAGCACGGCCGGAGGCGAGGCGGGAGGGTTGGGCCCTGTTGCGGTGCAACAGCCCTTGCCGTTGGGAATGGGATGATTCTGTACGTCCGCGGTCACAGCGATCCCGCACGGGTCCGGAGACGGGTCCAAAGCCGGAATTAGGCTCAACGGGTTGGTACTGGCCACCTTATGATCCAAGAAGGACCTCCCAAACACAGCAGTCACCCCCAGCAAGGTTTTACTGGCCACCCTCTACGCCCGGACATTGGCCGCCCCCTGAGCCCCAGCTCGGCCCAAAGCCCGGACCAGAAGCGCATGAGAATGTCGATTCGAGACATCACGGGGTGGAACATGTCCTCCACACTGGAGGCCATATAGCTGGAGAATACGCGACGCTCCGTGAGGCACTCCGGGAAGAGCTCCGTCATTCGGGAAGACCCACCAAGGCAGAGGCAATATTCCGAGAGTGGGTTGGCGCCCGTCCTCTGTCGAAACCTGAGGAGGCACTGAAAGCGTTGTTAGGGGACATTGAGCTCACCAAGGCCGGGAGGACTGCTGGTGGCCTCCCGAAGGCGGTTGCGCGGGCCACCAGTGGCGTCTCGAAGGTCGACATCTGGTTCGAGACGTATGAGGTTCTCGATGCCGTGCGGAAATGGCATCGCAGCTCCGGAATAGAGCGCGAGAGAAACGCCGAGAGGATCTGGGTGGAGCTCGCGGGAGCAGGAGGTAGACTGGGTGGATCGGCAGTCGGAAGTGTATCTGGAGCGGCAATAGGTGGCGCCGGTGGTGGATTGCTGCCCGTCCCAGGCGGTGCGCCAGTTGGAGGTATCGTCGGTGGCCTGATCGGGCTTACCAAGGGCGGCGAATGGGGAGAGGCGTTAGCGGAGCGCCATACGGAACGGCTCCTTCGGGAGTTTAGGGAAAAAGATAATCCGGCGAGAGAGGCCGGTCGGCGTCTGCTCAGGGACCTGCCGGCCGACTACTTCAAGCGCGATTTCGAGCGCTATCGGTCACAAATTGGAAGGTAAGTCCAGCGAGTGCTCGCGTCGGAGCAGGCCAACAACGGCTGGACACGGAATGGATTTATCGTCCGTGAAGGCACATTGAATCGAAGGGGGAGGAGCGTTCCCTGACCAGAGGGTCCGTCCATGCGTAACGTAAGGCGACTTCTTCGAGGTCCTACATGGGGCGTCATACTGTTGGCGGCATTAGTGCAGGCGTGCGCGACAGGACCTGAGACCCGGGAATCAGCGCCAGCAGTGGGAGTAGCGTCCCTTGCCAGGGCTGCGGTGGGGGCCCCAGCAGAGGACGCGAAGGCGTTGGACCAGGCCGGGGTTGAGGCCCTGAGCGCGGGAAGGGTCGACGAGGCGATCCGGCTCTTCCAGGGCGCGCTCCAGGCAAAACCGGACCTGGCAGAAGCCCACTATCATCTGGGGTTGGCTCTGAGCCAGAAGCGTCTGTGGGGGGAGGCCCTTGAAGCTTACCGGAGGGCGAGGAGCGTTCAACCGAATTACCCCGAGGCGTGGCTGGGCGAGGGGACTGTCTTCGCGTCCCAGGCGAGGCTCGATGAGGCCATAACGGCCTACAGACGGGCCCTTCAGCAACGACCCTCCTATGCCCAGGCCCACAACTACCTTGGTGACGTCTATCTCCAGAAAGGCATGCTGGACGAGGCCATCGTGGCCTTCAGAAAGGCCGTCGAGGCCGATCCGAACTATGCGGAGGGCTACAAGGACCTGGGCCTGGCCCTGGTCAAGAAGGGTCAGACGGATGAAGGGATCACGATCTTGAGAAAGGCCGTGACCCTGGCCCCGAGGCTCGCGGAAGCACACCGCGCCCTGGGGGAAGCCTACGCGACGAAAGGCCTGTATGAGCAGGCGAGCCGTTCCTTTCTCAATGCCCTTGCGGCGGCGCCACGATACGCTGAGGCCTACAAGGATCTGGGGGCCGCGTATATCGCCGTACGCATGTACGGCGAGGCCGTTGCGGCGCTCAGGAGGGCGGTCGAGCTGAATCCCGGTCTTCTGGAAGCCCACTACTATCTGGCCGTGGCACTAAGCGCCAGAGGCGAGAGTGACGAAGCTATTGCGGTCCTCCAGCACGTCCTCGGCGTGAATCCCCGATATTTCGAGGCCTTGCTCGCTCTCGGCTCGACCTACACCAGCAGAGGCATGCTGGACGAGGCGATTGCGACGTTGAGGAAGGCGGCAGATCTCAAGCCCGACAGCCCGGAGCCCTTCCATTTCCTCAGTGAGGCCTTCGTCAGGAAAGGAAGGATTGCGGATGCGATCACGGCCTATCAGAAAGTCACAGCTCTGAGGCCAACCCAACCGGAAGCCTTGAATAACCTCGGGGTGATCTACCGGAACGCCCGTCGCCCCGAGGACGCCGTCGCCGCATTCAAGAAAGCCATCGCGCTCCGCTCGAACTATCCCGAAGCGCATTTCAATCTGGCGAGTGCATATCGGGAAAAGGGGCAGATGGATGAGGCCATCGCGGCGCTTCAGAAGGCCATAGAACGGCGACCCGACTACCCGGAAGCCTATAACGCGCTCGGTCTCGCGTACACGTCCAAGCAGCAGCTGGACGACGCGATCCTCGCCTTCCGAAGGGCGGTCTCCCTGACCCCCTTCTACCCCGAGGCCCACAATAACCTGGGAGTGGCCTATCGCGAGAAGGGCCTCCTGGAAGATGCCGTCACGGCTTTCAGGACTGCGGTCGCGCAGGAGCCTCGGTATGCTGAGGCCCATAACAATCTCGGTCTGACGTACAGCGAAGCTGGACTATTCGCTCAGGCCGTCAGCGCGTATCTGAACGCCCTGGCCCATAGACCCCAATCTCCCGAGGTCTATTCAAACCTCGGGCTCGCCTACGTCCGGATCGGGCGCTCCGATGAGGCCGTCAGCACCTTCAAGAAGGCGGTGGCCCAGGACCCAAAATACGCCAGGGCCATTGCCGGGCTTGGAGACGCCTATCGGGCGGGTGGGCGCTTCGACGAAGCGATCAAGACGTACAAGCAGGCGCTCAGCGCGACCCAGAACCGCGATCCAGAGGTCTGGAACAAGCTGGGTATCGCCTATGCCGGCAAGAAGCTGCATGATGATGCGATCGCGAGCTTCAGGAAGGCGATAGAGCTGGGCCCCAAGATTGCCGAATACCATCTCAACGTCGGGATTGCCAACACCGTGAAAGAGAGATTCTCCGCCGCCAACCAGGCGTTTGAGCGGGTCTTGCAGATCGAACCCGGCTATGCGGAGGCCCGGGGCCGGATCGCCGCCAATCTCGAACGTATGGGGAAGAAGGCGGAGGCCATCGCGGCCTGGGAGCAATACCTGCGCATGATCGAGGGGATCCCGGGCCGTGGCGAAGAGGTTGCGGTGGTCAAGGAGAAGATCCAAAAGCTCAGAAGGCCAAGGTGAAGAGTCTGCCATGCATCGATTTCTCGCATGGGTGATTGGTGTCGGTGTGATGTCGAGTATGGGGATCGGGGATCTCATCTTGCGCCCTTCGCTGGTCATGGGCGCCGATTGGGTCAATCCGTGCCTAGGCCGACGGATCGGGCCGCGTGCCGACCCTCGCTGCGGAGGGGTGCCCCCATCACCGGCTCCATCCAGGCGTGTGACTCCGCCACCGCCTCCAGCACCGGCTCCCTCCAGGTCTGTGACTCCGTCCCCCTCGCCAGCCCCCACGCCGTCCCGATCTGTGACTCCGGCACCGTCTCCGTCCGTGGTTCCCTCGGGCTCAGGGAGCCTCGAAGATATACGGCGGACTCAAGAGCAGATCCGTCGGGCTCAGGAGGAGGCTCGCAAGAAGCACGAGCGGGAGCAGGCGCAGCGGGCCGAGCAAGCGCGGCGTGAGGCGGAGGCCACAGGGTCGGTGAAGATGGCCCCCGGGGCTTTGAGCCTCATCAACGCGCTGAACGGAGCTTCTGAGAAGCTGGGACTCCCCAAGGTGAAGGATGCCGAAATACGCTCGCTGAATTGCAAGAGGTACTTCCAGGCAGTAGGCAGAGCGCTCGCCACGGGGGGAGCGACGTCTCCGGGAGGGGAGCTGGGAGAAGAGCTCACGAATCCGAACCTCATGGCGAATGACATCGTGATGCGGCTGAGGGCGAACGCCAGTGGCCAATGGCAAGAGATCGATGGGAAGGATGACTGGGAAGTATGGGAGAGGGTACAGGCGCTAGCCAATCAGGGAGCTCTTGTTGTGGGCGCTTCGACGGGGACTCCTAATGGACATCTCGCTGTAGTCTCCCCGATTCCGCCGACGTTGAAGGTATCCGATTTCGAAGGGAAGGGCCCATTTGTTCGGGATGGCAACGAACATTTCATCCAGGGGCGCGTGTACGCTTCGACCTGGGGGGCTGTCGAGGCAAGCAAGGCATTCGACACGCGGAGACACCCGCCCACATGGCATGTGTGGGCGCCTTCTCTGGGGAAGAGCGGACTCCCCGAGGCTCGAGGCCTGGAGCTGATGCTCCCATAGGGGTGTGGTAAGCTGACCGGGTGATGCCCGGGACCCTCTACGTCGTCGGCACGCCGATCGGGAACCTGGAGGACATCACCCTCCGTGCCCTCCGCCTCCTGAAGTCGGTCCCGGTCATCGCGGCCGAGGACACCCGCCAGACGAAGAAGCTCCTGACGCGCTACGGGATCGCTACGCCGCTCACCAGCTACTACGAGCACAACGAACTGGCCAAGGCCCCGGTGCTCCTGGCCCGCCTGCTGGAAGGGGAAGATGTCGCGCTGGTCTGCGACGCCGGGACCCCGGCCATCTCCGATCCCGGATATCTCCTGGTCCGCCTGGCCCTGGAGCGGGGGGTCTCCGTGGTCCCGGTCCCAGGCCCGTCGGCGCTGATCATGGCCCTGGCGGCCGGCGGGCTCCCCACCGACCACTTTGTCTTCCTGGGCTTTCCGCCGCGTCAGGCGTCCCGGCGCCGGAAGCTCCTGGAGCAGGTGCAGGCCCTGCCCTGGACCCTGGTGTTCTACGAATCGCCCCAGCGCCTGGGGGCCCTGCTCGAGGCCATCCTGGCCGTGCTGGGGGACCGCCGGGTCGTGCTCGCGCGGGAGCTGACGAAGGCCTTTGAGGAGTTCCGCCGCGGGACGGTCAGCGAGCTGGTTGCTGCCCTGCGCGGGAAGGCGGTCAGGGGGGAAGTCACCCTGCTGGTCGAGGGGGCGCCGGAGGGGACCCGGGAGACGGAGCAGACGGTGAAGGAGCTTCTGCAGGAGATGCTGAAGGCCGGCGAGCTCCCCTGGAAGGAGGTCCTGAAAAAGGTCGCGGCGGCGAAGCGGATCCCGCGGAAGTCGGCCTACGAAGCGTACCTCAAGCTCAAGGGCGAGAGCGGGTCCGCCTGACGCCCGGCCGGGCGGGCCCCATCATCGGGTAATCGCGAAGCGGGAGAACTCCCCGCGGTACGGCTGCCAGTCCACCACGACGTCCGTGACCCTGGCTCCCGGCGGCCCGATGCGGCACCAGCGCAGGATCTCCTCCACGGCCGGCCGGTCGCCCTCGAAGACCGCCTCCACGTCGCCGTTGCGGGTGTTCCGGACCCAGCCGGTCAGGCCGAGCTGCTGGGCCCGCTCCGCGCAGCACACCCGGTAGAAGACCCCCTGGACGAGCCCCTGGATGGTGGCGTGGGCCCGGACCTTCTCGGTCGGCGGCTCGGTGCGCTCAGGAGGTCGGCCTTTCGGCATCTGGCTCAGGGGACGGCTTCTGGGCCTACACCCGCTCGGGCGCGGCGGAGGTCGTCATCCGCCTTCATTCCAGCAGTTTCAGGAACTCCTCTTCGTTGAGGATCGGCACGGCGAGGCGGCGGGCATCCGCCAGCTTGGACCCGGGGTCCTCGCCCACCACGACGTAGCTGGTCGTCTTGCTGACCGACGACACGACCTTCCCCCCCAGGGCCTCCACCCGGGCCTTGGCCTCGTCTCGCGACAGGGCGGTCAGCCCGCCGGTGAAGATGAAGCTCTGCCCGCTGAGCTTCCTCCCCGCCATCGCCTTCACGCGCTCGTAATGGACCCCGTGCCCTCGAAGTTTCTCGATGATCCGGCGGTTCTCCGGCTGGGCAAAAAAGGCCACCACGCTCTTCGCGATCTCCGGCCCCACCTGGTGGATGGCGCTGAGCTCCTCCTCGGTGGCCGGCATCAACGCGTCCAGGGTGGGGTAGTGCTCGGCCAGGAGCTTGGCCATGGTCTCCCCCACGTGGCGGATCCCCAGGGCGAAGAGGAGCTTTGGGAGCGTGGTTCTGCGGCTCCGGGCGATCGCGTCGAGGAGGTTCGAGGCCAGCTTGTCGCCCATGCGCTCGAGCTGCATGAAGTCGTCCCGGGTGAGCGCGTAGAGGTCCGCGGGGTCCCTGATCAGCGCCCGGTCCACGAGCTGCTCGACGAGCTTCTCCCCCAACCCCTCGATGTCCATGGCCCGCTTGGAGGCGAAGTGGATGATCCGCTCCCGGACCTGAGCCGGACAGGCCATGTCCACGCAGCGGGAGACGGCCTCGTCCTCGAAGCGGACCACCCGGGAGCCGCACTCCGGGCACTTGTCGGGAAGCCGGTAGGGCTCCTCTGTTCCGGTCCGGCGCTCCTTGAGGACCTCGACCACCTCCGGGATCACGTCGCCGGCCCGCTGCACCATCACCCAGTCGCCCGCCCGCACATCCTTGCGGTCGATCTCGTCCTGGTTGTGCAGGGTGGCCCGGCTCACCGTCACGCCCGCCAGGGTGACGGGCTCCATGACCGCCACCGGCGTGAGCGCCCCGGTGCGACCGACCTGGGGCCTGATCTCCAGGATCCGGGTCACCGCCTGCTTGGCCTCGAACTTGTACGCCAGGGCCCAGCGCGGGCTCTTGGCGATCGTCCCCAGCTCGTCCTGCAGCGCCCGGTCGTTGAGCTTGAGGACCACGCCGTCAATCTCGTAGGGGAGGCGTTCCCGCTCCTGGCTCAGGCGCCGGTGGTAGGCGATGGCCTGCTCGATCGTCTCGCAGAGGGTGATGTTCGGCTCGACCTTGAGCCCCCAGGCCTTGAAGGCCTGCAGCAGCTCCCAGTGCGTGCGGATGGCCGTCCCCCGGAGGGCCCCGACGCTGTGAAAGTAGATCCGGAGCGGGCGCTGGGCCGTGATCCGGGGGTCGAGCTGGCGCAGGGAGCCGGCGGCGGCGTTCCGGGGATTGGCGAAGACCTTCTCGCCGGCCGCCTCCTGCTTCTGGTTCAGCGCCTCGAAGTCGCGGCGCAGCATGAGGACCTCGCCGCGCGCCTCCAGGTAGGCCGGGACAGGCACCTCCCCGGCGGGCAGCAGCCGGAGCGGGAGGCTCCGGATGGTCCGGAGGTTGGCGGTTACGTCCTCGCCCGTGACCCCGTCCCCGCGGGTCGCCCCCAGCGTGAAGGCGCCATCGTCATAGAGGACCTCGACCGCGACCCCGTCGAGCTTGGGTTCGGCCACGTAGGGGAGGTCCCGGTCCGTCTTCAGAAAGCGCTTGATCCGCTGATCGAACTCGCGGACCTCCTCCTCCTCGAAGGCGTTCTGCAGGCTGAGCATGGGCGTGGTGTGGGTGATCGTGGCAAACCGGTCCAGGGGCTGGCCTCCCACGCGCTGGGTGGGGGAGTCCGGGGTCACCAGGTCGGAGAACTGGGCCTCCAGGGCCTCGAGCTCCCGCATCAGGCGGTCAAATTCGGCGTCGGAGATCTCCGGGCTGTCCAGGACGTGGTAGCGGTAGTTATGGTAGGCGATCTGCTGCCGGAGCCGGGCCACCTGCTTTTCGGCCTCTTGCCGGTTCACCGAGCCCCCCACGCCTCTTCTGATCCGCCCAGGCCAAGGGCAACCCCATCCAGGCTATGCCCGCCCGCGCCGTATGATAGCACGCCAGATGGATCGTCACCAAACGAGCGGCCCTCCGCCACTCTGACCCCAGAGTGACTAAATCATCAATGATCCCAGTTGGTTATGAAGTACTCATGGCTTAGAGCGAACTGTACCAGGTAGAATCCTTCTTGACAGGTCAGGGAGGGGGCCCCTAAACTCTTGAAAATGCAGGGGTGATGACGTCGATGGCGCTGGGAGACCAGATGGTGAAGGTGGACAAGCCCTGGGGGGGGTTCCTTCAGGTCGCCCATAATGAGCCCTGCACGGTGAAGATCCTGACGGTGATCCCGGGGGAGGCGACCAGCCTCCAGTCCCACCAGCACCGCGATGAGCTCTGGATCGTCCTGGACGAGGGCCTGGAGGTCGAGGTGGACGGGCTCCGGATCTCCCCCAAGCCGGGAGAGACCGTAACGGTCCCCCGGACGTCCCGCCATCGCCTGAGCTGTGCCGGTCCACGGCCGGCTCGAATCCTCGAGGTGTCGTTCGGAACTTTTGACGAAGAGGACATTACCCGGTACGAGGATCGCTACGGCCGGGTCTGAAGGGTCCGACAGGGCTGTCCTGGATTTACCGAGCTGGCCTCACCCGCTGTCATCACGTCCTCCCAGGGGAAGGAGGGTCCGATGCCGATCTGGGGTTGCAGGCACAGCGGGAGCCGCGATGTGAGCCACTGGACCGGAGTGTGCGTGGCGGTCGGGCTGGTCATAGGGGCCAGCCTCCTCCCGGCCTCTGCGCAGGAGCGGCGCGAGGAGAGCCGTCCGCCGGTGACCACGGTCCCAGTCCCTCCAGAGCGGGGGTTCATTGCCACGCAACCACCGGAATGGGTCGGCACCGTGGTCCGGGGGACCACGCGCACGTTGATGCTTGGCCAGGGGGACGAGATCCAGATCCTCCCGGCAGCAGGGCGAACGCTGAAGCCGGGGGATCGCTTGACCGTGGCCCGTGTGGTCCGGCCGGTGCGTCATCCACATACGGGCGACCGGATCGGGGACCTGATCGTGGCGCAGGGGGTCGTGGTCATCAGGCCAACCAGCGGAGAGCAGATTTACGGGGAGATCGTGACCTCCTACACGGAGATTCGCGCGGGGGATCAGCTCCTGCCCTACGAGCCGCCTCCCCGGCCGCTGATCGCCTCGCGGGGCCCGGTGAGGATCCAGGGACTCCTGATCGGGGCACGGGAAGAGCTGTCGGCCATCGGGCAGGGCCATATCGTATACATCGACCGCGGACGCCGGGACAAGGTGGAGCCGGGGCTGCTGTTCATGGTCTTCCACGGAGAGCGGCCGTTTGGCCTCGATGCCTACGAGATCGAAGTGGGGCTCAAGCGGATGGAGGTCCCCAAGACCCCTCCCCGCGACCCCCTCCCCCGGGAGTCGATCGGCCAGCTCGTCGTCCTCTCCGTGGAGGAGCGGACGGCCACGGCCCTGGTTTTGCAAAGCAAGCAGCTCCTGGGCCGGGGCGACCGGGTCGTCTCGGAGGTCGAGGACGCGTCCGTTCGGGAAGGCCAGGCTAAGTGACTGAAATAGCAGAACAATCTTGTGATTGGGCCGACTGGCTGACCCTCGGGGGGGTTCCGGGCCTCGGACCGGTCCTGTGCCGGAGGCTGCTGGAACAATTTGGCCACCCCCGGGCCATCTTGACCGCGGACCTGACGGCCCTCTGCGCAGTTCCCGGGGTCTCCTCTGCGCTGGCCCAGGCGCTGCGGGCAGGCTCGGGAAAGAACCTGGACGCGGAGGTGGCCCAGCTCCAGAAGGCGGGCCTGACCCTGGTGCCGTGGACGGACCCCACGTATCCCCGAGGCCTGCGGGTGATCCCGGACCCCCCACCCTTCCTCTACGTCCGCGGGGCCCTCATGCCCGAGGACTGGCGGGCCGTGGCCATGGTGGGCTCACGAGAAGCCTCCTCCTACGGCCTCGCGGCGGCGGAGCGCCTGGCGGCGGAGCTGGCGTTGCGCGGGATCACGGTGGTGAGCGGACTGGCCCGCGGGATCGATGCCGCGGCCCATCGCGGGGCCCTCGCGGTCGGCGGGCGGACCCTGGCTGTGCTCGGCTGCGGACTGGATCGGGTCTACCCGGCGGCCCACCAGGACTTGGCCGAGGCGGTGCGGGCCCAGGGGGCCCTGCTGGGCGAATTCCCGCCCGGGACGCCGCCGCTCCCGGAGCACTTCCCGGTGCGCAACCGCCTGATCAGCGGGCTCGCCCTGGGCGTGATCGTGGTCGAGGCCGCCGAACGCAGCGGCTCGCTCATCACGGCCCGGGCGGCGCTGGACCAGGGACGCGAGGTGTTCGCCGTGCCCGGTCCCATCACCTCGGCCACGAGTCATGGGACGCACTGGCTGCTCAAGCAGGGGGCCAAGCTGGTGGAAGGGGTCACGGACATCCTGGAAGAGCTGACCGGGGTCCTGGGCGAGCTGCCGGCCCCGAGGGAGGACGGGCGAGCCGAGCCAGGCGAGGCCGGGGGCACGCCTGCGGAGGGCGCGGTGCTGGCCGTGCTGGGCACGGATCCGACGCCCATCGACCTGATCGTGCGGGGCTCGGGCCTGAGCCCCGCCGTGGCGTCCGGCGCGCTGCTGCAGCTCGAGCTCAAGGGCCGGGTCCGCCAGCTCAGCGGGAAGCGGTTCCTGAAGGTGGCGTAGGGGGCGTGATGATCGGGACGAAGATCCTGGGGATCCTCGAGCTGCTGACCCGGTACGTCGTCGACGACCCGGAGATGTTGGTGAACGAGCAGGTGATCTACGAGCACCTGGTGGCACAGGGGTTCTCGCCGCTGGAGATCGAGGCGGCCTTCGCGTGGCTGGAGCGCCGGATGGCCCTGGACGAGGCGCGCCGCGCCGTCGCCGACGGGGGTTCTCCCCACGTCTGGCGCGTGCTGACCCGTGAGGAGGAGTGGCGGCTGACTCCCGAGGCCCTGGGGTTCCTGCTGCGCCTGGAGGGGCTGGGGCTGATCAGCCCCGCGATCCGGGAGGAGGTGATCGAGAAGGCGATGGCCGTGGACGTCGAGGAGGTCGGGCTCGACGAGATCCGGGCCATCACGGCGCTGATCCTGGCCGCCCATGATCGGGTGGGCCGGGTCGAGGTGGTCCACGCCCTGCAGGGCGAATGGGACCAGATCTACCACTGAGGAGCCAGGGCTGGAGGGCAGTGCCCACGGCCTGTGAACCATGCGTGCACGAAACCCGAAACCTGTGAAACCCGGGGCGGCCACGGCCAGAACGCCGCAGGGCCAGGAGGCCTCGGCCACGCCAGCCCCCGCGAAGCCGGCGCGCGCCAGGCGCGCGAGGGGTCAGGCTGCGGCGGCCACCACCTTGCGGAGGCCGGCGCGGGCCCGTCCGGCCACGGAGGGTCGCGCCACGACCGCGGCCAAGGGCGGCAAGGCCCTCATCGTGGTGGAATCCCCGGCCAAGGCCAAGACCATCCACAAGTTCCTGGGCCCCGACTTCGTGGTGAAGTCCTCCGTGGGGCACGTCAAGGACCTGCCCGGCAGCAGCCTGGGCGTGGACCTGGAGCGGAACTTCGAGCCGCAGTACGTCGTCATCAAGGGCAAGGACAAGGTTATCGGCGAGATCAAGCGGGCCGCCAAGGCCGCCGACCGGATCTACCTCGCCTCGGACCCCGACCGGGAGGGTGAGGCCATCGCCTGGCACATCGCCGAGGAGGTGGACGGTAAGCGCCGGAACGTGTACCGGGTCCTCCTTCACGAGATCACGAAGAAGGGCGTCCTCGAGGCGGTCCATAACCCCGGGCGCCTGAACCGGCAGATGTTCGAGGCCCAGAAGGCCCGCCGCATCCTCGACCGGCTGGTCGGCTACCAGATCAGCCCCTTGCTCTGGGACAAGGTGCGACGCGGGCTCTCGGCGGGCCGCGTCCAGTCCGTCGCCGTCCGCCTGGTGGTCGAGCGCGAGCGGGAGATCCGGGCGTTCGTCCCGCAGGAGTACTGGACCATCACGGCCACGCTCGAAGGCGGGACGCCGCCCCCCTTCCAGGCCCGGCTCCTCAAGGTCCAGGGCGAGAGCGTCGAGGTCCCCAGTGAGCCCGTGGCGCGCGGGATCGTCCAGGCGCTGGAGCGGGAGAGCTTCGTCGTCCAGTCGGTGGAGCAGAAGGAGCGCCGGCGCAACCCCGCCCCCCCGTTCATCACGAGCACCCTGCAGCAGGAGGCCTACCGGAAGCTCCGCTTCTCCGTGAAGAAGACCATGGTGCTGGCCCAGCGCCTGTACGAGGGGGTCGACCTCGGCGAGGAGGGGGCGGTCGGGCTCATCACCTACATGCGGACCGATTCCACCCGCATCTCCGAGGAGGCCCTCCGCGAGAGCCGGGCCTACATCCGGGCGCGCTTCGGGGAGGCGTACCTCCCCGAGACCCCCAACGTCTACCGCGGGCGCAAAGGGGCCCTGGTGCAGGACGCCCACGAGGCGATCCGCCCGACCTCCTTCGAGCATACGCCCGACCGGGTCCGCCGCCACCTCGAGCGCGACCAGGCGGCCCTGTACGAGCTCATCTGGAACCGCTTCGTGGCCTGCCAGATGCTCCCCGCCGTCTACGACCAGACGTCCGTGGACATCGCCGCCGGCCCCTACCTGCTCCGCGCCACCGGGTCCGTCCTGAAGTTCGCGGGCTACACGGCGGTGTACACCGAGGGGCGCGACGAGGAGGGGAACGGCGAGGAGGGCACCGGGCTGCCGCCGCTGACCGAGGGGGAGCGGCTCCGGCTCCTGGGCCTGAGCCCGGAGCAGCACTTCACGCAGCCGCCGCCGCGCTTCACCGAGGCCACCCTCGTCAAGGAGCTGGAGGAGAAGGGGATCGGCCGTCCCTCGACCTACGCCGCCATCCTCGGCACCATCCAGGAGAAGGAGTACGTGATGCTGGACAAGGGGCGCTTCGCCCCGACGGACCTCGGCTTTCTGGTCAACGACCTCCTGGTGGAGAACTTCCCCGACGTCCTGAACGTGGAGTTCACGGCGAAGATGGAGGACGACCTCGACAAGGTCGAGGAGGGGGAGGTCCACTGGGTGGAGGCCCTGCGGGAGTTCTACGGGCCCTTCTCCAAGAGCCTGAAGCTGGCCCAGAAGAAGATGCGCAACGTCAAGGCCGAGGAGATCCCCACCGAGGTCCCCTGCGAGCGCTGCGGGCGGATGATGGTCATCAAGTGGGGGAAGAACGGCCAGTTCCTGGCCTGCCCCGGCTACCCGGCCTGCAAGAACACGAAGGAGTTCACCCGCGATGCCTCCGGGAAGGTGGTGGTGCAGGCCGAGGAGGAGACGGGCGACAAGTGCGAGCTGTGCGGGAGCGCGATGGTGGTCAAGCGCGGCCGGTACGGCAAGTTCGTCGCCTGCTCGAGCTATCCGGCCTGTAAGAACACCCGCCCCTACAGCCTGGGGGTCGAGTGTCCGGCGGAGGGGTGCGGGGGGCAGATCGTCGAGAAGATGAGCCGGAAGGGGCGGGTCTTCTACGGATGCAGGCCGGGTAGCCGGGGCAGGCCAGGAACTGGCCGTTCTTCCCCCACTTGATGACCATCATCCGCCCGCAGCGCTCGCAGGGGACCTCGGTGGGGATCCCCTCGGCCTTGACGTTGCGCATCTTCTTCTGGGCCAGCTTCAGGCGGTTGGCCCGCAGGCCCTTCTCCCCGCGCTCGACATCGAACTCGACCCGCTGCCCCTCGCGCAGCGTGTCGAACTCGCTGCCGGGAAAGCCGGACCGGTGGAAGAAGATCTCTCGCCCATCGTCCGCCTGGATGAAGCCAAACCCCCGGTCCCGCACCAGCCGCTTGATGGTCCCCTGTGCCATCCCCCCCGCCCTCCGAACGCCGCCTGCTTACCGTCCCCGGCCCTCGGCCCCTTCCACGATCTGGAAGTGCTGCGTGAGGTACCGGTAGGCCGAAGCCTCGGCCAGCTCCTTGGTTCGTCCCTGGAACTCCAGTTCAGCTCGGCCGCCGCTGGAGACCCAGTCCTTCAATCCGTCGATCTCGGCCAGCCACCGCCGGCCGCTCTTCTGGCGGACGCGGATCGCCACGGCAAAGTCCTCGCTGCCGCCCATCGCCCGCACGCGAAGTCTCAGCATCCTTCCTCCGCTCTTCCCCCGACAGCGACGCGCTCCGAGGCTTGGGAAGACGCCTCCGCGCCCGTGGAAGGTCCACGCCGGTCAGTCGCCACGTCAGGCCCCATAAGAAAAAAGGCCCCAAAGACCTAGAGAGCCTTTGAGGTCTGACCGCACCGCAAAAACTTTCTGGCCGAACTTCCGGAGAACCGAGGCTCTGAGCCGTGCTGCCTGCTGACCAGCGTCCCCCCTTACGGACGTATGGTCGCACGGCTCCGGGGCCAGGTCAAGTGGATTTCGCACGGCGGTACCGACGCAGGGAGCATGCAAGTATGGCTGGCGCCAGTCTCCGCTACGCGCTGCGCCGCACAAGGGCATGTCCGCTGGACACGGGCCATCTGGAGGGAGGAGCACACGAGGCGGCAGAGGGCTGTTGGTCCGGGGCGGCCGGGTCCACTATAATGGCGCCATGCGCGTCTCCGGACTGACCGTCATCGGCGGCGGGCTCGCCGGTTGCGAGGCCGTGTGGCAGGCCGCGCGGCGCGGCGTGTCGGTCACGCTCTACGAGATGAAGCCGGCCCACTTCTCCCCGGCTCATCACCTGCCCGACCTGGCGGAGCTCGTCTGCAGCAACTCGCTCAAGTCCGAGGCCCCCGACACGGCGGCGGGGCTGCTCAAGGCCGAGATGCGGCGTCTGGACTCCCTGGTGTTGCGCGCGGCCGCCGAGGCCCGCGTGCCGGCCGCCGAGGCCCTGGCCGTGGATCGCGAGCGCTTCGCCCGGACGGTGACGGCCGCGGTCGAGGCCCTGCCCGGGGTGACCGTCCGGCGCGAGGAGGTGACGGCCCTGCCCCCAGACGGGCTGGTCATTGTCGCCACCGGCCCCCTCACCTCGGACCCCCTGGCGCAGGCGCTGAGGGAGCTGCTGGGGAAGGACTACCTGTACTTCTACGACGCGATCTCCCCGATCGTGGAGGCGGACTCCATCGCCGAGGACGTGGTCTACCGGGGGTCCCGCTACGAGGATGGCGCGGGGGACTACCTGAACTGCCCGCTCACCGAGCGGGACTACGAGAGCTTTGTCGCAGCGCTGCTCGGGGCGGAGAAGGTCCCGCTTCACCCGTTCGAGCGGATCCCCTACTTCGAGGGGTGCCTGCCCATCGAGGTCATGGCCGAGCGGGGTCGGGACACCCTGGCCTACGGCCCGATGCGGCCGGTCGGCCTGGTGGACCCCCGGACCGGCAAGGAGCCCCACGCCGTAGTCCAGCTCCGCCAGGAGGACGCCGCGGCCACCCTCTACAACATCGTGGGGTTCCAGACCAAACTCACCTGGCCGGAGCAGCGGCGGGTCTTCCGGATGATCCCGGGTCTGCAGGAGGCGCGCTTCGCCCGCCTGGGGAGCGTGCACCGGAACACCTACGTCAACGCCCCCCTGCTCCTCACCCCCACCTTGCAGCTCCGGCGTCTGCCCCGCCTGTTCATCGCCGGGCAGCTCTGCGGCGTGGAGGGGTACACGGAGTCGGCCGCCATGGGGCTGCTCGCGGGGATCAACGCGGCCCGCCTGTGGCACGGCCAGCCCCCGGTGGTGCCCCCCCCGACGACGATGCTCGGCGCGCTCCTCGCCTACCTGACCACCCCGAGCCCCCGGGGGTTCCAGCCCATGAACGCGGCCTTCGGGCTCCTGGCTCCCCTGCCCGGGCGCGCGCCCCGCAGACTCCGGCGCCAGCAGTACGCGGCCCGGGCGGAGCAGGCGGTCGAGAGCTGGCAGGCCGCGGCGGGCCTCTGACCGGCCGGTCTCCCGGCGGGTGCGGGCGCGACTGCGTTGATCTTTTGCGGCACTATGGTACAGTTTTCAGTACGATGGCGCTGCGGAAGGCGAAGAAGACGCTGGAGGACTGCCTGCAAGGGTTCGCCCGCCACCTGGCCGGGGAGGTGCAGGCGTCCGAGCACACCCGCCGGAACTACCTGAGTGACCTGCGCCAGTTCGAGGCCTTCCTGCGGGAGGCCGGCGGGGGGCGCGCGCCGGCCCCGGAGGCGATCGACCACCTCGCGATCCGGGCATTCCTCGCGACCCTGGCGCGGGACCACGCGCGCGCGTCTGTGGCGCGCAAGCTGGCGGCCATCCGGACGTTCTTCCGGTTCCTGCGGCGGGAGGGGATTGTGGCGCGCAACCCCGGGGAGGTCCTGGCCACGCCGAAGCCGCGCCAGCCGCTGCCGGGCGTCCTGACGGTCGATGACACGTTCCGGCTGCTCGAGGCGGCTGAGCCTGACACGGTGCTGGCCCTCCGCGACCGGGCGATGTGGGAGCTGCTCTACTCCTCGGGACTCCGGGTGAGCGAGCTGACGGGGCTTGACGTGGGGGACCTGGACCCCGGGCCGGCGGTGGTGCGGGTCATGGGCAAGGGACGGAAGGAGCGGGTCGTGCCGGTGGGCTCCAAGGCCCTGGGCGCCCTGCGGGCCTACCTGGAACGGCGCGACGGGCTGCTCGGCCCGGCGAGGCGGGGGGCGCCGGCGCTCTTCCTGAATTCCCGGGGGGGCCGCCTGACCCCGCGCAGCGTGGAGCGGCTGCTCAAGAAGTACCTGGCGCGCTGCGGGCTGGCCGGGACCCTGAGCCCCCACGCGCTCCGCCACAGCTTCGCCACGCACCTCCTGGAGGGAGGCGCGGACCTGCGGGCCATCCAGGAGCTGCTGGGACATGCCTCGCTCTCGACGACGCAGAAGTACACGCACGTGACGGTGGACCGGCTCATGGAGGTCTACGACCGGACCCATCCCCGGGCGCGGGTGCGGGCGCGATGACCGGACCGGGAGGCGAGCCGGGCGCTGGCGGCACGCGGGCGCGGCCGGGCGCGAGCGATCGGGCGGGGCCGCCCCGCCTGCACGGGACCACGGTGCTCTGCGTGCGACGGGACGGGCGGGTGGCGATCGGCGGGGACGGGCAGGTGACCCTGGGGCAGACCGTGATCAAGCACAGCGCCCGCAAGGTCCGGCGCCTCTATCAGGACAAGGGCGTGGCCGGGTTCTCGGGGGCCACGGCCGACGCCTTCACCCTGTTCGAGCGCTTCGAAGGGAAGCTCGACCAGTACCACGGCAACCTCACCCGGGCGTCCGTGGAGCTGGCCAAGGACTGGCGGACGGACCGGATGCTGCGGCGCCTGGAGGCGCTCATGATCGTGGCCGACCAGGAGCACTCCTTCATCATCTCGGGCACCGGGGACGTGGTGGAGCCCGACGACGGGATCTGCGCCATCGGGACCGGCGGCCCCTATGCCCTGGCCTCGGCCCGGGCCCTGCTCCAGCACTCGGCCCTGGACGCCCGCGGGATCGTCGAGACCTCCATGCGGATCGCCAGCCAGATCTGCATCTACACGAACGAGCAGATCGCCGTGGAGGAGCTGTGAGCGCGGGCGAGCTGACGAGCGTCCTGACCCCGCGGCAGATCGTCGAGGCGCTGGACCGCTACATCGTGGGGCAGCGGGCGGCCAAGCGCGCGGTGGCCATCGCCCTGCGCAACCGCTGGCGGCGGCAGCAGGTCCCTCCGGAGCTGCGGGACGAGATCGCGCCGAAGAACATCATCATGATCGGCCCCACGGGCGTGGGGAAGACCGAGATCGCCCGCCGCCTGGCCCGGCTGGCCCAGGCCCCCTTCCTGAAGGTGGAGGCCTCGAAGTACACCGAGGTGGGCTACGTCGGGCGCGACGTCGAGTCCATGATCCGCGACATCGTGGAGATCGCGGTGGGGATGGTCAAGGCCGAGGAGACGGCCAAGGTCCAGGCCCGCGCTCGCGAGCTGGCCGAGGAGCGGGTGCTGGACCTGCTCTTCCCCGGCCGGCCGGAGCCGGGCCCGGCGGAGGGGGCGGAGGACTACGAGGCCATGCGCGCCGAGGCCCTGCGCCAGAAGAGCACCCGGGAGAAGCTCCGCCGGATGCTCCGGGAGGGGCGGCTGGACGACCGGTTCGTCGAGATCGAGGTGCGGGACCGGATGCTCCCCATGGTGGAGATCTTCTCGCCGCAGGGGCTGGAGGAGGTCGACATCAACATCCGGGACCTCTTCGGGAACCTGTTCCCGAAGAAGACCAAGCGCCGCCGCGTGCCGATCCCCGAGGCCCTGGAGCTCCTGGCCCAGGAGGAGGCCCAGAAGCTCATCGACATGGACGGGGTCGTGCGCATGGCGATCCAGCGGGTGGAGCAGTCCGGGATCATCTTCATCGACGAGATCGACAAGATCGCCGGGCGGGAGAAAGGGCACGGCCCCGACGTCTCCCGGGAGGGGGTGCAGCGCGACATCCTGCCCATCGTCGAGGGCTCCACGGTGACGACCAAGCACGGCCCGGTGCGCACCGATCACATCCTCTTCATCGCGGCGGGCGCGTTCCACGTGGCCAAGCCCTCGGACCTGATCCCCGAGCTCCAGGGGCGCTTCCCCATCCGGGTGGAGCTGGACCCGCTGCGGCAGGAGGACCTCGTCCGGATCCTCACGGAGCCGGAGAACGCCCTGACCAAGCAGTACACCGCGCTGCTCGCGACCGAGGAGATCACGTTGCGCTACGAGCCGGACGCGATCCAGGAGATCGCCACCATCGCGGCGGAGGTGAACGACCGGACCGAGAACATCGGCGCCCGGCGGCTGCACACGATCATGGAGCGCCTGCTGGACGAGGTCTCCTTCGACGCGCCCGAGCTGGGGGGGAAGGAGATCGTGGTCGACGCCGCCTACGTCCGCACGCGGCTGATGGATGTGGTCAAGGACGAGGACCTGACCCGCTACATCCTCTGAGGGGCAGCAGGCTGCCGATGGAGCCGATCGCCGACAAGGCGCAGGTGCTGATCGAGGCGCTCCCGTACATCCGGGAGTTCTCCGAGAGGACCGTGGTCATCAAGTACGGCGGCGCGGCCATGGTGGACGAGGAGCTCAAGCGGAACTTCGCCCTGGACATGGTGCTGCTGAAGTACGTCGGCGTCAAGCCGGTGATCGTCCACGGGGGCGGCCCCCAGATCAGCAGGATGCTGAAGCGGGTGGGCAAGGAGCCGAGCTTCGTGGAGGGGCTGCGGGTCACGGACCTGGAGACCATGGACATCGTCGAGATGGTCCTGGTCGGGAAGGTGAACAAGGAGATCGTGGCCCTGATCAACCACTCGGGCGGCAAGGCCGTGGGGCTGTCGGGCAAGGACGGAGGGCTGCTCCTGGCGCGCAAGCTCAACCTGGCCCGGGCGCGCGAGGAGGGCGAGGAGCCCGAGCTGATCGACATCGGGATGGTGGGCGAGGTCGAGGCGGTCAACGCCGACCTGATCGAGACCCTGGACCGGGACAAGTTCATCCCGGTCATCGCCCCCGTGGGCGTGGGGAAGCAGGGGGAGACCTACAACCTCAACGCCGACACGGTGGCCGGGGCCCTGGCCGCCGCGCTCCGGGCCGAGAAGCTCATCCTGCTCACGGACGTCCCGGGCGTGCTCGACGGGCAGAAGGCGCTCATCTCCTCCCTGGACGCGGACACGGCCCGGCGCCTCATGGACGAGGGGGTCATCACCGGGGGGATGCTCCCCAAGGTCCAGTGCTGCCTGGAGGCGCTCCAGAACGGCGTGGCCAAGGCCCACGTCATCGACGGCCGCGTGCGGCACGCCGTGCTCCTGGAGATCTTCACCGACACCGGCATCGGCACCCAGCTCACCCTCTGAGGTGGAGCCAGACCCCTTCACGCGGAGCGAGCCCATGGACCCCACGCAGATCATGGAGGCCTGCCAGCAGCACATCGCCAACACCTACGGGCGGCAGCCGGTGGTGCTCACGCGCGGCGAGGGGTGCCGCGTCTGGGACGCGGCCGGGCGGAGCTACCTCGACTTCGTGGCCGGGATCGCCGTGGTGGGGCTCGGGCACTGCCACCCGAAGGTCACGGCGGCGATCACGGCCCAGGCCCAGCGGCTGGTGCACACCTCCAACCTCTACTACACGGAGCCCCAGGTCGAGCTGGCCGCGCTGCTCACCCGCCACTCCTTCGCCGACAGAGTCTTCTTCTGCAACAGCGGGGCCGAGGCGAATGAGGCGGCCATCAAGCTGGCCCGGAAGTGGGCGAAGGCGCACCGGGGGCCGGACTGCTACGAGATCATCACGATGGAGCACTCCTTCCACGGGCGGACCCTGGCCACCGTCACCGCGACCGGGCAGGCGAAGTACCAGCAGGGGTTCGAGCCGCTCATGCCCGGGTTCCGGTACGCTCCATTCAACGACCTGCGGGCCCTGGAGGCGGCCCTGGCCCCGCAGACCTGCGCCATCATGGTCGAGCCGATCCAGGGCGAGGGGGGCGTCAACGTGCCGGCCCCGGACTACCTGAAGGGGGTCCGGGGCCTGTGCGACCGCCGGGGCCTGCTCCTGATCCTGGACGAGGTGCAGACCGGGCTGGGCCGGACCGGCCGGCTCTTCGCCCACGAGCACTTCGGCATCACGCCGGACATCATGACCCTGGCCAAGTCCATCGCGAACGGGCTCCCGCTTGGCGCCATGCTGGCGACGGATGCGGCGGCCTCCGCCTTCACCCCCGGCAGCCACGCCTCGACCTTCGGCGGCAACCCGGTCGCCTGCGCCGCCGGGGTGGTGGTCCTCAAGCAGCTCCTCGAGGAGGGGCTCCTCGAGCACAGCCGGAAGATGGGCGAGTACTTCCTGGGGCGCCTGCAGGAGCTGCGGGGACGGCACAGCCTCGTCCGGGACGTGCGGGGGAAGGGGCTCATGCTCGGGCTCGAGCTCGAGGTCGAAGCGAAGACGGTCGTCGCCCGGGCGCTGGAGCGCGGGTTCCTGGTCAACAACTGCACCGACCACGTCCTGCGCTTCGTCCCGCCCCTGGTCGTGACCGAGGCGGAGGTGGACGCGCTCGTGGCCGCCCTGGACGCGATCTTCCTCGACCTCCCCCGGCCGGTCCCGACGCCGGCAGGCCCGGCGCGGGCCTGACGCGAGCGGCGGGCGCGTGCCGGGCAGCGGCTCGAGGCCATGACCAAGGACCTGCTCTCCATCGCGGACCTCACGCGGCAGGAGGTGGACGCCCTGCTCGCCCGGGCCGCCGAGCTCAAGGTGATGCTCCGGCGGGGGGCCCGCCACCAGCCCCTGGTGGGGAAGACGCTGGGGATGATCTTCGCCAAGCCTTCGACGCGGACCCGGGTCTCCTTCGAGGTCGCCATGGTCCAGCTCGGCGGGGCGGCCATCTTCCTCAGCACCCAGGACCTGCAGCTCGGCCGGGGGGAGACGATCGCGGACACGGCCCGGGTGCTGTCGGGCTACCTGGACGGGATCATGATCCGGACCTTCGCGCAGGCGGACGTGGAGGAGCTGGCCCGCTGGGCCTCGGTCCCGGTGATCAACGGGCTCACCGACCTCACGCACCCCTGCCAGATCCTGGCCGACCTGCTCACGATCACCGAGCACCGGGGCGGCTACGAGCAGGTGAAGGTCGCGTACGTGGGCGACGGCAACAACGTCTGCCACTCCTGGCTCCTGGCGGCCGGGCTGCTGGGGTTCGAGCTGGCCGTCGCCTGCCCTGCCGGCTACCGGCCCGATCCGCGGATCGTGGAGCGCGCCCGCGCGCTGGCCGCCCCGGGCGCCCCGCGGATCACGCTCACGGAGGACCCGTTCGAGGCGGTGAAGGACGCGGGGGTCATCTACACGGACACCTGGGCCAGCATGGGCCAGGAGCGCGAGCACGAGGCGCGGGTCCAGGTCTTCCGCCCGTACCAGGTCAACCGCTCGCTCGTCGAGGCCGCCCGGGGGGACGCGCTGGTCATGCACTGCCTCCCCGCGCACCGGGGCGAGGAGATCACGGACGAGGTCATGGACGGCCCCCGCTCCGTCGTCTTCCCCCAGGCGGAGAACCGCCTGCACCTGCAGAAGGCCGTGCTCGAGCGGCTGCTGGGGGGACGGTGAGCGCCATGCGGAAGATCGTCCTGGCGTACTCCGGCGGCCTGGACACCACGGTCATCCTGCGGTGGCTGATCGAGACCTACCGCTGCGAGGTCATCGCCTTCGTGGCGGACCTCGGACAGGGGGAGGAGCTGGGGCCGATCCGGGAGAAGGCCCGGCAGAGCGGGGCGGCGAAGGTCTACGTGGACGACTTGCGCGACGAGTTCGTGCGCGACTTTGTGTTCCCGGCCCTGCGGGCCAGCGCGGTCTACGAGGGCGGCTACCTCATGGGGACCTCGCTCGCCCGGCCGCTGATCGCCAAGCGGCAGGTGGAGATCGCGCGCGCGGAGGGCGCGGACGGGGTGGCCCACGGCGCCACGGGGAAGGGGAACGACCAGGTCCGCTTCGAGCTGACCTACCAGGCCCTGGCCCCGGGCCTGCAGATCATCGCCCCCTGGCGGGAGTGGGACCTGCGCTCGCGACAGGACCTCATGGCCTATGCCCGGGAGCACGGCCTGCAGGTGCAGGCCACAGCCGAGCGCCCCTACAGCATCGACCGCAACATCCTGCACGTGAGCTACGAGGGCGGCATTCTCGAGGACCCCTGGGCCGAGCCGCCCGAGGAGATGTTCGAGACCACGGCCTCCCCCGAGAAGGCGCCTGATGAGCCGACCTACCTGGAGGTGGAGTTCCGGCGGGGGACGCCCGTGGCCGTGGACGGCGAAGTGCTCGGCCCCGCGGCCCTGCTCGGCCGGCTGAACCAGGTCGGGGGGCGCCACGGGATCGGCCGGGTGGACATGGTGGAGAACCGCTACGTCGGCATCAAGTCGCGGGGCGTCTACGAGACGCCGGGGGGGACCATCCTGCACGTGGCGCACCGGGCCGTGGAGTCCATCACCCTGGACCGCGAGGTCCTGCACCTCCGGGACAGCCTGGTCCCCCGCTACGCGGAGCTGGTCTACTACGGCTACTGGTACGCCCCGGAGATGCGGATGCTCCAGGCGGCCATGGACGAGGCCCAGGCCGATGTCACGGGCACGGCCCGGCTGCGCCTGTACAAGAGCAGCTGCGCCGTGGTGGGGCGCCGCTCCCCGGTCTCGCTCTACCGTCCCGACTACGCGACCTTCGAGGCGGACTCGGTCTACAACCAGCGGGAGGCCGAGGGGTTCATCCGCCTGAACGCCCTGCGGCTGAAGATCCGGGCCCTGCGCGACCAGCCGGGTGGGGCATGAAGAAGGCCTGGTCGGGACGGTTCCGCGAGGAGACCCACCCCCTCGCTGAGGCCTTCACCGCCTCCATCAGCGTCGATCGCCGCCTCTACCGGCACGACGTCCAGGGGAGCATCGCCCACTGCCGCATGCTCGCCCGGCAGCACCTGATCACCCGGGCCGAGGCCGCCGCGCTGATCGCCGGCCTCGAGGAGGTCGCGCGGGAGATCGAGGCTGGGCGCTTCCCCCATGACCCGCGGCTCGAGGACATCCACCTCCACATCGAGCGGCGGCTGCAGGACAAAGTGGGGGAGGTGGCCGGCAAGCTCCACACGGCCCGGAGCCGCAACGACCAGGTCGCCCTGGACCTCCGCCTCTACCTGCGCGAGGAGACCCGGGAGGTCCTGGCCCGCCTCCTGGCACTCCAGGCGGCCCTGACGGGCCTGGCGCGCGAGCACCTGGACGTCATCGTCCCCGGCTACACGCACCTGCGCCGCGCCCAGCCGGTGCTGCTGGGCCACCACTGGCTCGCCTACTACGAGATGTTCCGCCGGGACCTGCAGCGCTTCGTCGAGGTGCACCAGCGCATCAACGTCCTCCCCCTGGGGGCCGGGGCCCTGGCCGGCACCTCCCTCCCCATCGACCGCCGCTACGTGGCCAAGCTCCTGGGCTTCCCGAAGGTGGCGGGGAACAGCCTGGATGCGGTGAGCGACCGGGACTTCGCGATCGAGTGGACGGCGGCCGCGGCCCTGTGCATGCTGCACGTCTCCCGGCTGAGCGAGGAGCTGGTGCTCTGGTCCGGGGAGGAGTTCGGGTTCCTGGAGCTGCCCGAGGCCTTCTGCACCGGCTCGAGCATGCTCCCCCACAAGGTGAACCCGGACGTGGCCGAGCTGGCGCGCGGCAAGGCCGGGCGGGTCTTCGGCGCGCTGACCGCCCTGCTGACCCTCATGAAGGGGCTGCCGCTGGCCTACAACCGCGACATGCAGGAGGACAAGCCGGCGCTCTTCGACGCCGTGGACACGCTGAAGGAGACCCTGGCGGTGTTCGCGGCCATGCTGCCCGGCGTGCGAGTAACCCCGGGCCTGGCCAAGGGGCTGACCGGCGACTTCATGCTCTCCGTGGACCTGGCCGAATACCTGGTCCAGCGCGGGCTCCCCTTCCGGACCGCGCACGAGGTGGTCGGCCGTCTCGTCCGCTACTGCATGGACAAGGAGATCGGGCTGGCGAACCTGACCCTGGACGAGATGCGGCGGTTCTCGGACCGGTTCGCGCCCGATGCGCTCGCGCGGCTCTCGCTTCACGCGGCCGTGAACGCCCGGCGCAGCGCGGGGGGGACCGCGCGCGTCAATGTCCTCCGGGCCGTGAAGGGCGCCGAGGCCGAGCTGGTCCGGCAGCGACGGCGGCTCGCGGGGACAGCCCCGGCGGCGCCTGGCGCCCGACCGGATGGGAGCGTCCCGGCCCGGGCGGCCAGCAGGAAGGGGCCAGGCGCGAAGGGAAGCGGGCGTAAAGGGGAGCAGGGCAGAGCAGGGCGGAGGGCCGGAGGCCGCGGGGCCCGGGGAGGCCAGCGGTGAACGTTGCCAAGCGTATCCGGGTGGCTGGCCTGTTTATGGCATGCCTGATCTTCTTCGGGTCGGCGGTGGCCGGCTGTGGCAGGAAGGCCCCGCCGGTCCCGCCCCGGGAGCCCCCGAGCCAGGTGGAGCGGAAAGGATGATGCCGCACACGATCGGCTTCCAGTACCGGGGCCCCGAGCTGTTCTGCGAGGATGTGCCGGTGAGCGTGATCGCCCAGGAGGTGGGGACGCCCTGCTACCTGTACAGCTACGCCGGCCTTGAGGCCCCGTTCCGGGCCTACGACCAGGCGTTGGCGGGACTGCCCCACCTGATCTGCTTCTCAGCCAAGGCCAATGCGAACCTGGCCGTGCTGCGGACCTTCGTGAACCTCGGCGGCGGGGTGGACGTGGTCTCGTACGGGGAGCTGTACCGGGCCAGGCAGGCCGGGGCCGAACCCCGCAAGATCGTCTACGCGGGGGTGGGGAAGACCGACTGGGAGATCGCGCAGGCCCTGAACGAGGATATCCTCCTGTTCAACGCCGAGTCTCCGCAGGAGCTGCGGCGCATCGACGAGGTCGCCGGCCGCGTGGGGCGCCGGGCCCGGGTGGCCCTCCGGGTCAACCCCGACGTGGACCCCCGCACCCACCCGTACATCGCGACCGGGATGAAGCAGTCCAAGTTCGGGATCGACATCCGCCGGGCCCTCGAGGAGTACCACCTGGCCGCCCAGCTCCCTCACCTCGAGGTGATCGGCGTGGACTGCCACATCGGCTCGCAGCTCACGGAGCTCGATCCGTTCCTGGAGGCCTTCGGGAAGGTGCGGGAGCTGATCAAGCTCGTGCGGGACGAGGGGATCACCATCGAGTATCTGGACGTGGGCGGCGGGCTGGGGATCCGGTACCTCGACGAGGCCCCGCCGCGCCCGGAGGAGTACGGGGAGGCTGTGCGCGGGCTGGTGGAGGGGCTGGGGTGCACGCTGATCCTGGAGCCGGGGCGCTCCCTGGTGGGCAGCGCCGGCGTCCTGCTCACCCGTGTCCTGTACACCAAGGAGACCGAGGCGAAGAGCTTCGTCATCGTGGACGCGGCCATGAACGACCTCCTCCGTCCCACGCTGTACGGCGCCCACCATGAGATCGTCCCGGTGCGGAAGGGGCGCCGCGAGACCAAGGTGGTCAGTGTCGTGGGCCCCGTGTGCGAGTCCGGCGACTTCAACGCCCGGCCGCGCGCCGCGGAGGTCATGGTCCGCGAGGAGCGCTTCGCGGTGGTCCGCAGCCGGGAGACGTACGAGGACCTCGTCCGGGGCGAGGCCCTCCCATCGTTCCTGCAATAGCCCGGGGGGCCGCGACCCCGCCGGGCCGGGAGGGAGCATGATCCGAGGGGCGATCGTCGCGCTCGTCACGCCGTTCCGGGACGGGAAGGTCGATGAAAGGGCCCTGCGGGCCCTTATCGAGTTCCAGGTCGCCAACGGCACCCATGCCATCGTGCCCTGCGGCACCACCGGGGAGTCGGCCACCCTCAGTCACGAGGAGCACGACCGGGTCATCGCGCTGACGGTCGAGGCGGTGGCCGGGCGCATCCCGGTTTACGCCGGGACCGGCTCCAACAGCACGGCCGAGGCGATTCGTATGACACGCCACGCCGAGCAGGTCGGGGCTAACGGGGCGCTCCTGGTGACGCCGTACTACAACAAGCCCACGCAGGAGGGGCTCTACCAGCACTACCGCGCCGTGGCGGAGTCCACGTCCCTGCCCCTCATCCTCTACAACGTCCCGGGGCGGACCAGCGTGAACATGCTGCCGGAGACGGTGGCGCGTCTGGCCCAGCTCAAGAACGTCGTGGCCGTCAAGGAGGCCTCGGGGTCGCTCGCCCAGGCGACCGAGATCCTGACGCTCTGCGGGGAGGGCTTCTCGGTGCTGTCGGGCGATGACCCGATCACGCTCCCGATCCTCGCCGTCGGGGGGCGCGGGATCGTCTCCGTCGTCTCGAACATCGCCCCGCGCGACGTATCCGACCTCTGTAACGCCTGGGACGCGGGCGACCTCAAGCGGGCCCGGGACCTCCACCTGCGGATGTTCCCCCTGGCCCAGGCCATGTTCCTGGAGACGAATCCTATCCCGGTGAAGACGGCCCTGGCCATGATGGGGAAGATCACCGAGGAGTTCCGCTCCCCGCTTTGCCCGATGGCGGCGGGGACCCGGGCGAAGCTCGATAAGGTCCTGCGGGAGTACGGCCTGCTGGGCGCGGGCGCGAAGTAGCAACGCGGCAGGGGGGAGCAGCGGCCCAACACCCTGCCGGGGGCGAAGGAGCGGCGGACGGACGCCCGACACGGCTGAGCGACCGCCCGACGGCGGGGCGCGCGGGGGAGCCATGGTTAGGGTGGTGGTTTGCGGGGCGACCGGACGGATGGGGGGCCGCCTGGTCCAGATGCTGCGGGAGACCGAAGGGTTCGCCCTGGCCGGCGCCATCGTCCGGCCCGATGACCCCCGGGTCGGGCATGACGCCGGGGAGGTGACCGGCGGCGGGATCACCGGTGTGCTCCTGGCCGACCGGCTCGAGCCGGCGCTCCCCAAGGCCGACGTGGTGGTGGACTTCACGACCCACGAGGCGGCGCTTGATCACCTCAGGCTCTCCGCCGGGGTGGGCCGCCCCATCGTCATCGGCGCGACCGGCTTCACCCTGACCGATCTCGGGGAGGTGCGGGCCCTGGTGGCCAAGGTCCCCTGCGTCCTGGCGCCCAACATGAGCGTGGGCGTGAATGTCCTGTATCGGCTCGCCGAGGAGGCGGCACGCCGCCTCGGGCCCGAGTACGACGTGGAGATCGTGGAGGCGCACCACCGGCACAAAAGGGACGCCCCCAGCGGGACGGCCCTGCGGCTGGCCGAGACGATCGCGGGGGTCCTCGGGCGCGAGCTTGAGGAGGTCCTGGTCACTGGCCGGCAGGGGATCGTGGGGGAACGGCCGGCCGGGGCCATTGGGGTGCAGGCCGTGCGGGGCGGGGACATCGTGGGGGACCATACCGGGCCCATAGCCGGGACAACTTCGCCCGGGGCGCCCGCCGGGCCGCGCGCTGGGTGGTCGGCCAGCCCCCGGGGCTCTACGACATGCAGGACGTCCTTGGGCTGCGAGCCCGGACATAGGTGGGGCTGGGGGTAGATGGCGATGACCATGGAGCGGGCGAGGCGGCTGCAGCAGCTCCCGCCGTACCTGTTCGCGGAGCTGGACCGGCTGAAGGCCGAGCAGGTCCGGAAGGGCGTAGACGTGATCAGCCTGGGGATCAGCGACCCGGACCTCCCGACCCCGCCGCACATCGTCGAGCGGCTGAAGGCCGCGGCCGAGGACGCGGCCAACCACCGCTACCCCTCCTACGAGGGGCTGCGGGAGTTCCGGGAGGCCGTGGCCCGGTGGTACCGGCAACGGTTCGGCGTGGACCTGGACCCGGAGACGGAGGTCTTCGCGCTCATCGGCTCCAAGGAGGGGATCGCGCACTTCCCCCTGGCCTTCCTCAACCCGGGGGACTCGGCGCTGGTGCCGAGCCCGGGCTATCCGGTCTACCACGCCGGCACGGTCTTCGCTGGCGCCACCCCGCACACGGTCCCGCTGCGGCCGGCCCAGGGGTTCCTGCCCGACCTCGGGGCCATCCCGGAGGTGGCCGCGCGGCAGGCCAAGCTCCTCTTCCTCAACTACCCGAACAACCCCACGGCGGCCGTGGCCGAGGTCGCCTTCTTCGAGCAGGTCGTGGCCTACGCGCAGGCCCACCACTTCATCGTGGCCCACGACGCGGCCTACAGCGAGATCGCCTTTGACGGCTACCGGCCGGCGAGCTTCCTGCAGGCCCGCGGGGCCAAGGAGGTCGGGATCGAGTTCCACTCGCTCTCGAAGACCTACAATATGACCGGCTGGCGGGTGGGGTTCGCGGTGGGCCACCCGGAGCTGATCGCCGCCCTGGGGCAGGTCAAGACGAACGTGGACTCGGGGGTCTTCCAGGCCGTGCAGGAGGCCGGCATCGCGGCCCTGGACGGCGACCAGGGCTGCGTGGAGGAGATGCGCCGCACCTACCAGGAGCGGCGGGACCTGCTGCTCCAGGGGCTGCGCGAGGTGGGGCTGAAGGCCGAGGTCCCGCGGGCCAGCTTCTACGTCTGGGCCGAGGTGCCGCCGGGCTACACCTCGGCCAAGCTCACGACCCACCTGCTCCTGAACGCGGGGATCGCGGTGACCCCCGGGAACGGGTTCGGCCCGGAGGGCGAGGGGTTCGTGCGCATGGCGCTTACCGTCGACCGCGCTCGGATCGCCGAGACCGTGGAGCGGATGCGGAAGGTCGGGTTCTGAGGGCAGGCCGGGGGTTCGGAGCGTTGAGCGCGCCGGGAGGATTCCGTGGCTGAGCCCGCGCATCTCGCGTACATCGGCGTTGGGTCGAACCTGGGCGACCGGCTGCGTCTGTGCCAGGACGCGCTCCTGGCGCTCGACCGGGTGCCCGGCTGCCGGGTCGTCGGGCGCTCGGCCTGGTATCTGACCGAGCCGGTCGGGACGCCGTGCCCCTACTGGTTCGTGAACGGGGCCGTGGCGGTGGAAACCCTGCTGGGCCCCCGGGCGCTGCTCCGGAGGCTGCAGGGGATCGAGGCGGCCTTCCGCCGGATGCCGGCCGAGCGCTGGGG
>JACPFL010000164.1:8860-17944 GCA_016183025.1 Deltaproteobacteria bacterium | reverse complement strand
CCCGCGTCATTTCCAGAGATCCTGGTCAATCGGGCGCTGAGCGATCAGGGCCCTCTCGAACGCCTCCGTCTCTTCCTTCGTCCAGGACCCGGCCAGCTCGTCCAGGTCGTGATGCAGGGGCTTCCCCGTCTTCTTCCTGCCAATCCCCACGCCTTCCTCCAGCAAGCTGATCACCGTCTTGTTCACGCTGGCCTTCTTCTCTCTGGCCTTCCGGCGGATGATCCGGCCGAGTTCGGGGGGGATATTTCTCAGGGTCACCACTTTCACTGCAACCTCCTTTTGCAGCATATCGTGCATCTCCACGATGCAATAATGGACATCATTCCCCTGCGGGCGTCAACCGCAGAATCCAGGCGTTTTCACCATCACGGGCGGTCCAGGCCCAGCGCCTGCCACATCCACCCGAAGTCGTCGGCGGGCCGCCCATCCCGGCGCGGGCGCTCTGAGCGGTTCTCGAAATCCTTCAGGAGGGCGATCAGCCTGGGGCGCACGGACTTCAGGCGGGCGGCCTGGCGCGGGGCGGCCTCCCAGGGCGGGGATCGTCGTTCCGCCCGACAGGACTCATGGGCCGGTCTCTCTCCGCGCCGGGGGCCGCGCCGGGCGAGCGGGTTCCCTCCCGTCACGGCCGCTCGTCGCGCTCGGCGAGGGTCTCGAAGGTGGTATATTTGTCGAACCACTTGAGCTTCACGGTGCCGGTCGGGCCGTTGCGCTGCTTGCCGATGATGAATTCCGCGATCCCTTTGTCCGGGCTCTCCTTTCTATAGACCTCATCGCGGTAGATAAACCCCACCAGGTCCGCATCCTGCTCGAGGCTCCCGGACTCCCGGAGGTCGGCCAGCCGGGGGCGCTGGTCGTCGCGCTCCTCGACCCGGCGGCTGAGCTGGGAGACCGCCACCACCGGGACGGCCAGCTCCTTGGCCAGCGCCTTGAGCGACCCCGAGATGAAGGAGATCTCGATCTGGCGGCTCTCGACGTCGGAGGGGCCGCGCATGAGCTGCAGGTAGTCGATGACGATCAGGCCGAGGCTGCGCTCCACCTTGAGGCGGCGGGCCTTGGCCCTGAGCTCCATGACCGACATGGCCGCCGTGTCGTCGATGAACATCGGGGCCTCGGAGAGCGGCCCGGCAGCATGGGAGAGCTTTGACCAGTCGCCCTGGGAGAGCAACCCGGTTCGCAGCTTGTGGGCGTCGATCCGCGCCTCGGAGCAGAGCATGCGCATGGCGAGCTGTTCCTTGGACATCTCCAGGGAGAAGATGGCCGTGGTCACCCCCCGCTTGGCCGCATGCACGGCCACGTCCAGGCAGAAGCTGGTCTTCCCCATCCCGGGCCGGCCGGCGACGATGATGACGTCAGAGGGCTGAAGGCCGGACGTCATCTTATCGATGTCGATGAAGCCGGTGGGCACGCCGGTGATGTGGTCGGGCGCCTCGTAGAGCCTGGTGATCCGATCGAAGGTCTCCTTGAGGACCGCATTGATCGGGTAGACAGAGCGCCAGATCTTCCGCTGGGTCGCGGCGAAGACGGCCTGCTGCGCCTCGTCCCCGTAGCGGTCTCCGTCCTCCGGGCCTTCGTATCCCCGGGCCGCGATGCCGAGCGCGGCCTCCAGCACCCGTCGCACGTAGGCCTTCTCCCGGACGATGCGGGCATAGGTCACGACGTTGGCCGCCGTGGGCACCGCGTCGATGAGCGAGGCCAGGTAGAAGGCGCCCCCGACCTCCTCCAGGGCCTTCTGCGCCCGGAGCACCTCGGTCAGCGTGATCTGGTCGATGGGCTCGCCGCGCTCATGCAGCTCCATCATGGCGCGGAAGATCTTGCGATGGCCCTCCCGGTAGAAGTTCTCGGCAGCCGGCTCGTCAGGGCTATCCCCGAGCGCTTCCAGGACCTCGTCCAGGGCCCGGTTCTCGACGAGGATGCCACCGAGCACCGAGCGCTCGGCCTCCAGGCTGTGCGGCGGCACTCGCAGGGGGTCCAGGCTCTCGACCGGGCGCTTCCGGGCCATCGCTAGCGGACGCCTCCTGTTATCAGCGATTGCACGGGGCGGGCCGACGTGGGGGCACGGCCATCCTGGGGCCTCGGTCTCCAGGTCCGGAGCGCAGGCACGCGCTGGCGACAACCGGGGGATGGGGGGATTAGGGCGTACACTGGTCGGCGATGGTACGGATATTTCGGCGGCGAGTCAAGAATCTTTTTTAATTCCGATATGTTACATTCAGATCCCCAGCACTCCACACTTGTTATGTTATCAACAGCAGCGCGCGCGTGGCAACTGTGGAGGGGTGGCCGGGATCGACCTGCGGGCCTGACTACGCCAGTCCGGGGGCTGTGGGGGCCGATGTGGATGGTCGGTAGGCCGGAGTGTGGACAGCCGTGTGGATCAATCTCGGACGGGCGAGGAAGCGTCTTTGGCACACAGGAGAATCACAGGGTATCCACGGGGAGTGCACAACGGGCAGGCTGCCCTAGCTGCTCCCCTCCTCGCCCCGCACGGTGACCTTCAGCCGCGCCACCACGTCGGCCCGCAGCCGGATCGGCACCTCGAAGGTCCCGATGTGCTTGATCGGCTCCTCCAGCTCGATGCGCTTGCGGTCCACCTCGATCCCCTTCGCCTTCAGATAGTCCGCCAGGTCCATCGAGGTCACGGAGCCGAACAGCTTCTCCTGGTCGCCGCTCGCCCGCGTCATCACGCAGTCGAGCGCCTCGATGCGCTGGACCAGGGCCTCGGACTCCCGCCGCTCGCGGCGGAGCCGGTCGCTCACCACCTTCTTCTGGTGCGCGAAGGCCTTGACGTTGCCCGGGGTGGCCAGCAGGGCCAGCTTCTTCGGCAGAAGGTAGTTGCGCGCATACCCCTCGGCCACGTCCACCTCGGCCCCGGCGCGGCCCAGGGCCGGCACATCTTCGGTGAGGATCACCTTCATCGTCGCCTCCTCGTCGCTCCCCCGACCTATCCCTCGGGGCGCCCCGCCGGACGGACGAGCCGCCGGAAGTCCACCCAGAGGTCAAACATCCCCACCGCCACCACCAGGACCAGCAGGAGCTGCTGCACGGCGATCAGGCTGTAGCCCATCCCCCGGAGCAGCGGCGGGACCCGGGTGGCCTGAAAAAAGTAGGACACGATGGCCATCCCCTGGAAGAAGTAGGCCGACAACACCAGGAGCAGGCCGTTCAGGCCGATCTCAAAGAACGGGCTGCGCTTGAGCACGAGCAGCACGCCCGCGGCGATGGCCGCCCAGATGAGCGGGTCGGGCGTCCGCCACCGGGCCAGCCCCTGCAGGTGCGCCAGGGCGCCCGCCTCCTCGGGGAGGGTCCGCCGGAGCAGCAGGATGTTCATCCAGATGGCCACCGCGGTGCCGAAGGCGAGCAGGGCCGGGAAGGCCGTGATGAAGAGGGCGGCCATGGCCTGGATCACGGCGGCCATCGACTCGCTCTCCTCGACGGGGATCCCCAACGCCTGGTAGAGCCCCGCCGCCCTCTGCACGACGTCCTGCAGCTGGCGGGTCACGACCGTCATCGGGTTGGTCCCGATGCTCCAGGCGTACCCGCTCACCAGCGCGGCCGCGCCCCCCAGGGCCACGACCAGCGGCACGAGGATCGCCCACTCGATTCGGGCCTGCCGGCGCAGCACCTCCGCCATGGCGAGAGTCAGGCAGGCGAACTCGACCACGAAGATCATGGCCAGGCGGGGCGTGCTCAGCATGGCCAGGGCCAGGGCCACGGCCGCCAGCAACAGGGCCCCGGCGAGCCGACCGTACCGCAGGGAAAAGGCCAGGGCCGGCAGCGGCGTGAACAGGGCCAGCATGACCCCCGCCAGCGGGAGCCGGACCCCCGCCAGGAAGAGCAGCAGGGTGAACCCCAGGCCCAGCAGGAAGTGCCGGGCAACGGCCACAGCCGGACGCGGGGCACGGGCGGGTGGGACCGGCTTCACGGGCGCGTGTCAGGGCAGGCTGGACGCGAACGGCATGATGGCGATGCTCCGGGCCTGCTTGATGGCCTCGGTGACCTTCCGCTGGTGCCGGGCGCAGTTGCCAGAGATGCGCCGCGGGACAATCTTCCCGCGCTCCGTGATGAAGTAGCGCAGCAGCCGGGCGTCCCGGTAATCGATCCGCAGGGCCTTGTCCGCGCAGAAGCGGCAGACCTTGCGGCGTGCGAAGCGTCGCTCGCGTGGCTGTCTCCTCCCCGCTCGTCCTCCCTGCTTCCGTCAGGCCCGCGGCCCCTCGCCGGCAGGCGGTTCGGCCGCCGGCCCCTCGCCGGCAGGCGGTTCGGCCGCCGGCCCCTCGCCCGGGGCCGCGGCTGCCACCGGCAGGCCCTCCCCCGCGGCCGCCATGCCCGGCGACGCCTCGGCGCCCTCCTTCACACGCACCGTGAGGTACTTGATGACCTTGTCCGTGTACTTGAGCTGGCGGTTCACCTCGGTGATGAGCGCGGGGGTCCCGGTGTAGCGGACCAGCACGTAGTGCCCCCGCTGCTGCCGCTTCACCTCGTAGGCGAGCTTGCGCTTCCCCCACTCCTCCACCTGGGTCACCGCCCCCCCGCCCCTGGCGATCACCTCCTTGACCCGCTCGGTGATCCCCTTCAGGTCCTCCTCGCTCAGGTCGGGGTGCGCGATCAGGATCGTCTCGTAAGCCTTCACCTCTCCTCCTCCCGTTCAGGCATGAAAGCGGAAGTGGATCACATCGCCGTCATGCACCTCGTACTCCCGCCCCTCCAGCCGCATGGCCCCCTCCTCCCTGGCGGCATGCTCCGAGCCGGCCCGGAGGAACGCCTCCCAGGCGATCACCTCCGCCTTGATGAACCCGCGTTCGAAGTCCGAGTGGACGCGCCCGCCCGCCTGCGCGGCGCGCGTCCCGCGGGGCACGGTCCACGCCCGGACCTCCTTCTTCCCGGTCAGGGTGAAGAAGGTCACGAGCCCGAGCAGATCGTATCCCAGGCGCACGAGCTGGTGAAGCCCGGACTCCTTGAGCCCGGCGACCTCCAGGTACTCCTGCCGCTCCGGCGCGGGAAGCGTGGCCAGCTCGGCCTCGAGCTTGGCCGCGATGGCCACGAGAGAGGTCCCCTCGTCCCGGGCCTGGGCCTGCGCCTCTTGCAGCAGCGGGCCCGGCCCGGTCAGGTCCGCCTCCCCGACGTTGGCCACATAGAGCATCGGCCTGCCCGTGAGCAGGTGCAGCTCCCGGAGCCCGGCCTGCGCCTCCGGCCCGACCAGGGCCCGCGCCGGCACGCCGCGCTCCAGCCCCTCGGCCAGCCGGTGGCACAGGGCGAGCCCCTCACGGCCGGGCTCCCCGGCCCTGACGGCCTTCTCCAGGCGGGCCACCGACCGGCGCACCGTCTCCAGATCCGCCAGGGCCAGCTCGACGTTCACCAGCGTCATGTCGCGCGCAGGCGCGGGCTCCCCCTCCACGTGGGCCACCTCGCCGTCCTGAAAGCAGCGGACCACGTGGGCGATCAGGTCCACCTCCCGGATGTGACCCAGGAACTGGTTCCCGAGCCCAGCCCCCTGGCTGGCCCCCTTGACCAGCCCGGCGATGTCCACGAACTCCAGCGTGGTCGGCGTCACCCGCTCCGGCCCCACCCCCCGGGCCAGCGCGTCCAGGCGGGGGTCAGGCACCGGCACCACGCCCACGTGCGGGGCGATCGTCGTGAACGGGTACCCGGCGACCTCGGCGTGCCCGGCGGTCAGCGCGTTGAAGAGCGTGGACTTCCCCGCATTCGGCAGCCCGACCAGCCCGCAGCTGAAGCCCATGGCCGCTAATTGAAGCGGTTCATCGCCGCCAGGTACCCCGCCTCCAGGATCACCGGCACCGCCTCCGCCGCCCGGCTGACCGCCGCGTCCGCCGCCACCCGCTCCGCCGCTTCGAAGGCGGCCAGGACGTGCTCAGTGGGGTCCACCCCCTCGGGCGGGCGTCCGATCCCGATCCGCACCCGGATGAACTCATCACGCCCGAGCTCCTCCAGGATGGAGCGCATCCCCCGGTGTCCGCCGTCGCCGCCCCCCAGCTTGATCCGGAGGCACCCCAGCTCCAGGTCCAGGTCGTCGTGGATGACGATCAGCTCCTCCAGCTTGGCGCCGTAGGCCACGCACAGGTCACGGACCGCCTCGCCGCAGAGGTTCATGAAGGTGAGGGGCTTGGCGAGGGCCACCGGCGCGCCCGCGATCAGGCCACGCCCGACGGCCGAGCGGTATACCTTGCGGGTGAACGCGATGCCGTGGGCCCGGGCCAGCTGGTCCACCACCTCAAAGCCGAGGTTGTGGCGCGACCCCCGGTGCTCCGGCCCCGGGTTGCCCAGGCCCACCACCAACCACACCTACTCCTCCTCTTCCTCCGGCTTGGCGCGCTCCTTCCGGACCAGCTCGGGCTCGGCGGCCGCTTCGGCCGGGGCCGCGGCCGCCTCGGCGGGCTTCACCTCCACCGTGGGCGCGACCACTGTGGCTACGCTCGCCTTCAGGTCCTCCAGGATCTCGACCCCCTCCGGCAGGACGATGTCACCCACGTGGACGGAGCCGCCGATCTTCAGGGCAGAGATGTCCACCTCGAGGTGCTGGGGGATGTTGCCCGGCAGGCAGCGCACCTCGGCGGTGCGCAGGATCTGCTCCAGGATCCCGCCAAGCTTCACCCCCTCGGCGCGCCCCACCAGATGGATCGGCACCTCGACCGTGATCTGCTCGGTCATCCGGATCTCGTAGAGGTCCGCGTGCAGATAGGTCCGCGCCACCGGCTGGACCTGCAGCTCCTTCACCAGGACCGTGCGGGTCTCCACCTGGCCCCCGTCCCCCTCGATCTGCAGGTTGATGAGGGCGTTCTCGCCCGCCGCCGTGGAGAGCGCCTGCCGGAGCGCGTGCCTGTTCAGGGTCAGCGAGACCGGCGCGGTGTGCGGGCCGTACAAGATCGCGGGCACCAGCCCCTGGCGACGCAGGCGCCGGGCCTCCCGCTTCCTGCTCGTCCGGCGGATCTGGGCGGTGAGTTCGACCTGCTGCTGCATGGCGACGTCTCCTCCTGCTCGGGCCGGGCACCTAGACGAAGAGCGAGCTGACCGAGTCTCCCACGTGGGTCCGCCAGATCGCCTCCCCCAGCAGCCCGGCCACCGAGAGCACCCGGATCTTCGGGCAGGCCTGCGCCGCCGGCCTGAGGGGGATGGTGTTGGTCACCACCAGCTCCTGGATCTCGGACTTCGCGATGGTATCCAGGGCCGGGCCGGAGAGCACCGGGTGCGTGCAGTACCCGAGGACCTTCCGGGCGCCGGCTTTGATCAGGGCCGGCGCCGCCAGGGTCAGCGTCCCCGCGGTGTCCACGATGTCGTCCACGATGACGGCGACCATGCCGTCCACCTCCCCGATGACGTTCATGACCTCGGCCACGTTCGGGGCGGGCCGGCGCTTGTCGATGATGGCCAGGGTGCAGTCCAGGCGCTTGGCGAAGGCCCGGGCCCGCTCCACGCCCCCCGCGTCCGGGGCGACCATGACGAGGTCGTTCTGGGCCCGGGTCCGGAGATCCTCCAGGAAGACCGGGGCGGCGAACAGGTTGTCCACGGGAATGTCGAAGAACCCCTGGATCTGGCCGGCGTGCAGGTCCATGGCCAGCACCCGGTTGGCGCCGGCGGTCGCGATGAGGTTGGCGACGAGCTTGGCCGCGATGGCCACTCGCGGCTTGTCCTTCCGGTCCTGCCGGGCGTAGCCGAAGTACGGAATGACCGCCGTGATGCGGTCCGCCGAGGCCCGCCGCAGGGCATCGATCATGAGGAGCAGCTCGATCAGGTTCTCCGCCGGAGGCGGCGTCGGCTGGATGATGAAGGCGTCCGTCCCCCGCACGTTCTCGTTGATCTGGACGCGAACCTCGCCGTCGCTGAATCGCCCGACCTCCACCTGCCCCAGGGAGATCCCGAGGTGCTCGGCGATCTCCTCAGCCAGCGCGGGGTTCGCGGTGCCGGTGAAGATGCTGAGGCGCTGCATAGGACGCTGCGTGGGACGCTTCCTGGGGCGCCTGTCCATGGATGGCCTCACCTCGTGCCGGCCCGCGTGGGCCGCATCGGGTCCCGGAAACACACAGACCATGGCCCGGGGCGCCATGGTCTGCAGAACAGAGGGAGCGAGAGGGCGAGCCGGCCGGGCGCAGGGCTCACGGCGTGGAGAGCTTCGCGAGCTCCTTCTCGTAGGCCTGCAGGACCCGGGACTCGATCATCTCGCGCGTCTCGTTGTTCAGTGGATGCGCGGTGTCCTTGAAGGTGCCATCCTTCCGCTTCTTGCTGGGCATCGCCACGAACAGCCCGTTCGTCCCCTGGATGATCTTGAGGTCGCGCACGACGAAGCAGTGGTCGAAGGTGATCGTCACATAGGCCCTGAGCTTGTCCTCGTTGACTGGAAAGACTCTGACCTCTGTGATCTCCATCCGCCCTCCGTCTCCTCAGGCCCCAGGCTGCCAGCCACCCAGACGCGCCACGGGCTGTCCAGGCCCTGGGCGGCCGCGCGCGCCTCCTGCTCCGAGGGAAAGAGGCCGAAGACCGTGGGGCCACTGCCAGACATCAGAGCCCCCCTGGCCCCCCGGGCGAGCAACGCCTGCTTCATCTCACGGATCTCGGGGTGCCGGTCCGCTGTCACCTCCTCCAGATCGTTCCAGAGGGCCTGGCTCACCGCGGTCAAGGTATCCGGAACCTCTGCGATGCTAGTATCCTGCCCCGAGGTTGTCAACGCGAAATTTTCGTAAACCCATCGAGTTGACACGGAAAATCCTGGGTTCACGACCACGTACCAGAGGGGCGGCAACCCGTGGACCTCCTCCACCTGGTCCCCGATCCCGCCCACCAGGGCCCCGGATCCCCCGGCGAAGAAGAACGGGATATCCGCGCCCAGGCCCGCTCCGAGCCGGGCCAGCTCCGCCGGATGGAGACCCAGCCCGAGCAGCGCGTTCAGCCCCCGAAGCGTGGCCGCCGCATCGCTGGAGCCGCCCCCCAGCCCGGCGCCGACCGGGATCCGTTTGGTGATCTGGATCCGGACGCCCACGCCCAGGTCCCGGGACCTGAGGAGGACCTCCGCGGCCCGATGGGCCAGGTTCTCCGGCCCGTCGGGCACCTCGGGGTGGTCCGTGCTGACCGTGAGCT
>JACPFL010000164.1:0-8826 GCA_016183025.1 Deltaproteobacteria bacterium | reverse complement strand
GTCGCAGAGGTCGATGCGCTGCATGAGGGAGGCGATCTCGTGATAGCCGTCGGGCCGCCGCCCCCGCACGCGCAGGATGAGGTTCACCTTGGCCGGGGCGCGGACGATGACGGCCGGCATGCGCCCCCTTACTGGACCCGCAAGGTCAGGAAGATCGCGTGCTCCCCGCGCGTGACCAGCATGAGCACCCGGCTCCCCTTGCGCACCCCCTGGATGGCGTCCCGGTAGTCGGCCAGCGAGCGGATGGAACGCCGGTTGACCTCCTTGATGATGTCGCCCTGGACCACTCCGCCCTGCTCCCCGGGACTGCCGGGCTCCACCTCGGTGACGATGACCCCCTTCGCCTCCTTGAGCCCGAAGTGCTCGGCCATCTCCGGCGTGAGCTCCTGCACGGTGAGCCCCAGCCCCTTCTCGACGCCAGCCCGCTCGCGGCCGGCGGCTGCGGCCCGCTCCTCCTTCAGCTCGCCCACCTTGAGCCGGAGGGCCAGCTCCTTGCCCTCCCGCAGCAGCCTGACCTGGACCTCGGTGCCGGGCGGGGTGGCCGCCACGAGGCGGGGCAGCTCGTTCATCTCGTGGATCCTCTTCCCGTTGAACTGGACGACGACGTCTCCCCGCTTGATCCCGGCCTTGTCCGCGGGGCCGCCCTCGACCACGTTGGCGACCAGCGCCCCCTCTTCCTTCTTCAGGCCGAAGGACTCGGCCAGCTCCGGGGTCACCTTCTGGACGAGGACGCCGAGCCAGCCGCGGGTCACCTTGCCCCGCTCACGGAGCTGCGGGACAACGGTCTTGGCCACGTTGACCGGGATGGCGAAGCCGATCCCCTGACCCGTGGCCACGATGGCCGTGTTGATCCCGACGACCTCCCCCCGCATGTTGAACAGCGGGCCGCCGCTGTTCCCCGGGTTGATGGAGGCGTCGGTCTGGATGAACTCATCGTAGGGCCCCTGCCCGATCACGCGCCCCTTCGCGCTCACGATCCCAGCCGTGACCGTGTGCCCCAGGCCGAAGGGGTTCCCGATGGCCATCACCCACTCCCCCACCTCCAGCCGGTCGGAGTCGCCCAGGCGGGCCAGGGGTACGTCGCCCGAGTTCTGGATCTGGATCAGGGCGATGTCGGTCTTGGGGTCACGGCCGACGACCTTGGCCTTGTACTCCTTCTCGGTCGAGAGGCGGACCGTGATCTCGGTGGCGTTCTCGATGACGTGGTTGTTCGTGATGATGTAGCCATCCTTGCTGATGATGACGCCCGACCCCAGGGAGCGCGACCGGAACTCCCTGCGGGGCTGGTCCCCGAAGAAGCGCTCGAAGAACTCCCGGAACGGGTCCCGCTCCCCCCGTTCGCCGAAGGGGGACCGGAACATCTGCTCGGGCCGCCCTCGGGTCACCGTCGTGGTGCTGATGTTCACCACGGAGGGGTTCACCTCCTTGGCCAGGCGGACAAAGTTGGCCGAGGCCGTCCCGACCTCCTCGCCCCCCTTCTTCTCGGTGAACAGGCTCTGGGCGGTGGTGACCGGGCTCCACCCCAGGTTCGCGGCCGTCACGAGTCCGATGATCAGCGCGAACGTCGCGATGACGATCACTGTGGCCAGGGGCACCTTGCGGGTCAACATGATGGGCCCTCCTGCGCCGGCTGCGCGGGCCGGCTCACTTCGCCGAGACCTCCTGGATGTAGCGCATCCGCAGGTCGTAGAGGACGCCCTCCATCAGCGCCTCCTCGTCCGGGGTGAGGTTCCCCTTCGTCTTCTCCTGAAGCAGCCCCAGGAGGTCAATGGTCTCCTTGGCCAGGGCCAGGTCCTTCTGGCGCTTCTCGGTCACCGGGTCGGGCAGGTCGCCGAAGTGGAGCACCGCAGCGGAACTGAGCTGCAGGATAAAGGTGGCAAAGTCCAGCTCCCTTGGCGCCCTGGTCTGCCCGGGCTCCGGGCCTGCCGGCGACCTGGCCCCCTGGGCTGCCCCGGGGCTCGCGGAGGCCGCAGGCTGGGTCCCTCCGGGGCCGGGGCCAGGTCCAGCGCCCGCCTGCTCCCGGGCTGAGGGCGGGGTGTCCGAGGCTCCGGGCGTCGGCTGCTCCGCCGGCCGGTCGCGGCCTTCACTTCCGTAGGCCCACCGTCGCTCCTTGACCGCATAGCCCTTGTCTTCCGGTTCCGCCCCCATCCCCGAGCACTCCTCGAAGACGCCCCTCAGAAACGCGAAGACCTGCCCCCTGCCATCCAGAAGGGCAGGCCCGCCGCCCCGCGCGGAACTCCCCGCCCTAGCGTCGGGCCTCTTCGACCCACCTCGGCAGGGATGCGGCTGCGGGAGATCCCGCCGCCGCCATCTTCCGCCGGGCGCCGACCCAGGTGATCGCGATGCGCCAGAGCGCGGTGCCATGCCCCAGGACCGCCAGGATCCCCAGGAAGGCCGGCATCACGTCGAACAGGGCGCCGGCGGCCAGCAGCAGGATCCGCTCCGGGCGGCCCAGCCCGCGGTCGCACCGGATCCCCAGCAGCTCGGCCCGGGCCCGCGTGTAGCTCGTCAGGATCGCGCCCACGAGCGCCGCCGCCCCCAGTCCCACCAGCCCCACCTGGCCAGCGGCCGCATAGTGCAGGAGCAGGCCCGTGAACAGGGCCATGTCCGAGTACCGGTCCACGACCGAGTCCAGGAAGGCCCCAAAGGGCGTCTGCAGCCCCAGCGCCCGGGCCATGATGCCGTCGAGAAAGTCGAAGCAGCCGGCCACCAGGATGAGGAGGCCTCCCTTCAGGAACTCCCCGTTGGCCAGCAGGGCGGCCGCGGCCAGGTTCAGGGCGAGCCCGGCCACGCTCAGGAGGTTGGGGGTGAGGCCCCAGCGGCACAGGGGGCGGAGCAGCCGGCCCAGTGGCCGATCCAGACGGCGGTTGAGCAGGGTGACGATCATGGGGGCTATCCCCCGCCTACTCCCAGCGGACCCGCACCGCGTCGTTCTCGACGTCCGCCACGAAGCGGGTCCCTTCCTTCCAGTGGATCGTGACCGGGATCTTCACCTGATCGTCGATCGTCCGCTTGAGGAACCGGGCCCCGTACTTCAGGCTGTACCCGACCCGGATCAGGATCTCCAGCGCGCCCTCGGTCAGCTCCAGCTCCTTGCCCTGCTCCTGCATGTACTGCTGGATCTTCCCCAGGTACCTCCGGCCGATCTCGCGCACCTCGTCCCGGGTGAGGGGAGCGAAGACGATGATCTCGTCGATCCGGTTCAGGAACTCCGGCTGGAAGGTCCGCTCGGACTCCTTCAGGACCGCCTGCTTGATCGTGGGGAAGGACTGCGCGTCCGTGAGGAACCCCATGGGGACGGTCAGCCGCTTGAACTGCTCGTGGCCGAGGTTGGAGGTCATGATGACGACCGCGTCGCTGAAGTAGACCTTCCGGCCGCGGCCGTCGGTCAGCCACCCCTCGTCGAAGACCTGCAGGAAGAGGTGGAAGACGAAGGGATGGGCCTTCTCGATCTCGTCCAGCAGGGCGACCGTGTAGGGGTTGTCCCGGAGCTGGTTGGTGAGCAGCCCCCCCATCTCGGAGCCCACGATCCCCCGCGGCATCCCGATGAGCTTGTCCACGCCGATGGAGTCCTGGTACTCGGACATGTCGATCCGGACCATCCGGTTATCATCGCCGAACAGGAACTCGGCCAGGGCCTTGGCGGTCTCCGTCTTGCCCACGCCGGTCGGCCCGAGGAACAGGAGCACCCCGTCGGGCCGGGCGAAGTTCTCCTTCAGCGGCCCCTTGTTCAGGCGCAGCCGGCGGGCCACGGCCTCGACGGCCTCGTGCTGCCCGACCACCCGCCGGTGCAGAATGCCCTCCAGGTCCTGGAACCGGTCGATGGTATCCCGCACCACCATGTCCTGGGGGATGCCCGTCTCCTGGGAGATCACCCGGACCACGTCCTCGGGGGTGACCGGGGAGTCCGGGTGGTGGATCTCGGTCTTCACGCACGCCGTGTGCAGCCAGGCGATCGGCTTGTCCGGCATCTTGAGCGATCGCTGGTAGCGCCGGGACATCTCCAGGGCGCTCTCGATGGCCTCGTCGGTGAGCTGCACGTGGTAGTTTTGCTCCAGGCGTGGCCGGATGCCGAAGAGGATCTTCCTCGTGTCGTCCACGGTGGGCTCGGTCACGGTGACGACCCGGAAGCGGCGGGCCAGGGCCTCGTCCTCGGCCATGATGGACTTGTACTCGGTCGCGGTGGTCGCCCCGATGATCCGGATCTCCCCCCGGGCCAGGGCCGACTTGAAGATGTTGGCCGCATCGCTGGGGACCCCCAGGGCCGAGCCGGCCCCGATCAGGGTGTGGGCCTCGTCCACGAACAGGATCAGGTGGTGCTTCTCCCGCAGCTCGTTGATGATGTTCTGGATCCGCTCTTCGAACATCCCCCGCAGGATGGTCCCGGCCACGATGGTGTTCATCTGGACGTTGACGATCTGGCAGTTGCGCAGGCGCCGGGGCACCGTGTGGGGCTCCATCTCCAGCTTGCGGGCCAGCCCCTCCACCACGGCCGTCTTCCCCACGCCCGTGTCGCCGATGAGCATGACCGAGTTGGCCCGCTCCTTGTGGCACAGGATCTCCATCATCTGCTCGATCTCTCGGTCCCGGCCCACGATGAGGGGGAGCTTCCCCTGGTGCGCCAGCAGGTTGAGGTTCACCCCGAAGGGCTTGAGGTGGGGCGAGAGCTCGAACTTCTTGCGGATCTCCTCCTGACGCACCTCCCGGCTCCGGACGTGGGCCACCAGCCGCGAGACGAACTCGGAGGGCTCCGCCCCGAGCGAGCGGAGGACCTTGACCGGGATGCCGGCCGTCTCCTGGAGGATGGCCAGGATCAGGTCAATGGTCTCGATCGTGCTGCGGCCAGCCGCCTGAGCCTCGTCCCAGGCCATCTTGAACATCCCGGGCCACCTCGTCGAACAGGGGCCGCTCCACCTCGATGAGCGACATGAAGATGTGCTCGATCCCGAGGTAGTAGTGCTGGCGCTTCTGCGATTCCTTGATGGCCAGCAGGATGGCCCGGTGGGCCCCCTCCGACAGCTTCTCCCGATAGTTGCTGAGGTCGATCATAGCTCTCCGCTTCCCGCGTTCGTCACCTGCCTGGCCCCGCGCGCGGGTCCGGGGCCTGGGCGCGTCAGTACGCCAGCCGCATGGCCCTGAGCCGCCGCACCCGCTCCCCCATAGGCGGGTGGGTGCTGAACAGGCTCAGGAACGAGCCGCCCGTCAACGGGTTCACGATGAACAGGTGCGCCGAGGCCGGGTTCGCCCCCTCCAGCGGCACCGGCTTCGACGCATACGCCAGCGTCTCCAGGGCGCTGGCCAGGGCCTCGGGGTCAGTGGTCAGCCGCGCACCCCCCTCGTCCGCCAGGTACTCCCGGGCGCGCGAGATGGCCATCTGGATCAGGGTGGCGGCCAGCGGGGCCACGATCGCCATCACGAGCAGCCCCAGGATGCCGCCCCCCCCGCCGCCCTCCTCGTCCTCGCTCGCCCGCCCCCCGCCGAAGAAGGCCGCCCACTGGGCCATGTGGGCGAGGTACATGATGGCCCCGGCGATGGTCGCCGCGATCGAGCTGACCAGGATGTCCCGGTGCCGGACGTGGGAGAGCTCGTGCCCGAGCACCCCCGCCAGCTCCCGCTCGTTCAGGATGCCCAGGATCCCCTCCGTCACCGCCACGGCCGCGTGCTCCGGGTTCCGCCCGGTCGCGAAGGCGTTGGGGGTCTCCGAGGGGATGAGGTACACGCGCGGCCGGGGGATCCGGGCCCGCTGGCACAGGTTCGCCACGATCCCGTGCAGCTCCGGCGCCTCCTCGGCGCTCACCTCCCGGGCCCTGTACATGGCCAGCACCATCTTGTCCGAGAACCAGTAGGCGAAGAAGTTCATCCCCGCGGCCATGATCAGCGCGATCGTCAGCCCCTGCTGGCCGCCCAGCCACTGCCCGATCACCAGGAGCAGCCCGGTCAGCAGCCCCAGCAGCAGCGTCGTCTTGACCCGGTTCATCTTCGCCCCCTCTCCCCGCCCGCCCCCTTCAGGCGAGCCCCTGCTCGCGCCGCGGGTCGTATGGGTTGAGCCGCGCGAACTCTCGCAGCAACTCCTCCGATCGGGCATCCAGCCGCCGCGGCAGCAGGATGCGCGCTGTCACGATCTGGTCCCCGACCGCTCCGCCCTTCGGCCGGCGGACCCCCCGGCCCGCCAGCCGGAATTTCTGGCCGCTCTGCGTGCCCGGGGGCACGGTCATCGTGATCGGTCCGTCCACCGTGGGAACCTCCACGCGGGCCCCCAGGGCGGCCTCCGTCACGGTGAGCGGCAGGTCGCAGTGGATATCCGCCCCCTGCCGGGTGAAGAACGGGTGCGGCCGCACCTTCGGGGTGATGTAGAGGTCACCGGAGGGACCCCCGTTCATCCCCGCGTCTCCCATGCCGGCCACCCGGACTCTGGATTCCCCGTCCACGCCGGGGGGGATCTTCACCGTGATCCGCTCGGCGCGCTCCACGGCTCCCTGCCCATCACACCCCGGGCACGGCTCCCCCGGTCGCCCGCTCCCGCCGCACCGGGCACAGGGCTGGGTCCCCGCGCCAAACGAGAAGAACCCCGACTCGCGTCGCTGCCCGCTCCCCCCACAGGCGGCACAGGTCTGGGCCCGGGTCCTGGACCGGCGCCCGCTCCCGCCGCACCGGGGGCACGGGGCCCTGCGCGTGATGGTGATCTCGCGGCTCACGCCGCGGACCGCCTCCAGGAAGTCAACCTCGATCGGGAGCGTCAGATCCCGGCCCTGAACCGGCCCCCGGGGCGTCGCCTGGGTCCCCTGACCGAACAGGTCGCCCAGGAGATCCTCGAAGCCCCCGAACCCATGACCGCCAAAGCCCCGGCCCAGGTCGAAGCCGAACGGGAAGCCCCCGGGCCCGGCCCCCTGGTAGGCCCTGGACGGGTCCAGATGGCCGTACAGGTCATACCGCTTCCGTTTCTCCGGGTCGCTCAGGACCTCGTACGCCTCGTTGATCTGCTTGAACCGGGCCTCCGCTTCCTTGTTCCCGGGGTTCACGTCGGGATGGTACCGCTTGGCGAGCCGACGGTAGGCCCGCTTGAGCTCGGCCTCGCCGGCGTCCCGTTTGACCCCCAGGATGTCGTAGTAGTCACGCTTGTCCATGACGCCCTGTGCGGACTCGGCCGCACGCACGGAGAAACAAGCAAATCTCCTACCAAAATTTTATCTCAGAGTCCCTGACACGCACAAGGGGATTTTGGCCGACCGCGCCCTCGCCGGCCGCTTACTTGTCCTTGTCCTCGAACTCCGCGTCCACCACGTTGTCGTCCGCCTTGCCCGCCCGGGGCTCGCCGCCGCCGGCCCCGGCGCCCGAGGCCTGCTGGGAGGCCTGCTTGTACATCAGCTCGGCCAGCTTGTGGGACGCCTTGGTCAGCGTCTCCATGGCCGGCTGGATGCGGGCGACATCGCCGGCATCGATGGCCTTCTTGCACGCCTCCAGGGCCTCCTCGACCCCCTTGACCTCGGCCTCGGAGAGCTTGTCCCGGTGCTCCCGGAGCACCTTCTCGGTCGAGTAGACGAGGGTGTCGGCCTGGTTGCGGACCTCGGCCTCGCGCTTGCGCTGCCGGTCCTCCTCGGCGTGCAGCTCCGCGTCCTTGATCATCTTCTGGACCTCTTCCTCGCCCAGGCCGCTGGACGCGGTGACGGTGATCTTCTGCTCCCTGCCCGTGCCGAGGTCCTTGGCCGAGACGTGCAGGATGCCGTTGGCGTCGATGTCGAAGGTGACCTCGATCTGGGGCACCCCGCGCGGGGCCGGCGGGATCCCCATGAGGTGGAAGCGGCCGAGGGTCCGGTTGTCCCGGGCCATCTCCCGCTCGCCCTGGAGCACGTGGATCTCGACGCTGGTCTGGTTGTCGGCCGCCGTGGTGAAGATCTCGCTCTTCCTCGTGGGGATGGTCGTGTTGCGCTCGACGAGCCGGGTCATCACCGCCCCGAGCGTCTCGATGCCCAGCGACAGCGGCGTCACGTCGAGGAGCAGGATGTCCTTGACCTCGCCCGCCAGCACCGCTCCCTGAACCGCGGCCCCCACGGCCACCACCTCGTCGGGGTTCACGCTCTTGTTGGGCTCGCGGCCGAACAGGCTCCGCACCAGGTCCTGCACCTTGGGGATCCGGGTGGAGCCGCCCACCAGCACGGCCTCGTGGATGCGGTCCGGCCTCAGCTTCGAGTCCTCCAGGGCCCGCCGGCACGGCCCCACGGTGCGGTCGATGAGGTCGGCCACCAGCGCCTCCATCTTCGCCCGGGACAGGCGCATGACCAGGTGCTTGGGCCCGGTGGCGTCCGCCGTGATGAACGGCAGATTGATCTCCGTCTCCATCGCGGAGGAGAGCTCGCACTTGGCCTTCTCGGCCGCCTCCTTCAGCCGCTGCAGGGCCATCCGGTCCTTCGACAGGTCGATCCCCTGGTCCTTCTTGAACTCGGCGACCATCCATTCGATGATCCGCTGGTCGAGGTCGTCGCCCCCGAGGTGGGTGTCGCCGGCCGTGGCCTTCACCTCGACGACGTTCTCGCCGACCTCAAGGACAGAGATGTCGAAGGTCCCGCCCCCGAGGTCGTAGACCGCGATCGTCTCGTCCCTCTTCTTGTCCAGGCCGTAGGCCAGGGCCGCGGCCGTGGGCTCGTTGATGATCCGGCGGACGTTGAGCCCGGCGATCTGGCCGGCGTCCTTGGTGGCCTGGCGCTGGCTGTCGTTGAAGTAGGCCGGCACGGTGATGACCGCGTCGGTCACCTGCTCTCCGAGGTAGGCCTGGGCCGCCCGCTTCAGCTTCTGCAGGATCATGGCTGAGATCTCGGGCGGCGAGTACTC
>JACPFL010000156.1 GCA_016183025.1 Deltaproteobacteria bacterium | reverse complement strand
CGCCGGCCGGTCGCCACCAGGAGTTGCTCCGCAACGCAGGTCTCGGGCTTCCTGTCAATCTCCGCGTGCACCCGGTACTCCTGCCCCACCCGTTCGACGCGGGCGATCTTCACCCCCGTGCACACCCGGACCTTCCCGGCCGCCAGGTACTCCGTGAGCGCTTTCCCGATCTCCGGCTCCTCGGCCCCGGCCACGTGGGGCCCGCCCTCGAGGATCATCACGCGAACGCCGAACCGGGCAAAGAGCTGGCCGAGCTCGAGCCCGATGGCCCCGGCCCCGATGACGAGCAGCGATGCTGGCAGCTCGGGGAGGCTCAAGGCGTCGGTCGAGTTCAGGTACCCCGCCTCCGCCAGCCCGGCAACGGGAGGGGCCCAGGGGAGCGAACCCGTGGCGACCACGATCTTGCCTGGCGTGTACACGGTCCCATTCACCGTGACGGTCCGTCCCCCGCTGAGCTTCGCCCGCCCCTTGAGAAGCGTGATGGTCGGGTAGACCTTCACCACATCCACGTACTTTCCCTGGCGGAGGGCGGCGGGCACGCGGTGAGCCCTTCGAATCGGGGGTAGGCGGACTTGTAGCAGAGTTCCGCGGCCTTGATCAGCGTCTTGGAGGGGACGCAGCCGATGTTCACGCACGTCCCGCCGATCGTGCCCGCCTCTACAATGGAGACCCTGGCGCCCAGCTCGGCGCCCTTGATGGCAGCGGCGAAGGCCGCGGAGCCACCCCCGATCACCATAAGGTCGTGCTCTTCCCCGCCCGACGGGAACCGCTGTCCCTCCCGAAGCGCCCGCCGCTCCCGCACGTGGGCGCGATAGCCGGAGGCCTCGACCACCCTCGTGAGCGCATCGTCGGTCACGCCCGCGTCGGCGATCACCCTGGCCCTTTCCGTCTGCCAGGTCGGTACGGTCGCCTCCCTGACGCCCGCGACCTCCCGCAATGCGCTCTCCACGTGCCGGGCACACCCGTCGCACGTCATCCCACCTACCTGAAGCGTCACCAGCACGCGATCAGCCATGTACTCACCTCCTCAGTGTCGTGACCGAACGAGATTCTCCGCTCGGCGCTCACGTGTTGCCTTCACGCATTCTGAGGCGCCGGAGCTCGCTCGGATTGATCCTTCCCGGACCCTCCATCTCTCCTATACGGGAGGAGTCCCGAGAAGGTTCAGAGTAGGGAGCATTCGGCGGTCAGAGGTTCTGACTGGTTGAAAGACCAGGGGTTACATTTCCGGAGGCTCGGCCCTCAGGAGCGGGGCCAGCGTCTTCAGGGCGCCGTGGAGGCGGGACTTCACGGTCCCGACCGGACACCCCAGGACCTGGGCAATCTCCGCCAGCCGTAATCCCTGGTAGTGCCGCAGGAGCACGACCACCCGTTGCTCTTCAGGGAGGTGGGCGAGCGCCCCGAGGACCTGTTGCTCCTGTTCTCGGGCCAGCAGGGCCTCGTCCGGCGACCTGGCCGGGTCCTGAGCCCCCCAAGCTGACACAGGTGACCCTTCGGCTCCCTCTGGCGACAGCGGTTCCTCAGAGCCTCGCGGGCGCGTATCGCGCCAGGCGTTCAGCATGATCCCGTGAAGCCAGGGGGAGACGCGTCGGCCTGCGTGATAGGTTCCACGCCCGCGGAACACCCGCAGCCAGGTCTCCTGGAACAGGTCCTCCGCCGCGGTCCGATCCCCGCCGAGGCGAAGGGCGAAGGCGTAGAGAGGACGCTCGTAGCGTCTGACCAGCTCGGTGAAGGCCTCACGGTCCCCTCCGCTCGCGGCCTCCATGAGCGCCTCGTCCGTTGGGGAGGGTCCGGGAACAGGATCACCGACAGCAGGATCACGAGGAGGTCGCTGCGAAGGCATGTGGTTGCTCTTGGCCGTGAACCCGTCCCGAATCCGAGGACCTCGGCGGTGAACGCAGAAAGTCTACCTCCGACCCCCCCCAGACTACCAGGAGGCGATCAGGGGGTAGATACGGAGTGTTGCGTGGAATCCGGACTGGCTCTACCGCGAAGCGATGGCCTTTCCTGAGGCGGCCATGCAGACTCGGACTTTCGAACCGGTTGTCGGAAGGGGATCAGGCGCGGAGAAGGCCCACAGCGACCAGGGCCGCGCGCAGGCGGGCCCGCTCGGCCTCCGAGAGCGCCGGGAGGGGGGCGCGCACCGGGCCGCCCGGGAGCCCCAGCATCATGAGGGCCTCCTTGCAGGGGGCGACGTACCCGGGGTCGTACTCCAGGAAGCAGTTGAGGGCCTGCAGCTTCAAGTGCAACGCCGCCGCCTCGTCGTGGGCGCCCTTGGTGAAGAGGTCGTAGACCTCCACCAGCCGGCGCGGCATCACGCAGGCGGCCGTCGAGAAGATCCCGGTCGCGCCCACGGTGAGGGCCGGATAGAACTGGCTGTCGATCCCGGTGGTGATGGCGATCCGGGAGCCGCAGAGGCGGATGCACTCGACGAGCTCCCCGAGGTCGGGGTTGCTCTGCTTCAGGCCGATGATCCGAGGCCACTGGGCGATGGTGGCGATGGCCCGGGGAGTGAGGTTGTTGCCGGTGTAGAGGGGATTGTTGTACACGACGGTCGGCAGGGGGGCCTCAGCCGCCAGGATCCGATAGTGCTCGACCAGCGACGCCTCAGGGAGGCGGAAGTAGTACGGGGCGACGACGATGGCCGCGTCCGCCCCGGTCTCCTGCGCGTCCCGGGTCAGGAGGAGGGTTTCCCGGGTACTGCAGGCCGCGGTCCCGGCGACGACCAGGGCCCGCCCGCACGCCTCCTCCGCGACGATCCGGACCACGTCCCGGCGCTCCTCCCGGAGCAGGTGCGGGAACTCCCCGGTGCCCCCGGTGCACATGAGCCCATGCACGCCACCTTCGAGGTTGGCGCGCACCAGGGCCCGCAGCCCCGCCTCGTCGAGCCGGCCGTCCGAGGTGAACGGCGTCACAATGGCCGAGAGCACGCCCCTGATCCGCTCTGGGGTCGCCGTCATCGCTCACCTCTCAACGCTGCGGGGGAAGCCCTCCCCCCTCCTCCAGCAGCGACTGCAGCACGGGGAGCGCTTCACCGGCGCCCAGCGGCCCACCCCTCTCCGTGGGCGACGCGACCGGGTTCGGGCTCATCGGTCAGCAGGACCCTCCGCCTCCGGCGACTCCGTCTTGCGGACGGGAGCGATCCCGACCAGGAAGGCGAGGCGCACGTCCGCGGCCGCCCAGGGCCAGTTCCCCAAATAGGCCTGCACCCCTCCGGCTGCCAGCAGGACCACGATGGCGAACTGCTTGGTCCGGCGCGAAAACATGTCGGCATCTTAGGCAGGGCCGGCCGCGGGTGTCAACGCGAGGGCAGCGGCACGGTGGGGCCACTTCTGTCCGCGAGGCGGCGGACCCCCGTCAGGGGGAGCCCGGAGTCGGCAGCGCGGGAGGGGCGGCGGACGGCGCGGGAGCGCCCTCCTGGCGGAGCTGTCTCAGCTCGTCGCGCGCTCGTCCCAGGTCGGCTTGCAGCACCGAGAGCTGCTGCCGGAGCCGGCTGATCTCCGCACGGGCCCCATCCAGCGCTGCCTGCGCTCCCCGGAGGCGCTTCACCTCCTCCTGCGAACCCTGCAGCTCGGCGACCCGCTGCTGGAGCCGGGCCACCTGGCCCTCCAGGTCGCGCGCCTCCCAGGTCAGCCTGGAGTCCCCCGACCTGCTGCTTGAGCGCACTGACCTCGGCGCGGGCCTGGTCCAGCGCGACCTGCGCCGCCTGCAGCCGTCTCGCCTCCTGCTGCGCCTGCCCCAGCTCCATCTGGAGCCGGGTCACCTGGCCCTCCAGGTCGCGCGCCTGGGCCCTGGCCGCCTCCAGCGCCGCCTGCGTCCCTTGCAGGCGCCTCACCTCCTCCTGCGACTCGCGCAGCTCGGCCTGGGCACTGGCCACCTCCCGCTCCAGGTCGCGGGCCTGGGCCCTGGCCGCCTCCAGCGCTGCCTGCGTCTCCCGTTGCACCCCCTGGGCCTGCGCCAGCCTCTGCTGGCTGCGCTCGATCTCCCCCCGCGCCTGCTCGACCGCGTCCCGGAATCTCCTCACCTCGGTGGTCAGCCCCTCATTCCTTACGGCGAGCTCCCCCTGCTTTCGTTGGGCCTCTGCCAGCAGGAGCACCAGGCCTCGATTCGTCTCCCGCAGCTCATCGAGGTGCCCCTGCGCGGCGCTCAGGCCCCGGGCGATCTCGTCGTTGCGGGCGGTGAGCTGACCGATGAAGGCCCCGAGCTGGGCGTTCTGCTGGGCCAGGCCCCGGGCCTGCTCCACCAGCGCCACGACCTGCGTGGTCTGGGCCGCGCGCTCCCCCTCCAGGCTCTGCTGGAGGTCGGCCAGCGCCTTCTGGCTCCGCTGGAGCACCTCCCCCAAGTGACGGTTCTGGGTGGCCAGGACCTCCCGCTCGGAGCTGGCCTGGCGGAGCGCCGGGCTCAGCGTCGCCACCTCACGCTGGAGCCGGGCCTCCACCTCCCGGGCTTGCGCGAGAGCGGCCCGCAGGCCGGCGGCGGTGGCTTGCGTCTCGCTGAGCCGTTCCTGCAGATCACGGACCGAACCGCCCTGTTGCCCCAGCTCCTCCTGCAGCGCCTCGACCTCCCAGGCCAGCTCCGCGTGCCCCTGCAGGAGGTCCTCGCGCTCCTCGACAACCCAGCGATGCTCCGCCTCGAAGGCCGTCTCACGGGCCTGCAGACGGCCCAGCGCGGCGCCGGAAGCCTCGAGCTCCCGGCGCGCCGCCGCCAGCTCCTGCTCCCGCTGGACCAGGTCGCTGCGGAGCGCGCATCCGGTGCCGAGGGCCACGCCGATCACGAGGCACGCGCCAAGGATCCTCCCTCTCATGGGTCCTCCAGGGAATCCGACGAGCCGGTGTGGCCCCTCCGCCTCACTGTGACGGGATGGCCGCGCTGGCGCCTGCGCCAGACCTGCCGCGACGCGCAACGCCGGAGCGCCATTGGGACCTCCGGGAACCCTGCTCAGGGCCCTTCACGGGAGACGCAAAAGCCGTGCCTCGCCGGCATGCCGGGTCACTGGCCGCCCGCCCACAGCCCGCGCGAGCCGGCGCTTACCGAAAACGCGGGATGACCTCGGTGCCAAGCAGACGCAGGGCCCGCAGGACCTTCGCCTGGGGCAGGCCGGGCCACTGGAGGCGGAAGATGAAGTGGGTGACGCCGAGCCGTTCGTGGTGCCGGGCGATCTCCTCCCGGCAGAAGGCCGGGTCGCCGATGATGAACCGGTCGCGGACCAGCTCGTCGAAGGGCTGCTCGAAGCCGTCCTCGCGGGGGAGCACCTTGTCCTGGCCCCAGGCGACGTAGGACTGGTACTTGCTCGCCAGGTGCGGCTGGGCCTCGCGTCGGGCCGCGGCCGACTCGGGCGCGATGTACAGCTCCTTGAGGATCGGGAAGTCCGCGGGGAACGGTTTGCCGGCCTCATCCAGGCAGCGGCGGTAGAGGGCCACCTGCCGTTCGAGAGTGGCCAGGGTGGCGTGCGGGTTCACGACCCAGGCGTCCCCGAGCTGGGCGGCCCGGCGCACCCCCGCGTCGCTGTTGGCCGCCACCCAGATGGGCGGGTGGGGCCGCTGCACCGGCTTCAGGGTGAGCGTGACCCTCGGCAGCCGGAAGAACCGTCCCTCGAAGGTCACCACCTCCTCCGTCCACAGCCGGCGCATGACCTCCAGGGTTTCCGCGAAGCGGGCGATCCGCTCGCCGAAGGGACTGCCGAACGCCTCGTTCTCGATCTCCCGGTAGCCCACCCCCACCCCGCAGATGAACCGCCCGCCGGTGATGACGTCCAGCGTGGCGACCTGCTCGGCCAGCTCCACCGGGTGGTGCAGGGGGAGCAGGAGCACGGTGGCCCCGATGGCCATCCCCTCGGCCTCGGCCGCGAGGCGGCCCAGGAGGGGGACCGTCTGCAGGTGCTGGTACGGGGTGGTGAGGTAGTGCTGGCCCATGGCCACCGAGTCGAAGCCCAGGCGGCGGGCCAGGCGCACCTGCGCCAGGTGCTCGTGCAAGCGGCGGAGGATGGGGGCCCCCGGCTGGTGCTGCGCCGAGAGCATGAGTCCGAACTTCACGGTCTGCTCAGAGGTAGTCCTTGAGGTCCAGGGTGTCGTAGCCGGGGATCCGGGCCAGCTCGAAGCGGGCGGCCTTGTCCAGCGGCTTCGTGGCGTCGATCCCGATCTTCGTCACGTAGTCGTAGACGTCCTGGATCGGGTCCAGCTCGTTCCCTTTGCACCCGGGGAGGAGCAGGACGTCCCGGTCGCCCTGCACGCGGGTCGCGATGGCGTACTCCACCTCCTTGGGGTTGTTCACGTCGATGTCCTCGTCCACGACGATCACCACCTTGATGTCGCGGATGGCCGAGAGGGCGACGATGATGGCGTTCTTCGCGTCGCCGTCGTGCTGCTTCTTGATGGAGAGCACGGTGTAGAACTTCCCGCACCCCCCAGGGGTGATGTAGACGTCCTTCAGCCCCGGGATCATCCCGCGCACCGTGCGCGACAGGACCGGCTCGTAGGGGAGCGAGAGCAGGAGGTGGTGCTCGTTGGTGAAGGGGAGCAGATCCTGGTAGAGGGCGTCCTCCCGCATCATCATCGCGTGGAACTCCATGACGTGCTTGGGCCCGATCCCGCCATACACCCCCGTGAACTCGGCCATGGGCCCCTCCTCCTCGAGCGCGCCGGGGAGGATGCGGCCTTCCAGCACGATCTCCGCGTCGGCCGGGACCACGAGGTCCATCGTCTCACACCGGACCACTTCCAGGGGCTCCCCCCGCAGGCCCCCGGCGATGGCGAACTCGTCCAGCTCCAGCGGGATGGACGTCCCCCAGGTGGCGGAGGCCAGGCGCACCGCTGTCTCCGTCCCGATCACCACCGCGACGTCGGTCGCCTTCCCCTGAGCGCGGTTCTTCTCATAGATCTGGAAGAGGTGGCGGGGCTGGATGAGGATCCCGGTGCGGGCCCCGCCCTTGAGCTGCAACCGGTTGAAGGAGGCGTTCTGGACTCCGGAGTCCGGGTCCCGGGCGACCACGATCCCGTTCGTGATGAAGGGCGCCGGCTCCTTCTCGTAGTGATGGACCACGGGCAGGAGCACGTCCAGGTCCGGCGCGCCGCTCACGCGCTTCTCCCGGACCGGACCGTCCCCGGCAGGCTTCGGGGGGATGGGTTGCTCAATGGCCTGGCGGAACCGCTCCCCGAGGTCCCGGGCGCGCAGGCCGAGGTTCCGGGCGATCCGCTCCTTGGTCCCATCAGTCCCGATGAGCACGGGCATGCTGGCGCCCTGGACCCGCTCGAAGATCGCCGCCTGCGACCCGTCCAGCTTCTTCGAGACGGCGGCCAGCTCGAATGTCCTGCTGACCTCGCGGCGCACGTGGAGGAGCTCGCCCTCCTTCTCCAGCCGCTCGATGCACTCGCGAAGCCTCATGCGCGCCCCTCCCCGACGCCCCGCCCCCTCATCGGCGGGCCCGCCCACGCCCGCCGGCCCCGGGACGGCCGCGGTCCCCGCCGTGCTTGTGCGCGTAGTAGTCCCAGGGGTTGGCGAAGAACTCGTGCCGCTCCAGCCCC
>JACPFL010000147.1 GCA_016183025.1 Deltaproteobacteria bacterium | reverse complement strand
CCCCGGGCCCGCCCAGGACCCGACGCTGCACCGCGAGGCGCACGTTCTCGAACACCGTCAGATTGGGGCAGATATTGGTGATCTGGAAGGAGCGGGCCATCCCCCGGGTCATGATCTCGTGGGGGCGGAGCCCCGTGATCTCCTCCCCGCGGAAGAGCGCCCGCCCGCGGTCCGGCCTGAGCCGGCCCGTGATGAGGTTGAAGAGGGTGGTCTTGCCGGCCCCGTTGGGGCCGATGATCGACTTCAGCTCCCCCGGCTGCACGGTCAGGTCCACCTCCTTGACCGCCACCAACCGGCCGAAGGACTTCGTCAGCCCTTCGATCTTCAGGATCGGCTGCCCCACCACCGCTGCATCCCCTGCTGGGCCAGCCCCACGATCCCACGGGGGGAGAAGAGCACGAAGGCCACGTAGATCCCCCCCATCACGATCATCCAGTGCTCGGTCAGCGAGCTGAGGAGGTTGCCGGCGTAGATGACCACCGCGCCGCCCACCACCGGCCCCACGAGGGTCCCCACCCCGCCGAGCCAGGTCATCACCACCGCGTCAGCCGACGTGAGCCAGTGCATCACGTCCGGGGAGACGAAGCGCTGGTAGCTCGCCAGCAGAGCGCCTGCCGCCCCTGCCAGCAGTCCCGACAGCACGAAGGCCCGCCGCTTCACCTGCATGACGTGGTAGCCCATGAACTCCATCCGCTCCTCGTTCTCGCGGACCCCCACGAGCACATGGCCGAAGGGGGAGGTGACCAGGGCGCGGCTCAGCAGATACCCGCCCACCAGGCACGCCAGCGCAAGGTAGTAGTTCCTGGCCGGGCTGTCCAGGGCGAGCCCCGGCGGGCCGAGGGCCGCCGCCGGGATGCGCGTCAGCCCGTTCTCCCCGCCCGTGACCGGCAACCAGTGGAAGGCGATGAGGTAGAACAGCTCCGCGAATGCCAGGGTGATGAACACGAAGTAGACCCCGCGGGTCCGGATGGCGAGAAAGCCGATGGGGATCGCGACGAGGAGCGCGGCCACCAGGGAGGCGGCCAGCGCAGCCCAGAGCGAAGCGGTCACGTGGAGCAGCGTGAGCGCGGTGACGTAGGCGCCCAGGCCGAAGAAGAGGGCGTGGCCGAAGGAGACCAGGCCCGTGTACCCCGCCAGCAGGTCGTAGCTCAGGAGGAAAAGGCCGTAGATGTAGATCTTGGTGGCCAGGTCCACGTAGAACCCGGAGAAGAGCCGCTCACCGCCCAGCGGGAAGGCCAGCAGCAGGGCCAGCAGGAGGCCGATGCCCGCCCGGGCCGGCCAGGGGGCCCCGGGCTGGAGGGCGACCGCGCTCACAGCTCCGCCTCCCCGAACAGGCCGGTGGGCCTGACCAGCAGCACCAGCGCCATGAGGAGGAAGATAGCGCCCCGCGCCAGGCCGGGCCAGATCGCGGCCCCGAAGCTGGCGGCCAGCCCCACGACCAGGGAGCCGATCACCGCGCCCTTGAAGCTCCCCATCCCCCCGATGACGAGCACGACAAACGCGTCGATGATGATCTCGATCCCCATCTCCGGGTAGGCGCTGGTCAGGGGCCCGACGAGCACGCCGGCCAGGGCCGCCAGGGCCGCCCCGAAGGCAAAGACCAGCGTGAAGACCCGGGAGATATTGGTCCCGAGGGCGTTCACCATCTCCGGGTCGTAGGTCCCGGCCCGGACCACCAGCCCCATCTCGGTCCGCGCCAGGAACAGCCACACCGCCAGGGTCACCACCCCGCTGAAGAGGAGGATGAACAGGCGGTACTTGGGGTAGAGGATCCCTGCCAGGTTGACCATCCCCTGGGCGAAGGCCGGCGTGTCGATGGAGCGGATCTGGGAGCCCCAGAAGACCCGGACGAGCTGGATGAGGACGAGGGTGAGCCCCAGGGTGAGGAGGAGGGTATAGAGGGGGTCCCGCCGGTAGAGCGGGCGGATCGCGCTCACCTCGATGAGGAGTCCGAGGACGCCCACGCCCAGGGGCGCCAGCAGGGCGGCGACCCAGAAGTTCTGGGTCCAGTGAAGCACGCTGAAGCCAATGTAGGCCCCCAGCATGTAGAAGGCCGCGTGCGCGATGTTGATGACCTTCATCATGCCGGCGACAAAGGAGAGGCCTGCGACGATGAGGATCAGGAGCGTGCCGGTGGACAAGGCATTGAGCGCCTGAGTGATCCAGATGGAGAGCGGTGGCATGGGGCTGGGATCAGGCCGGGGGCGGCCCCTGGCGACCGCCCCCCTCTGTCAGCCGCGGCTACTTCAGCAGGGTGCAGCCCATGTTGGGGGTCTTGATCCGCCCCATGTTTTCAATGACGACCGGGGTCGCCTTCCCCCCGACCATCCGGATCTCGACGACGTACATCGGGTAGACCCCCTCGTGCTGCTCGTCGAATTCGAACGTGCCCCGCGGGCTCTCGATCTTGAGCTTCTCGAGGATGGGGATCAGGCGGTCCGGCCGCGCATCCCCGCCCGACTGCTCCAGTGCCTTCAGGATGACCAGGCCCGAGTCGTATCCCTGCACCACGCTGAAGCTCGGGTTGGTCCTGGGCGAGAACTTCCGCACAGCCTCCATGAAGCGCCGGTTCGTCGGGGTGTCGAGCGTGGGCGCCCAGTTGGCCGAGGTGATGGCGCCGACCGCGGCCTCCCCCTGGGNNNCCCGTTGGTGATCTTCATCTTCTTGTGCAGCCCGAAGTCGTGGAACTGCTTGACGAAGTTCACCCCGTCGGTGCCCGGGAAGATGACGAAGAGCGCCGGCGGGTTGGCCGCCGCGATCTGCGTCAGGTACGGGCCGTAGTCCTTCGTCCCGAGCGACACCATGGTCTTGCCGATGATCCTGCCCCCCGCCTTCTCGAAGGCCTCGGCGAAGAAGCGCGTGGACTGCTGCCCGTAGGCGAAGTTCGACCCGGCCATGTAGAACCGGTCGGCGATGTGCTGCTTCGCCCAGGTCCCGAACGGGTAGGCCTGGTTCCAGTTGTTGATCCCCACCCGGAAGATGTAGGGGCTGCACAGGTGCATCTTCGTGATCTCGATGTCCCCCGCCATCGGCACGATCAGGAGCTTCTTCCGCTGGTGGATGGTGTCGCGGATGGCCGCGGCCACGGCGCTCGAGATGGGGCCCACGATGATATCCACGTCGTCCCGGTCGATGAGCTGCTTGACCTTCTGCAGCCCGATGTTCGGGTTGCTCTGGGTGTCCTCCTTGATGACCTGGATCTGGCGCCCGGCGACCCGATGCCCTGCGTGGGTCAGCGCCATGTCCAGGCCGACCCAGACGCTCTCCCCGTTCAGGGCCAGCGGCCCCGTGAAGGCCAGCAGCGCCCCGATCTTCACCGGCCGGGCCTGCGCCGCTGCCCCACTGGCTCCCCCCAGCACCCAGGCGAGCACGAGGCCCACCACCAGCACCGCCGCGAATGGCCGGCCCGCTCCAGCCCGACACCGATTGGTCATGGACCCCCTGTCGGCTCTCATCGTCCTCCCTCCTTCGCGCTCAGCGTCCCGTGTGCTGGGCCCGCGCCGTCGAGCGGAGCTGCATGTCGGCCCACTCCGGGCTCCCCTTGAGCCGCACCCCCGCGTCGAGCAACACGCCACACCCCGGACAGCCCCAGCAGGCCAGCACGAACCGGCCCCGGTCATACAGCTCCCCCCGGATTGGCCCCGCTGCGCTGAGGGGCGCCTCCCACCGGATGGCCCGCTCCTTGTAGTTCCCAGCCGTGGAGAGCATGGCCCCACATCGCAGGCACCAGGCCCGACCATCCTCTGCCAGGCCCAGCAGGTCCCCCACCTTGAACCTGGCTGCCGGCCCGATCTCGCCCGGCTGCAGCCGCTCGCCCCGCCCCAGTAAGGCCGGAGCGGTCTCTGGGACCGTGCTCTGCGATCCCCGGCCCTCCCCGTTCCCGAGGCGCGCCTGCCGCAGCGCCTGTCGCCGTTGCGCGGTGGCCGCCACGTCCGGCTCGCTCGTGCCCTGCCGGAAGACCACCCCGTAGATCGCCTCCGCGCTGGCCGGGGAGACCAACTGGTTCACCACATCGCGAGCCACGAGGGACGGGTCCCGGTCCAGCGGGTCCCCGTACCCCCCGCCCCCCTGCCAGTTCGAGTACCACGCCTCGTCCTCCACGAACGGGAGGCGCGGGTGCATCGGCGGGAAGACCTCGCGCTCCCCCTGGATCTCGTCCAGAGTCGCCGGGAGCGGTCGGCCATCCCGGAGCCGCTCCCGGATGTCGGCCCCGCGGATCCGGACCCACCGGATCGTCCCGCCGGGCAACCCGCCGAAGAGCCCCATGGCGTTGGGCATCTCGGCCCCGGACGACACCAGGACGGTCTGCAGCTCGTGGGCCGGGGCATCGTGCAGGACGTAGCAGATCTCCCCCGCGGCGCCGCCCCGGTAGCGGCCGGGCCCGCCCGAGTCCTGGAGCTGCCGGCGGAACAGGTAGAGGATGGGGAACGTGTACTCGTTCTCCTCGATGTTGGGGATACTGGGCGTGACGTTGAAGACCACCCCGGCCATGTCCACCCCGTCCCGGACGCAGCGGGCCCCGGCTCCGCCGGCGTGGTGGCTCATCTCGGCCGCGCTGAAGCGCCGCCCGTGCTGGTTGATCCCGGCGAGGGCGGGGTACTGGCAGGAGCCGACCCAGCCCGCCATGACGTCGCGGCGGTAACGCTCGTGGGTGGAGAGCAGCTTGCCGATGGTCATCATGCAGAGGTTCGCGGTCATCCACCCCGCCCCGAGCGTGGCCATGGAGCAGGGGCTCGGGTAGGTGGCGTTGTTGAGCGTCCCCTCGGGCGCCACTGTCTCGATGCAGCGCAGGATCCCCTCGTTCCAGGGGATGTCGTAGCAGAGCATGACGAGCACCGGCGTGAGCAGCCCGGCCATCATCATCGAGCGGGTGCAGTTGATGCAGCTCCGGGCCTGCGGGTCGGTCCCGGTGAAGTCGAAGGTCAGCCGGTCGCCGGCCTTGGTCATGGTCACCACGAGCTGGCGGACGGTGGGCCCGTGGCCGTCGTGGTCGAGGTACTGCACCTCGCGCCAGGTCCCATCGGGCAGCTCGCGCAGCCGGGCCCGAAGCCGGGCCTCGGAGTGCTCGATGATCCCCTCCAGCACCCCGTGCACGCGCTTCAGGCCGTACTTCTCGATCAGCTCGCGCAGCCGCCGGGCCCCGGTGGTGTTGGCCGCCATCTGGGCCTTCAGGTCGAGCCCCACGATCGGATCCCGCACCTGATTCAGGATCCAGTCGAAGATGTCGCGCCTGAGCGCCCCCCGCTCCACGAACTTCACGTGTGGGATCCGAAGCCCCTCCTGCTGCACGTCCACCACGGCCATGGAGAAGCCGCCGGGGTCCATCCCTCCGATGTCGACCTGGTGCCCGGTCGACACGGTCCAGGCCACCAGCTCCCCGTCGTAGAAGACGGGCTGGAGCATGGAGAGGTCGGCCTGGTGGACCACGCCGAGGTAGGGGTCGTTGCAGATGAACATGTCCCCGTCGTGGATCTCTTCGGGGGTGAAGCGCTCGAGGAGGCTCCGCACCAGCAGGGAGCTCACGTTGGCGTGGACGGTCATGAACGGTCCCATGGCGGCCAGCGCGCCGTCCGGCAGCGTCATCGCCACGTTGAAGTCGTTGGCGGAGAGGATGACGGGGGAGCCGGAGCAGCGCACGTAGCTGATCCCCATCTCCTCGCAGGCCTGCTGGATCTTGTGCCAGATCACCTCGAAGGTGATCGGATCGAGCTCAGCCATCACTCCCTCCCACCCCAGCCGATCGGCGCCCGCCACCGGCCCTCGGGCTCAGTCAATCTGGTGCCGACAGGAAGCTTCCAGCCTTTCCTACCACAGAGCCGCCGGGATGACAACCGGGGAGCCTGGCCGACCTGGCCGAAACGGGGGGCGCCGGTGCTGCGGGCTGGACGTGCACAACCGGACGGTGCTAGTCTCGCTCCGTGTCCGAGGAGCGAGGCCGCGAAGACTGCGGCCCGACCCTTCCGGACGAGGCCAATATACCGGAGTCTGAAAGATGTCCTATCGAGACCTGCGGGACTGGATCGTCCGGGTGGACGAGCTGGGGGAGCTCAAGCGCATCCGCAGAGCCCACTGGCATCTGGAGATGTCCACCATCACCGAGCTGACGTTCCGGGAGCAGCGGGAGAACCCGCCGGCCATCCTGTTTGACAACATCGTGGACTATCCGCGGGGGTACCGGGCCCTCTGGGGCCAGACCGGGTCGATCCGCCGGCTGGCCCTGACCCTGGGGCTCCCGATCCAGCCCCACGCCCTGGGCCTGGTGGGCGCGCTCCGGGAGAAGCTCCGCACCCTGACGCCGATCCCCCCCAAGATCGTGAGCTGGGGACCCATCTTCGAGAACGTCATGGAGGGGGAGGCGGTGGATCTCTTACGCTTCCCCATCCCGTTCGTCCACGAGCTCGACGGCGGCCGCTACATCGGCACGGGCGTCATGGTGATCACGCGAGACCCCGACGAGGGGTGGGTGAACTTCGGGGCCTACCGGGTGATGGTGCACGATCAGCGGACCGTGGGGTTCTACATCTCCCCCGGGAAGCACGGGCGGATCCATCGGGACAAGTACTTCGCCCGGGGAGAGCCCTGCCCGGTGGCCATCCCCGTGGGGCAGGACAACGAGATGCCGTTCGGGAGCTCCGAGTACGACTACGCCGGGGGGCTCAAGGACGAGCCGATCGAAGTCGTCGAGGGACGGCACACCGGCCTGCCGATCCCGGCCTGGAGCGAGATCGTGCTCGAGGGGGAGGCCATCCCCACCGACCGGCGGCGCGAGGGCCCGTTCGGGGAATGGGCCGGGTACTACGGCAGCGGCGCGCGGGAGGAGCCGGTCATCCGGGTCAAGGCGGTCTACCACCGCAACCAGCCGATCCTCGGCTGCGTGCGCCCGGGCCGGCCCCCGTTCGACTACTCGCTCAGCAAGAGCGTCATGAAGTCGGCCCTGCTCTGGGACGACCTGGAGAAGGCGGGCTGCCCCAACGTGCGGGGGGTCTGGTGTCACGATGCGGGCGGGGGGCGGCTGCTGAACATCATCGCCATCAAGCAGGCCTACCCCGGGCACGCGAAGCAGGCGGCCATGCTCCTGGCCCAGTGCCACGCCGGGGCGTACCTGGGCCGCTTCGCCATCGTGGTGGACGAGGACATCGACCCGACGAACACCTACGACGTGCTCTGGGCCCTCGCGACCCGGTGCGATCCGGCCAGCTCCATCGACATCCTGCGCCGCGCCTGGAGCGGCCCGCTGGATCCGATCATCCGGCCCGGGCAGAAGGGGTTCAACTCCCGGGCCGTGGTCGAGGCCTGCCGCCCCTACGAGTGGCGGGAGGAGTTTCCCGCCGTGGCGGAAGCCAGCCCCGAGCTGAAGGCGCAGGTGATGGCCAAGTGGGGGAAGCTCATCCAGGCCCGGCCGCGGCCGGCGCGGACCCGCAGCAGCGGCCGGCGCCGATCCGGCTAGGCTGACAGCCTGGGATGGTGCAGGCGGCCTGCCGCGCCGCCCAATCGCGGCGCGTGAGGCCGATGCTCGGAGGGGGCCATGGTGCTACTGGACCACGCGGGGGTGAAGGTGACCGATCTGGAGCGGGCCATCGCGTTTTACACGGGCCTGTTCGGGTTCCCGATCGCGGAGCGGCGCCGGTTCGAGAATGGCACCGATGCGGCCGGCCTGAAGGTCGGGCAGAGTCTGATCTTCTTGCTCTACCGGCCGGAGTTCCAGACGCACGATCCGGAGGAGCCGGCGGGCATCGACCACTTCTGCCTGACCTTCGAGGCGGCGGAGTGGGAGGCGATCATCGCGAAGATCCGGGAGGAAGGGATCCCGACGGTGGGAGACATCATGCAGCGAGGTGGGGCCACAGGGTTCGGCCCCTCGCTCTATATCGTCGACCCCGACGGCAACCAGATCGAGGTGAAGCGCGCCTGATCAGGAGAGGCGCGCGCCACACGCCGAGCCCCGGGGGTGCTGCCTGCTCACATGAGGGCCCGGGTCAGGTCCGTGTCCGCAAATTCGGCTCCCTGGTACTGCGCCCAGCGGAAATCGGCCTCGACCAGCGAGGCCCCCCGGAAGATCGCCCCGGTCAGGTCCGCATCACGGAGAATGGCGCGCTCGAGGTAGGCCCCTTCGAGATCGGCCTCCCGCAAGTCCGCGCTCTCCAGAATCCCACAGCGGAGCGAGACCTGCCGGAGACTACTCCTCCGCAGGTTGGCGTGGCGCAGGTTGGCCCACTCCATCTGGGCGCCGTCCAGGCGGGCACCGGCCAGGTTGCACCCCTCCAGGCTGCAGCGCCGCAGGTCCGCCCCTTCCAGGTTCGCCCCTTCCAGGCTCCCCCAGCCGAGGTTCGCCTCGAAGAGCGTGGCCGCGTGCAGGTCTGCGCCGGCCAGGTCCAGCTCCCGCAGGTCCGCTCCGGCGAGCATGACAGGCTCCTCAGGGTGGCCCTGCCGGTACAGGTTGAACGCTTCAATGGAGGTCCGGAGCCGCTCCACCCAGACGGCGGAGGGATCGGAGACAGCCGTCGAGGGCTCCTGACCGGCTGGAGGAGACGGGGCTGTCGGCGCGAGCCCTTGGGGGGGTGCGGTCACCAGCTCAGACATCACGGCAACCAGAGGAGGACCCGGTCAGCTCCTGGCCGGCCGGGCCTCCTCCCGCACTCCGATCCGCCTAGGCCAGGGCGAGCAGGGCCCGCTTCACCAGGGTCTTGGTGAGCGGCACCTTGTAGCCGTTCTTGGCCAGCGGCTTGGCCCCGGCCACCGCCGCCTCCCCGGCGGCCGCCGCCACGGCCTCCTCCAGGCGCTGCCCCTTGAGCACCGCCTCG
>JACPFL010000151.1 GCA_016183025.1 Deltaproteobacteria bacterium | reverse complement strand
GGTGCGCGGCCAGCTCCGCCTGGTCCAGCGGCGTCCCGGTGAACTCCAGGTTTTCGGTGAAGGCCCGGCTCCGGAAGAGGTACGCCAGGAACTCCCGGCTCGCCCGCAGGGCCTCGCCCTCGTCGGGATGGACAGAGGTCACGATGAACCCCGCGACCTGGAGCTCCGCGGGCGGCCGTCCCACCCGCTGCGCGCCGCCCCGCACCTGCTCGACCGAGCGCCGGATGAAGGCCGGCGAGATCCCGCCCGAGAGGAGGACGCCGTCACCGATCTCGCCCGCCAGCTCCAGCATGCGCGGCCGCATGGCTGCGACGTAGAGCGGGATCGGGGCGGGCGGGGTGAACCCCAGCCGGGCCCCGCGCATCCGGAAAGCGGCCCCGTCCGAGGTCACCGCCTCTCCCCGCCAGAGGGCCCGGACGATGGCGGCGAACTGCCGCACGGCCGAGAGCGGTCTCTCCGGCACAAGCCCGCACTCCCCGAGGGCCACCGGGTTCCCCGTAGCGACGGCCAGGATCACCCGGCCCGGGGCGAACTCGGCCAGGGTCGCCGCGGTCATCGCCGCGATGATCGGGTGCCGGGTGTAGGGGGTGACGGCGGCCGGGGCCACGGTGACCCGGGCCGTCACGGCGAGGCAGGCCATGGCCGGCGCGAAGGCGTCGCGGAAGCAGAGGTGCTCGGCCAGCCAGAGCGACTCCACGCCGGCGGCCTCGGCCTCCCGGGCCAGCGCCACCATCTCCGGCACCGGGGCCATGCCATCGAAGCAGTAGCCGACCTTCATGGACGGTCACGCCACGAGCGCGGAGGAGGGGGCCGGCGGCCGGCCCGGGTCAGAGGCGGAGGAGCCGGCGGGCGTTCTCCCCGAGGAACTGGCGCTTGAACTCCTCGCCCACCGGGAGCCGGCTGAACCCCGCGACCATCTCCTTGGGCGTCATGTTCGGGTAGTCGCAGCCGTACAGGATGCGGTCCGGCAGGCGCTGCTCGATGTAGTGGTAGATCCCCTCGTTGGCCGTGTACTGGACGTTCCCCCAGTGCTGGCGCGGGCCGAGACTCCCCGTGTCGAAGTAGACGTTCTTGTTCTTCCGGGCCAGCCCCATCACGCACTCCCCGATCCACGGCCACCCCATGTGGGCGACCACGATCGTCAGCTCCCGGAAGTCCATGGCCACGTCGTCGAGCAGGTACGGCAGGCACCACTTGAGCCGCGCGCCCGGCGCGATCTGCGAGCCCATGTGGAACATGGCGATCATGCCGTACTCCGCGAGCTTCTCGTACAGGGGGTAGAAGCGGCGGTCCGAGGGGTCGCCCCAGAAGCAGGGGTACATCTTCACGCCCTTGAACCCCAGCCGGTGCATCTCCTGCAGCTCCTCCACCGCCCGCTCCACCCCCTTCTTGGGGTTCAGGCAGGGGAAGGCCGTGATGACGTCCGGGTGCTGCTTCTCGAGCCCGGCCAGGTACTCCAGCGGGAACTTGAACGGGAAGTCCGGCTCGAAGTCCAGCCCGATGAGCACGGCCCGGTCCACACCCGCGGCCTGCACCATCTTCACCTTGTCGGCGAGCGAGATGTTCATCGTGCCGAAGATGTCCACCCCGTACTGCTCGGCGAAGGGCTGCCAGAACGCCCGGAACGAGTCGGCGTAGTGCGGGTAGCGCTCGAAGAACTCCGCCTCCCCCGCGTGCACGTGCCAGTCGAGCACGAAGTACCGGTCCATCGCTGTTCCTCCTCGCGCCGAGGCCTCCCGCGACGCCCTGACCGGCGCGGCCAGCGGCCCCGGCGACCGCGGCAGGGATAACACGCCCCTCCTACCCTGTCAATCCACTCCCGGCAGGCTGCTTGACGCTCAGGGTCGGTGCCCGGTCGCGCCGAGGGCCCTTGCTCTGCCTTGCCCGTGTCCAGCCCCCGGAGCGCCCCTGCGCGTCGAGCTTACGATGAGACGAGGAGGACGCCGATGACTGCCAGGATGACCCCCACCCAGTGCCGGAGCGCGATCGCCTCTCCCAGGAAGATCGAGCCGGCCAGGGCCGTCAGCACCGGATAGATGGAGATGATGGCGATGGCGCGGCCGATCGCCACCTGGGAGAAGGCCAGGTACGCGAACAGCACGCCGCCCGTCCCGATGATCTGGGCCACGAAGGCAATGATCCCGCCGGCCTGCAGGCTGACGATCGGGCGGCCGGCCAGGCCCAGCCACAGGACGACCACGACGGCCAGGGCCACCGCGCCCAGGTTGGCCATGCTGTAAGCCGTGGGCCAGTCGATCCTCCGCAGGGCGAACTTCATCAGCACCCCCTGGGAGCCCCAGCAGAGCGAGGCCAGCAGGCTCAGCGTGATCCACCCCAGGCGCATGGGCCCCTCCTCCCGCCCTCCGGCATCCGGTTTCCGTCCCGTCCACAGCGTTCGGGCGGCGTGACTATACCAAACGATTTGACACCCCTCCGATGAGTTTGTTATTCGAGGGGTCTCTTTGTGGCCGGAGCCGCGGGCACATCCCCGGAGACCTGAGCGCGATGAAGAAAGCCGTGGCGGAGCTCTTCGTAAAGGAGATGAAGGCCGCGGGGATCGAGTTCGTCTGCGGGCTTCCCGATACCGGCCTCTACGAGCTCTTCCGGCTGGTGCGCGAGGACCCGGACTTCACGTTCATCCCGGTCACGAACGAGGGGGAGGGCGTGGGGATCTGCGCCGGGGCCTGGCTGGGCGGGAAGAAGGCCATCATGCTCATGGAGAACTCCGGCCTCCGCGTGGCGAGCGAGGCGCTGGCCCGCCTGGGGATCTCCTTCGGTATCCCCGCCTTGCTCCTCATGAGCTATCGCGGCGAGCCCGGCGACGGCAACTGGTGGGCGGTGAACCACGGGGTCGTGATGGAGCCCTTGCTCAAGGCCCTGCGGATCCCCTACGTCGTGCTGCGCCGGCCGGAGGAGGTGGACGGGGCCATCCGGCGGGCGTTCCGCAGCATGGAGGCCTCGAAGTACCACTTCGCCCTGGTGGCCAGCGGGGAGGCCCTGTGGTGACGCGCTACGAGGTGACGCGGTACGACTGCCTGGAGGTCCTCGCGCCCCTGGTCGGCGACGCGCTCGTCGTGATCCCGCCGGGCGGGATCGAGAACGAGTGGTTTGCCCTGCGCCCCGGCCCGGCCAACCTGCGGCTGGCCATGGGGGAGGTCACGCCCCTGTGCCTGGGCCTGGCCCTGGCGCTCCCCCGCCGTCGGGTCGTAGCCATCGACGCGGATGGCAGCGTCCTCATCAACCTTGGCGCGATCTGCACCGTCGGGCTGCTGAAGCCGCCAAACCTGAAGGTCGTCGTGATCGACAACGAGTGCTACGAATCCATCGGTGGCATCCCCTCCCACACGGCCATGGGTACGGACCTGGCGGTCATCGCCAGGGGCTCAGGGATCGCCGGGGCCGTCACGACCCGCACCCTGGAGGAGTTCCGGCAGGCCGCGGCTGAGGCCTTCAGCCGCGACGGGCTGGCCTTCATCGTGGCCAAGGTCGCCCCGGGGGCCAAGGACCTCCCGGCCGTCTACATGGATGGGCTCGAGATGAAGTACCGGTTCGTGCGGCACATCGAGGAAACCGAGGGGGTCCGTGTGATCGAGGCCCCCCGCCAGCAGATGCCCAAGCATCTGCTCACGCGCTAGCCCCTGCCCGCAGAGGAGCCCACGGCCTATGGCTCGTTCGTCGCCGCGCCAAGCGACCCGTCGCCCCCGGTCCTCCAGCCGGCTGCAGGAAGCGGTCCTGAAGGCGCTCGACCGCAAACGCCTGACCCAGACCCTCAAGGACCTCGTGAACATCCCCAGCCCGACCGGGGAGGAGAAGGCCATTGGCCAGTATCTCGGCGAGCAGCTCGACCGCCTCGGTCTTCGAGTGACCTTCCAGGAGGTGGAAGCCGAGCGCCTCAATGTGATCGGCGAGTGGAAGGGGACGGGCGGGGGCCCGACCCTCTTCTTCGGGGCCCACTTTGACACCAGCACGACCGGCAAGGAGCGGCACCTGGGCAAGGGACACCGCGCCCACGCAGTCGAGGAGGACGGTTGGATCTACGGCCTGGGCGTCTCCAACATGAAGAACGCCTTCGCCGGCTACCTGATGGCCGTGGAGATGCTGCAGAAGGCTGGCGTCGCCCTGAAGGGCGACCTGATCGTGGCCGGCGTGGTCGGCGAGATCGAGAAGGCGCCGGTGGAACAGTACGAGGGGCGGGAGTACCGGGGCGGCGGCTCCGGGACCCTGTACATGATGCACCACGGGCTCACGGCCGACCTGGCCATCGTCGGCGAGCCGACGGGGCTCCGCCTGCAGCCCGGGAACACCGGCTACATCTTCGCCAAGATCACGACCCTGGGCGTACCGCAGCACACCTACAGCAAGCACCTCGGCGTGGACGCCATCGAGAAGATGCTGCCCGTGATGCAGGCGATCAAGGCCTGGGAGCCGAGGTACCAGCAGAAGTACCGCCACCCGTTCATGAAGCCGCTGATCGGGGTGGGCGCCATCGACGGCGGCTACCCGTTCAAGCCCTCGATCTGCCCGGCCCCGTTCTGCAACCTCTACCTCCACATCACGACCATCCCCGGGACCAAGCCGATGGCGGTCCGGCGGGACCTGGAGGAGCTGCTCGACGGCCTCAGGCGCCGCGACCCCGGGCTCCGGGCAGAGGTGGAGTTCTACCTCTACCGGGACGGCTACGAGGTCCCCCGCGAGAGCCCGGTCGTGCGGAGCGTGGAGGCCGCGCACCGGCAGGTGACGGGCCGGGCCGTGATCTTCCCCGAGCCGGAGCGCTACGCGGTCTCGGCCGACTGCTCGATCATGCACGACTACGGCGTGCCGGCCATCACCTACGGCGCCGGCGGGATCAACCCCGAGGGCGCGTACGGGATGTACTACCAGGACAAGGGGGAGTGCCTCGGGATCGAGCACCTGGTCACGGCCACGAAGGTCTACGCCCTGGCCGCCCTGGACCTCTGCTCCCGCGACCGCGCCGAACTGACTGCAAGGTAACGAAGAGGACGGGAAGTCGAAGCCAAACTCAAAGTCGCTCCGTTGGGAGCGGACGAAATGAAGTCAGGGGCGTCGTCGCTTCGGAGTTGGTTTCTCCTTGGTTGAGTCATCATACGCTTTCAAGAAGGACTCAAGCCCCTTGCCTTGATCTGGGAGGAAATTGCTGAGGGCCCAGGCGCTCTCCAGATAGGGTTTGGCGTCCGCTTTCGCTCCCGAGGTGAAAAGAAGCATTCCGAGGTTCGCGGCAGTTCTGGCGTGGAGATGCGGATAGCTGTCCCGCGTATAGACCGTCAGCGCCTCCTTGTAATACCCCACCGCCTGCTCCACGTACCCCGCCCGCTCCTCCGCGTCCCGCACCGGCAGCTCCGTGAGGGCTCCCGCGAGGTTGTTCAGGGTTATCGCCCAATCGACCGGGTAGCGGTCCTTGGTCCGGACTGTCAGCGCCTCCTTGTAATGTCCCACCGCTTCCCTTAGGTACCTCGCCCGCTCCTC
>JACPFL010000150.1 GCA_016183025.1 Deltaproteobacteria bacterium | reverse complement strand
CGTCGCGGACGACCTGGCCGAAGACGCGCCTCCACTCCTGCTCGGTCACCGTGGCTTCCTCCCTCAGAGAGACTGGCCCGCGCCCTTCAGGACTGGGCCGTCATGGCGTCGGCGATCCCGCCGAAGAAGACGCGGTAGCGCTCCATGGCATTCCTCCACTCGCGCTCGGTCATCGCCCCTCTCGGTAGATCCGGGCGACGAACCCTTCCCGCTCGATCTTGTCGAGGATGGTGTTGTCCGCGAACTGCTCCAGAGGGAGGCGCCCCTTGCCGAGGACATCGAGGACGCTGTAGACGGTCTCGGGCTCCACGCGCGGGACGCGGGCCAGGTAGGTCACGGCGTACTCGTATCCCTCCGGGGCCCGCTCCTCGCTTCGCAGATACTTCGCGATGACCCGGATGGCCTGCTCCTTGCGCTGCCGGAGCGCTGCGATCCCCTCGATGTAGCCCTTGAAGAAGCGCTCCACGGTGTCCGGCGAGCGGCGCAGGTAGTCCCGTGTCACCGCCATGTAGTCCATCGAGAAGGCGACCCCCATGTCGGCCAGGTTGATGACGTGTCGCGCGAAGGGGCCGACGGGGGGCGACGTGATCATGGCATCGATCTTCCCCTGCTGGAGCCCCGCGTGCATCTCGGGGACGCCGCCCAGCGCGAGGACCTTGACCTGCCGCTCGATCCCGTACTTCCGAAAGAGGAGTGTAGACACGAAGTCCGTGCTCGAGCCGAAGCGCGTGATCCCCAGGGTCTTCCCCCTGAGATCCTCGACCCTGGCGATGTCCGTGCGCTCCCGGCGGACGTACAGCGACATGGCGGGCTTGCTGTTGACGCTCCCGATCGCGATGATGGGGGCCCCGCCGAGCTGGGCCGAGATGACCGCGTTGCTCGCCCCGATCGACATCTCCAGGTCCCCGCCGATCAGGGCCTGCGCCGCAGTCCCTCCCGAGGAGATGTAGATCAGCTGGGCCTTGAGACCGTGTCTCTCGATGTAGCCCAGATCGTGGGCCAGCCACACCCCGGCGAAGATCGAGCTGACCGCGGCGTAGGCGACCCGCATCTGGGGGCCAGCCATGGCCGGCCCAGCCCAGCCCACCAGCATGAGCACGATGACTCCGGCCGCGACGGCCCACCCGCACTGTCTCATCATCTCCCTCCCTGGCGATCGCCCAGTGCTCCGGAGCTTCACCCTCGGATCCCGTACGTCCTTGCTCGTCCGTTCCCCTACGGCGTCACTATGACCGCAGCCGCCCCCTCCTGCCAGGAGCCCTGCGGGCTCAGCCGTTCTCAGGTCTTAGGGTAACCCCGGGTCGTGGCTATCACTACCCTCCCGGGTTGTCAAGGCCCAGCCTTCGGCCGGGCGAAGGCGATCCGCTGGCCATGGCTCGGGACAGGGAGCTGGTGGATAGAAGGGAGACGGCCGCTCAGAGCTCGTCAGACTCGGCGGAGCGCTTCAGGTCGAGGATGCTCAGGCCGCCGGGGTAGGGCTTGGCCTGATACCCGCTGATCCGGCCCAGGTCCTGGATGATCCCGTTCATGCGCTCGATCTCCCGGACAATGACGGTCAGGGACCCGTGGAGGGGATCCTCTTTGGGGACCCCCTGCAGGAGCAGCTCGGCGCGGGCGAGGATCACGCTCATCGGCTGACGCAGCTCGTGCGCCGCCGCGGCCGCCAGCTCGATCAGTGCCGCCAGGCGCCGCTCATCGGCGGTCCGGCGCTCCAGGTCCCGCTCCTGGAGCGCCAAATCATACAGCCGGGCGTTGGCGATGGCGACACCCACCTGGCTGCCCACGGAATCGAGGAACTCCAGGTCCCCAGGGGCGAAGGCGCGCGGGGTCCGTGAGCCCACCCCCATGACCCCGAGCGGCTCCTCCCGGTTCGCGAGCGGGATCAAGGCGATGGCCTCCATCCCTTCCCGGGAGAGGCTCCGGCCGAGGCCGGGCGCGGCCAGTCCGGGGGTGACGAGGGTGCGCCGCTCCCGAAGGCACCGGAGGAGGTTGCAGGTCTCGTCCTGAGGGGCATGGCCCGGCTCCTGGAAGTAGGCCTCGGAGAGCCCGTGATACGCGAACAGGTCGAACGCCTCGGTCTCCTGGTCCGCGAGGTAGATCACGCCCGCGTCCAGGTCGAGGGCCCGGGTCACCTCCCGGAGGACCTTCCCGAGCAGTTCATCGAGCCGAAGGGTGCTGCTGGCGGCGTGGAAGATCGCGTTGAGGGCGGCGAGCTGCTCGTTGCGACGGAGCAGCTCCCCGGTGGCTTCGCGAACCTGCTCCTCAAGCTCCGCGTGCGCGGACCGGACCTGGCGGCTCATGATGTTGAACTGCTGGGCCACCTCCCCCAGCTCGTCCCGGGGCCACTCCGGGAGCGGCTCTCCGTACCGTCCCTGGGCGATCGCCCGGGCTGAGGAGGCCACCCGGCGCAGCCGGCCGATGATCGGACCCGAGATGAGCACGGTCAGACCCAGTGAGAGTACGAGCATGGTGAGGACGACCACCCCCATCCGGAGGAGCTCCTGCCGGGCCGGGGCGTAGGCGAGGTCAGCCTGGATGCTGACCGCGCTGGTCCAGGGGGCGGTTTCGGCCGTATGCGCGGCGACCAGGAGCCGGACCCCGTCGGGGCGAAACGCTTCGTAGGTCCCGTACTTGTGCTCGAGGTCTTCCTTCGCAATCGGTTTGCCTACCCAGTGGTAGGAGTCGGGCGCGCGGGCCAGCACGGTCCCGCGGTCGTCGAAGAGGGTGATGGCGCCGCCGCGGGGCAGACCAAGTCTGGCCCAACCCTCCCACAGCTTCTGGAGGTCCATCCCGGCAGCGAGGACCGCGGTCACGCGTCCGTGCCGGTCCTTTACGGGATATCCGATGAGCCCAAGCGGTCGGCCCGTGGACCGAGCGATGAGCAGCGGGCCGACCACCCGACGGCCACTCTGGGAGACCCTTCTGAAGAACTCCTGGGGTGCAGGGGAGAGCTCGCCAGCCTGGGGCTGGACCGCCGTCGCGAGAGCGCGGCCCTCGGGGTCGGAGAGCACGAAGGCCGTCAGCTCGGGATTGCGCGCAAGCTGATCACGGAAAAGGGCGCTCGCTTCTGCGAGGCGGAGCTGCTGGAGAGCCGGATGGTCGGCCAGGACTGGCACGAGTCTGTCCGCGCTCCGGATCTTCCCGTCGACGTCCTGGGAGATGGCCCGGGCCAGCCGAAGCGACTCATTGCCCGCCTGCACGCGGATCTGCTCGTACCGGGTGAAGAGCCAGTAGATCGAGAAGAGGAGGAAAGGCAGGGGACCGAGCAGCGCCAGGGCGAAGATCTTGTTTCGAATACTCATGGACGTCTTTCAGGATACCCTGCCCGTCCCGGTGCCCCGCTCAGGCGGCCACGGCCGGCCAGGCCCCGGCACCACCAGAATCGCGCAACCTTACGTCGTTGGCAAGGACCTCGTCAACCCGCTCGTTGAATTCTTCATGGTGGCGGGCTCTTAGATACCACCGGCGTTGATTTTTCGCGGCCCTTTGGCTACGCTGGATGGTAGCGAGGCCAGCAAGGCTGGAGGGCAGGATGGACGCGCGACAACTGGAGAAGATGACGGTCGTCAAGCTGCGGGAAGAGGCGCTCAAGCACCCGGAGCTCAAGGGCGTCCACGGGATGGGGAAAGCCGAGCTGGTCCGGGCCCTCAAGCAGGTGCTGAGCCTGCCCACGGATGAAAAGCCCAAGGCCGGCGAGCCCACGGTGAAGGAGCTGAAGCACCGCATCCAGGCCGTCAAGGCGGACCGGGAGAAAGCCCTGGCGGCCAAGGACAAGGCCTCCCTGGTCGGGGCGCGCAAGCAGATCAAGCGGCTCAAGCGGCGGATCCGCAAGATCCAGAGCGAGGCTGCCCGGCTCCGGCGGTTGGAGAAAGCCCCGGCCGCGGCCGAGGGATAGGATGGCCACAGCAGCCCTGGTGCTCCTGACTCTCGCCGGTCTCGCGCTCGTGGCCGTGCTGATCCCGACCCTCCTGCAGGTGCGCCGCACGGCCCGGGCGGCGGAGCTGACCCTGCAGCGGCTGGACCGGGACCTGGGCCCCCTGGTGACGGCTCTAGAGGAGATGACGCGAGAGGTCCGCGCGGCGACGCAGGAGGGCCGGCAGATGATGGGTCGGGTCACCACCCCCATGGAATATTCCGACGAGGTTCTCCGGGCGACGAACCTGGTCCTTGCGGCCCCGAGGAAGGTCGGTTCATATTTGCTGAACGCCGCCGCCCTGACCGCCGGGCTCAGGACCGCGGGCGAGTTCCTGGTGAAGAACCTCTTCAGGAAAGGAGGGACGGACAATGAGCGAGGATGAGCGGGAGAGCTCGGGGGCGGCCGTGGCTCTGGCGTTCTTCCTGGGCGGTCTGGTGGGTGCGGGCCTGGCCCTGTTCCTGGCACCGAAGGCCGGTCGGGAGACCCGGGAGATGGTCAAGGAGTTCGGCGCGGAGGTGAAGGAGAAGGTCACGCCCCTGGCCGACGAGATGCGGAAGAAGGTCGAGCAGACCGTGGGCGAGATGCGCAAGCGGGTGGAGGAGACGCTGGAGGAAGGACGCGAGTTCGTGGACCGCCAGAAGTCCATCGTGACGGCCGCCGTCGAGGCCGGTAAGGAAGCGGTGCAGCGGGAGCGTCAGCGGCTCACGGGCGAGAAGTAGGTCTCCGCGCGGAAACCAGAAGGGGCTAGCCGCCGAGGAGGGCAAGCGGGCTAGCCCCTTCCGGTTGAGGGGTCATGCTGAAATCATGATAGCCAGGTGCCGCAGCCAGGGTCTGTGACGGAGGTCACGGAGCCGCCCCCAGCTACCTCCATTCACCGGAAGCGGTCGAAGGCCTGCTTGACCTTCTCGTTGACCCCGTCATCGCGGCTCAGCCCCAGCAGGAGGCGCCCCTTGGCGTGGATCTTGACGAAGGGGGGCGCCCCGGCGACCATCTGGCGGGCCTGCTCCTCGGTCGCGAACCGGTAGAGCCCAAAGGACTGCCCGTTGATGGTCACAGAGGCCGCCTCGACCACGTCCCGGAGCTGCATCCGGGCAGGGCCCTTCGGCCCCACCTGGAACCCTTGCTTTTTCAAGTACGTGATCAGGTCATCCAGCCCCCTGGGCGGGGCCTTCCTGGCCTGGGCCAGCGCTCCTGCCGCCACGCCCACGATCAGCACAACGGCCAGCACGGCCCCGAGCGTTCGCTGCATCTGCCCCCCTCCTGCGCCACCACGGGCCAACCTCGCGCAGCATAGGAAGCGCGGCCGGCCCCGTCAAGCGGGAGACCAGAGCCCAGGGACCGGCCTGAGCAGCTTCAGTCTCGCGGGGGCCGCCGTGCTCCCTCTCTCGTGCCAGAGGGGAGTCTTCCCGCGCGCCGCCTTGCCCGGGCGTGGAGCAAGGTGATATGAACGGGCTGTGAGGCTCTACTATGGCTGGGTCATCGTCGGGGTCTCCTTTCTCACCCTGGCCGTTGGCGGATCCACCACCGCGTCCTTCTCAGTCTACTACGTCGCCATCCTCAAGGAGATGGGATGGAGCCGGGCGGACACCGCCCTGGCCTTCTCGCTCACCATGCTCGTGTTCGCCCTGGGCGGGTTCCCGATCGGCACCCTCCTTGACCGCTTCGGCCCGCGGCGGCTGCTGCCGGCTGGCGCCCTCGTGCTCGGGGTTGGCCTCCTGCTGTCCAGTGGGGTCACCCGCCTCTGGGAGCTCTACCTGTTCTACGGCGTGCTGGTGGGGCTGGGGATCACCCTCATCGGCTACATCCCCACCACCGTCGTGATCTCCCGCTGGTTCGAGCGGCAGCGGGCCACCGCCCTGGGGGTCGGGGGGGCGGGGCGGAGCCTGGGCAACCTCCTGCTGCTGCCCTTCTACCAGGGGCTCATCGCCGAGCTCGGGTGGCGTTCCGCCTACCGGCTGCAGGCCGTGCTCATCGCCGCGGTCCTGATCCCACTGAACCTGCTGCTCCAGCGCCCGCCGCCTCAGCGGACCGGGCCGCCTGCCTCCCCGGCCGGGGACGAGTGGACCGGGCCCCGGGCGGTCCGCTCGGTGGAGTTCTGGCTCTTCACGGCCCTGGGATTCCTGGGCGGGATCAACATCAGCGCGGTGACCATGCACCAGGTGGCCTTCCTGGTCGACCAGGGGTATGGGGCCTACCTGGCCGCCACGATCGCGGGCGTGCTGAGCGTGACCAGCTCGGCGGGAAACATCGCCGGCGGGTTCCTGGCGGACCGGTGGGGGCGGCGGGCCATCTACAGCCTGGGCGCGGTGGCGGCCGCCGGGGGCGTGGTGGTGCTGCTCCTGATCCAACGGGACCCGCTGCCTTTGCTCCCCGCGCTCTATGCGATATGCTACGGGCTGGGGTTCGGCATGACGGGGAGCGTCACGACCGCCCTGCACGCTGACGTGTTCGGCGGGCGGCACTTCGGGGCCATCTTCGGGCTGATCCAGCTTGGCTCGGGACTGGGCGGGGTGCTGGGGCCGTGGCTGGCCGGGTGGATCTTCGATCACCTGGGGAGCTACGCGCTGGCGTTCCTGCTCATCCTCGGCAACATCCTGCTCCGGTGGGCGGGGGTCTTCGCGATCATGGCGCGCGCCAAAATCCGGTGACGGATCGGCTGGCCGACGCCGCGCGGGGGCCTCATCATGATGACGCGATGATCTGAGGCGGACGGATATGGTTCTGGCGCAGCCCGGCCGGCTGATCCGGGTGACGGACCTCGGGCCGGTCCGGGCGTTCCTCGACGCCCGGCCGCTCGAGAACCTGAAGCTCCGGGGATTCCTCGAGCAGGCCCCCCCCGACTATGAGGCGATCTGGGTGGACGACCCGCGCTCTCCCCAGGCGGTGGTGATCCGGGGCAACGAGTGGTACAACGTGGCGGTCGCGGACGGATCGGCCGCCCGGCAGGTGTTCATCAGCCTGGAGCCGTCCGAGGACGGGCTGAAGTTCGCCGGGCTGCCTCGTGGACTGGTGAACGTCCTCGAGGAGAGCCACGACGTCATTCGCGAGAATCTCTGCTACCTCTACTATCTGCGGCCGGAGCGGTTCCGCCCCCAGCTCCGCCACCCGGTCCAATCGCTCCGCCTGGACGATGCCCCGCGGGTGGCCGAGCTGTGGGGCCGCCCCGAGCGCGTTGACTACTGCCGGGGGCGCATCCTCAACGGGCCGACCTGCGCGATCTACGAGCGGAAGGAGCTGGTCGCCTTCGTGGTCACGCATGCGGACGGCGCCATCGGGATGCTGCATACGCGGGAGGCGCGGCGCCGGGAAGGGCTCGGGCGCTCGGTGACCACAGCCCTCGTGCAGGAGCTCCTGGCGCGGGGGCGGCTGACCTACTGCTTCATCGTCCAGGCCAACATCCCTTCCATCCGCCTGTTCGAGGGACTGGGGTTCGAGCGGGTGGGAGAGGTGAGCTGGGTGCTCGCCCGCCCGCACCGGGCAGGGGCTGCCGTGCTGCCCGAGGTTGTCACCAACGCCTGCTGCGACGCGGAGTGAGCCGATGCCACCCCTGGTCTTTGCCCTCCTGGCCTCGTTCTTCTGGGGCATGACCCCCATCTTCGAGAAGCTCGCCCTGGTTCATGCTAGCCCGCTCGTGGCCCTGACCCTGCGGTCCCTCATCGCCACGGCCTGCCTGGCGGTCCTCACCCTGCTGAGCGGGGGGTTTCGGGAGCTCGGCGACCTTCCGATGCGGACCTTTGTCTGGATCACCGTGGCCAGCCTGACCGTGACCACCGGCGTCCTCCTCTACTTCTACGCACTCAAGGCCGACCTGGCGTCCCGGGTGGTCCCCATCTCCGGGAGCTACCTGCTCTTCACCTCGCTCATCGCCCTCCTGGTGCTGCACGAGCAGATCACGGCCGCGCGCCTGCTCGGCACCGTCCTGATCGTGTTCGGCGTGCTCCTGGTGCGCTAGACGGGTCAGGCGGGCAGGAACTCGTCGAGGAAGACGTCGAGCAGCTCCCGGAAGCGGGCGGGCTGCTCGATGTTGACGAGGTGGCCGGTCCGGGGGATCTCCTCGTACTTCGAGCCGGGGATCTCCTCGTGGATGGCCCGGGCCAGGCGCGGCGGGGTGAGGACGTCCTCGCTGCCGACCAGGACGAGGGTGGGCACGCGGATCGCCCCCAGGCGGCCCCGGATGTGGAAGGCGAGGCAGGCCCGCGTCGCGGCCAGGAGCGGCTCGAGGGGGAGCTGCCTGCGGCTCTCGACGTAGCGCTCCACGGCCTCGGGGTGCGCGGCCCGGTAGGTCGGGGAGAAGACCTGGGTGCTGGCCTCGCGGGCGTAGGCCTCCACGCCGCCTTCGCTGCCGCGCAGCACGCGGCGGTCGAGCTGGCCGCAGAACTCGGGGTCCGGGTAAGACCAGGTGTCAGCCAGGACGAGGGCCGCCACGCGCTCGGGATGCGCCAGGGCCAGTTCCATCGCGATGGCCCCGCCCATGGAGAGGCCGACCAGGCAGGCCTGGCGGACGCCGAGTGCAGCCAGAAGCGCGGCCCAGTCCCCGGCGAACTGGGCGATGGAGTACGGTCCGGCCGGCTTCGCGCTCTCCCCGTGGCCGCGGGTGTCAGCCGCGATGACCCGGTAGTGGTCGCGGTACAGGGGGAAAAGGTCCTGCCAGAGCTGGGCGCTGGCCCCAAGCCCGTGCAGGAAGACGAGGGGCAGGCCATGCCCCTGCGCGATGTAGGCCATGCTGAGGTCATTGACCTGGATCCGCTGAAGCATTTTCGCCATCCGCCGCCTCCTGGATCTTCCCGGTTACCCTCTCGCCGGCCGCAGTCCGCGCGTATTGCGCGTATCCTAGGCAGGCTCCCTGCGTGCTGTCAACGTTCTGTCGCAGGTCCGTCCAGGTCGCCCCTCGCCCGCCCACCCGGCCCTCAGGCTGCTTGACCGGGGCGCCGGGCATCCCTAAGATGGGGCGGCTCTGACGCCGGACCCAAGGAGAATCCCCATGGCACGTCCACTGGCCCTCTGTCTTCCGAACAGCGTTCCGGGAGTGAGCCGGGAGAGCATCGTCGGCCTGGCCGCCCGGGCTGAGCAGGCTGGATTCGATTCGCTCTGGACCATCGACCGGCTGGTCTACGACAACCTCGAGCCGCTGATCACGCTGGCCGCGGCGGCTGCCGTCACGCAGCGCGTGCGCCTCGGGACCTCGATCTTCCTCCTCCCCCTGCGCCAGCCGGCGCTCCTGGCCAAGATGGTGGCCAGCCTGGACGTCCTGTCCCGCGGCCGGGTGGTCCTCGGGGTGGGGGTCGGCTCGCGGGAGTCGGACTTCATCGCGGCGGATACGCCCTATCGAGGACGCGGGGCGCGGACCGAGGAGGCGATCGCCCTGATCCGCCGCTTCTGGACCGAGGGGGCCGTGACCCACGAGGGACGGTTCTATCAGGTGAAGGAACTGGACATTGGGCCCAAGCCCCTCCAGCGCCCGATTCCCTTCTGGATGGGAGGTCGTGCAGACCGGGCCCTGGACCGGGTGGGGCGGATCGCCGATGGGTATGTGGGCGGGGGCGGAGGGCCCCGGCGCTTCCGTGAGGCCTGGCCCAAGGTGCGGGCTGCTGCCCAGCGGGCCGGCCGCGACCCCGATCTCCTGCGCAATGCCTGCTTGGCCTATGTCTGTGTGGACGACCACCTGGCCAGGGCCGAGGAGACCATGGCCGCCTACTTCAGGCGGTACTACGGGAGCGTGATCGTGGAGGTCGGCCAGGACACCGCGATCGGGCCGCCCAGGGCCTGTGTCGAGAAGCTCCAGGAGTTCTACGAGGCCGGGGTGCAGATCCCCATCCTCGTGCCGGTGCGTGTGGACGAGCCTCATCTCGAGCGAGTGCTGGAGATCCGCGCGCTGCTTTCGTAGGGACCGGTTCGCAGCGCCTGGGGGTACGAGAAGCCGATGGCTCCGAAGAGGGACAGGCGGGGGTGGGTCCTCCTGGCAGTCTCCCTTCTTTCCGCGGCGTGCGCTGCGGGGACGGGGCGCCAGGGGCCGACGCGGGCAGCCCGCATCGAAGGGGGACCTGCGCCCGGAGCGATCCGCCTGGACGGCGGGCCACGCGACCCGGTGGTGACCCCTGATGGGACGGTCTATGTGGTGCTGCAGCGGGCAGGGCAGCTCCTGCGCATTTCGCCCACGGGTCGCGATCGGGAGCTCCTGGCGGCCGGCCTGCGGGACCCGCATGGCCTCGTCCGGGACAGGGACGGCGCGCTCTGCGTGGCGCAGTACGAGACCGGAGAGCTGACGATGGTCCAGCGAGGTCGCGGCCGCCGGCTGGCTGCGGGGCTGCAGGGGCCGGTGGCACTGGCGGGAGAGCCAGACGGCACCCTGCTCGTCCTCGAGTTCGAGGGCGGGCGCCTGACGGCCGTGAAGCCGGACGGCCGCCGTGTGGTCCGGGTGTCAGGGTTGGCCCGCCCGCACAGCCTGGCCCTGGTGCCTGGCGGGACGCTCGTCATCGCCGAGTTCGGGCCGGCTGACCGGCCCGGGCCTGTGGGCCGAGTCATCGAGGTCAGCCGGCATGGGGACCTCGTCGAGCGAGTGACGGGGCTGGACGCCCCGATCGCCGTGGTGGCCGGGCGGCGAGGGGAGATCGTGGTGGCCGAGTCGGGGCGGGGCATTGTCTGGCAGATCACGCCGGACGGGCGCCGCACTCCCCTGCTGGTTGGCCACCCCGGGGTCCGGGGACTGGCCTTCATGCCGCGTGGCGACCTGCTCGTGGCGGACCGGGACCAGGGGCTGCTCCTCACGATCCCGGTCAATCGCCTTGAGGCAGCGAGGGCCCTCGCGCGCGCGCGTCGCGAGAACGGGTCGAGTCCGCTCCCTGCCTTGACAGCAGGAGCACCCGGGCATAGTATCTGGCCCCACAGTTGGTCCCGGCGAGGCTGAATCGCCTTGAGCTTCGGGACTTTTTTTTCAGTGAGCCGGCCTCTGGAGCGCTTGGCCACAGGGTGATGCGGCGACATGGCACGTGAGCAGGGCCTCGCATGACCTTCGTCCTCGGGATTGACACCGGCGGGACCTTCACGGACTGCGTGGCCATTGACGAGGCCGGGCAGATCGTCCAGGACAAGGCCCTGACAACGGCGGAGGATCCAGCCCGCGGCGGGTTCCAGGCCCTGGCCAATGTCGCTGCCCGCCTGGGGCTGGAGCCCGCGGGGCTACTGCGCCGGAGCAGCCTGGTGGGGCACGGGACCACGGTCGGCCTGAATCAGTGGGCCACCCGGACCGGCGCCCGCGTGGGGCTCCTGACGACGAAAGGGCATGAGGACGCGTTCCTCATCGGCCGCATCTACCAGAAGGTGGCCGGGCTCGGCGAGCAGGAGGTCACCCACGCGGTCCGTCTGGAGAAGGCGGACCCGATCGTCCCCCGCACGCGGATCGTCGGGCTCACGGAGCGGGTGGATTTCCGGGGCGAGGTCCTGGTCCCGCTGAACCTCCAGGAGGCCGAGGCGTCCGTGGACCGCCTGGTGGCCCAGGGCGTGGAGGCGCTGGCCGTCTGTCTGCTCTGGTCCTTCATGAACCCCCGGCACGAGCAACTGGTGAAGGAGATGGTCGCCCGCCGGCATCCGGGACTCTACGTGAGCCTGTCCTCGGAGCTCGTCCCCGAGATCAAGGAGTACGAGCGCACGGCCACCACGGCCATCAACGCCTATCTCGGCCCAACCCTTTCCCGGTACCTCGAATCCCTCGAGGCGGAGCTCCGCGGCCTCGGCCTCGGAGGCCCGCTTCTGATGATGCAGTCCTCAGGCGGGGTTCTCCCGGTGGACGAGGCGAAGGATCGGGTGGTCTTCCTGCTCTCCTCCGGCCCGGCCGGCGGGGTGATCGGGGCCACGATCATGGGCCGCCTGCAGGGGTGGCAGAACATCATCACCACCGACGTGGGCGGGACGAGCTTCGACGTGGGGCTCGTGGTGGACGGGGAGAGCCAGATCAGCCGCGCCCCGGTGTTCGGGCAGTACCACGTCCTGACGCCGACCATCGACGTGACCTCCATCGGGGCGGGCGGTGGCAGCATCGCCTGGGTCGAGCCCGAGTCGGGGCTGCTCCGGGTCGGGCCGCGCAGCGCGGGGGCATTGCCGGGTCCCGCCTGTTACGGCCGTGGCGGGACCGAGCCCACGGTGACCGACGCAGACCTCCTGCTCGGCCGGCTGAACCCCGACGGCTTCTTCGGCGGGCGGATGCGGATCTCGCCGGAGCTGGCGGAGCGGGCCATCCGCGAGCGGGTGGCCGAGCCCATGGGGCTGGACGTCGTGGAGGCCGCGCTGGGGATCGTCGAGATCGTGGACGCCCACATGGCGGACCTCGTGCGCAAGGTCACGATCGGGCGCGGGTTCGATCCCCGGGATTTCGTCCTGTTCGCCTACGGCGGGATGGGACCGGTGCACGTGGGTCACTACGGTCGCGATCTCGGGGTGCGCCTGGCGGTGGTCTCGCCCTACGCGCCGGTCTTCTCGGCCCTGGGGATCGCGGCCTCCGACGTCGCGCGCTGGTACTACCGGTCGGACCCGATGGTCGCCCCGGGCGACGTGAGCCGGATCGGGCGCATCTTCGCCGAGCTCGAGGAGCGCGCGCTGGCCGACCTGAAGGGCATGGAGGCCGCCGAGAAGGCCTCGCTCCACCGCTTCGTAGACCTGATGTTCCGGAAGCAGGTGCACGAGCTTCGCGTCCCCTTTCCCTCCGGCGTGGTGACCGCGGCCTCGGTCGAGGCCGCGATCGAGCGCTTCCAGGTCCTGTACGAGCGGACATACGGGCGAGGGACGGCCTACCGCGACGCGGGGATCGAGATGACGACGTTCCGGGTCATGAGCATCGTCCCGGCGCCGATGCCCGCGTTCGCCCGGCGCCCGGTCGGCCGGGAGGACCCGGGCCGGGTCCTGAAAGGCCGACGCCCGGTCTGCTTCGCCCGGGACTTCATCGACACGCCGGTCTACGACCTGGAGCGGCTGGAGCCGGGGCACCTGCTGGTGGGGCCGGCGGTGGCGGAAGGCCCGGCGACGGCCCTCGTCCTGCATCCCGGACAGCGGGCCCATGTGGACGAGTACGCCAACCTCCTGATCGAGTTCGAGTGATCGGGCGGACGGACATCGTCTGAGGGGCCGGGGGGCAGGGAAGGGCATGGGAGGCGTGATGGAGCGTTCGCGGCCGACGGGCGGCAGAGAGCGGCTGGCGGCCAGGACCGTGGCCCTGAGCCGGGCCGTGGATCCCATCACCTTCGAGGTCCTGCGCCATCGCCTGTGGACCATCAACGACGAGGCCGCCGCGGTCCTCCGGGTCGTATCCGGCTCGCCGGTGGCGACCGAGACCCACGACTACAACACCATGCTGATGGACGCCCAGGGCCACGCCTTCGTGGCGGGCACGTACATGATGAGCCAGGCCATCGGCCAGGACCTCATGGTCCAGCACATCCTGCGGGAATGCGCGGAGAGCCCGGGGTTCGGCGAGGACGACGTCTTCCTCTGCAGCAATCCCTATGTCGGGGCCGCCCACCAGAACGACGTCACCTGCCTGGCCCCGATCTATTGGAAGGGCGAGCTGGTCGCCTGGTCGGGCGTCACCATTCACGAGATCGACGTGGGAGGCCCCGTCCCCGGCAGCCAGTGCTGCATCGGGGCGAAGTCCATCTACGAGGAGGCCCCGGTCATCCCCCCGCTCAAGCTGGTCGAGGGAGGCCGTCTGCGGAAGGACATCGAGGAGGAGTACCTGAACCGCTCCAGGACCCGCGACCTGAACGCCATGGACCTCCGGGCGAAGCTCGCGGCGCTCCACACCGTGAAGCAGCGGCTGCACGGGCTCGTGGACCGGTATGGCGTGGAGACGGTCCGGGCCGTGATGACGGGGATGATAGAGTACGCCGAGGCGCGGCTGCGGGCGCGGCTGCGCGAGCTCCCGGACGGGACGTGGCGCCACACGGCCTACGTGGACTACTACGACGCGGGGGAGCTCGGGATCTACCCCATCCGCCTGACCATGACCAAGCAGGGCGACCGGCTCATCTTCGATTTCCGCGGCTCGGCCAAGCAGGCGCCGGCGGTGGTGAACTGCAGCTACGCCGGGCTCCTGGCCGGGATCATGGGGGCGGTGATCCCCTACCTGTGCTACGACATGCCCTGGTCGCCGGCCGGGGTGCTGCGCGTCATCGAGGTGCGGAGCGAGCCGGGGACGATCTGCCACGCCGCCTGGCCGGCGGGCGTGTGCAAGGCCACGACCGCGGCCACCCCCATGGTCAATACCGCCGCCTGCGTCTGCGTGGCCAAGATGCTCTCGGCCTCGGAGGACCACCGCCAGCTCCTCATGGCCCCCTGGATGTCCCTGGCGGCGGTGCAGGAGGTCTTCGGCGTGGACCAGCGCGGGGAGCCGTTCGGCGTCACCATGCTCGACCCCATGGCGGGAGGCGGGGGCGCCCGGACGGACCGCGACGGCATCGACACGGGAGGGATCATCCGGGCCCTGTCGCTGAGCATCGCGAACGTCGAGACCTACGAGTTCCGCTATCCGTTTCTCTACCTGGCGCGGCGGCAGGAGCCCGACTCGGGCGGGGCCGGACGCTTCCGAGGGGGGATGGGTGTGGGGATCGTCTACACGCCCCACCCGGTCGCCGCCATCCCGACCGTCATCCTGCACACCCTCTGCAACGCGGTGCCCGGCTCCGTCGGGCTCGCCGGGGGGTACCCGGCCTGCACCAATCAGTTCTTCGTCCTGCGGGACTCCGACCTCTGGGAGCGGTTTGCGAGAGGGGAGCTGCCCGGGCGGCTCGATGAGCTGCAGGGCCACCTGGAGGTCACGGAGGCGATCCAGGCGACTTCACTG
>JACPFL010000149.1:428-9182 GCA_016183025.1 Deltaproteobacteria bacterium | reverse complement strand
CTCGAACAGCAGCGGGGCCGTGAAGCTAACGCACAACAACTACGGCAGCGCCAACGGCTTCACGATCAGCCAGTCCTTGCCCGACTTCCTGGGGATCACCAACGGCACCTACGCCGGGGTGAACGTGGCCGGGACGATCAACGGCGAGGCCGCGACCGGGGCGGGGCAGCACCTGACCGGGAACTCCGGGCAGGCCAACGTGGACGGGCTGAAGCTCCGGATCACCCTGACCGCGGCGCAGCTCTCCAGCCAGGGCGCGGCCCAGGGGACCGTGACGACCACGCTGGGGGTGGCCGAGCAGATGGCGCGCCGCCTGAAGGCGGTCACCGAGAGCTTCACCGGGATCGCGTCGGTCCGGATCGACAGCCTGCAAGACACCACGGAGAACATCGACAAGCAGATCACCGACATGGAGGTGCGGCTCACCCAGCGCCGCGATCAGCTCACGCGGCAGTTCGTCAAGCTGGAGGTCGCCCTGAGCCGGCTGCAGACGCAGAGCCTGCAGCTCAACTCACGGCTCTCCCTCCTCAGCTCCCTCGGCAACAGCAACAGACGGTAGCGCGGGCAAGAGATCCCACACCGCAAGGAGGCGGCGCGTGCGATACGGACATCGTCTCTACAAGGACACCCAGGTCAAGACCGCGGAACCGAAGAGCCTCATCCTGCTCCTCTATGATGGGGCGATCAGCCGCCTGGAGCAGGCCCGGCGCCACCTCAAAGCGCGGGAGTGGTACGAGCGGGACCAGGCCCTGGGCAAGGCCCGGGCGATCATCTCGGAGCTCCTGAGCAGCCTGAACCTGGAGGCGGGGCCGATTGCCCGCAGTCTGTCGGGGCTCTACGCGTACATGCTCCGCCGCCTGCTGGAGGCAGGGCTCCAGAACGAGGACGAGCCCGTGGAAGAGGTCCTCCGCCACCTCCGGGAGCTGCGGGAGGCCTGGCAGCAGATCCTCCAGCGTCCGGCCGAGGCGGCCGAGGCGGGATCGCCAGGGCCCCGCGCGGCGGAGACCGCACCGACTGCTGGGGCGACGAGGCCGGTCCAGCGGGTGAGTCTGGGGACCATCTGATGGCCCATGCCCGTTCCGTGAGGCAGACACGTCCGTCCGAGGCGGACAAGGCCGGGGCTGCGGAGCGCCACCTCGAGGCGGAGATCACCGCCCTGCAGGAGCTCCTCAGGCTTCGGGGGCTGCAGGGGGCTGCCCTGGAGGGGCTCGACCTCGATCGCCTCGCCGTCCTCCTGCGGCAGAGCGACCGCCTCCTGGCGGCCCTGGAGCAACGGGATCCGGGGCTCATGACCCTCCGGGGCCTGATGGCCGGGATGGAGGAGGGCCCCGCCGGCGCCCGCCTTGAGGCGCTCCTGAAGACCGCGGTCGGCCTGCTCCAGGCCTCGGCCAGAGACGGCGAGCAGGCCGCTGCCCGGCTCCGCGCTGAACTGGCCCGACTGCAGGAGGAGCTGGCCGGCATCCGCGCGGGCGCGGCCGCGCTCAACGCCTACTCCCGCCGGCCTGGCGCCGCCCCCCTCCTGGTGGACCTGGCCCCCTGATCCGCCCGTCCTGCCCCTCAAGTTTCCCCCCTCCGGTGCCGATAAGCTTGATGGGTCAGCGGAAGGCCGCGCGGGAGTCCAGCGCAACGGGTCCGCGAGCCAGGGGGAAGGGAGCCGATGTCCATCTCAGCCTACTATGTCCAGAATATCCTGAAGGTCTACCACAGCCAGCTCAAGGCCGAGCGGACGTACGTCGCCGACCGGGAGCCCGACCTCTCGCCGGGGACCGTGGAGGACCGGGTCACGATTTCGGCCGAGGGGAAGAAGCAGCAGATCCTCCGTGAGGTGGCGGCGCAGGCGGTCGAGCGCCTCATGCGCGACTCCGCGCAGGGCGCCCCTGCCGAGGCTGCCCCATCGGCTACGGCCCAAGGGTAGCCCGTCCGGCTCCCCTCGATGGTCCCGCCGCCCCTGCCCGGCCGAAGCTCCCTCCGCGTGCTCATCGCCGATGACGAGAAAAGCTTCCGGGACGCCCTGGAGGACCTGCTCGTCCAGGAGGGGATGCGCGTGGGCCTGGCCCGCGACGGGCTCGAGGCCATCCGCAGCCTGGAGCAGAGGCCCTACGACATCGTCCTCGCGGACCTCAAGATGCCGGGAGCCGATGGGCTGGAGGTGCTCCAGGCCTCGAAGCGACTGCAGCCCGATGCCCTGGTCATCATCATCACGGGCTACGGTTCGATGGAGACCGCGCTCGAGGCCGTCCGCCTGGGCGCTTACGACTACATCGCCAAGCCGTTTGCCTTCGAGGAGCTGCTGGTGGTGATCCACAACGCGGGGGAGCGGATCCGTCTCGTGGAGGAGAACCGGCGGCTGGCCGGACACATCAGGGAGATGGCCGAGGACCTGCGGAGCTTGCGCACGACCCGGGGGCCGGCAGGCGACACCTACGGGGCCCGACGGCCCGGGGCGCCCCGCGCGCTGGAGGTCCCGGCGGGGTCATCGCTGCCCCCGCATCCGCTCGAGCAGTTCCAGGCTCTCGGCCTGCTGGGGCGTGAGGTCGAAGTGGACGAGGTGGAGGGCCTGGAGTCCCTCAGGCGGCTTCGGGACACGGCGATCCTCTCGGAGGCGGAGTTCACCGAGGTCAAGCAGCGCCTCTTGCGGCGGCTGCTGCGGGGGAAGTCATGACCGACGCGATCGGACGCCTGCGTGCCCCCCGGGTCCTCATCGTCGACGACGATGGAGGGCTCCGGGACGCCCTGAGCGTCTCGCTCCAGACACTGGGGTTTCAGGTCCGGACCGCGGAGGACGGGGAGGAGGGGCTGGCGGCCCTCCGGGCCGAGCCGGCCGACGTCGTCCTGATGGATATCTACATGCCCCGCTCCAACGGGATCCTGGTGCTCCGGGCCCTCAAGGCGGAGGACCCGTGCCTGCCGGTGGTGATGATGACCGGGTATCCCACGGTGGACATGGCCGTCCGCGCCATGAAGGACGGGGCCTCGGACTTCCTCATCAAGCCGTTCCAGACGGATGCGGTCGTGCAGACGATCTCCCGGGTCCTGGAGCGTTCCCCGCAGAGCCACGGCCCGGACACCGGACTGGCCGCGCGCCTGGCCGCCATGGACCGGGACAACGAAGCGCTGCGACAGCGGGTGCGGGTGCTGTCGGCCGTCCATACCCTCAACGACGCCCTGGACAGCGCCCGCGACACGGAGGAGCTGCTGCGCCGGATTGTCGAGACCGCGGCCGAGCTGACCTCGGCACGGGTCTGCTCGCTCATGCTGGCGGACCGGGAGGCCGGAGAGCTGCGCGTGCGGGCGGCCCTGGGCCTCGGGGCCGAGGCCAGGAGCGCCCGCACGGCCCTGGACGCCGGGGTCCCGGGGCGCGTGGCGGCCGAGCGGCGCCCCATCGGCTCGGCTGACCTGAACGGCTCGCTCGCTCCCGGGTCTGGCCCGCACGGGACCTCCTCCTTCCTCTGCCTGCCGATGCTGATCAAGGAGGAGCTGTTCGGGGTGCTCAACGTCGCGGCGAAGGATGACGGCATCGAGTTCACGCGCGAGGACCGTGACTGGCTCGTCGCCCTGGTCCGCAAGGCCGGAGAGCGGCTGGAGCAGCACGCCCTCTACGAGAGCATCTACGGGACGCTCGTGGACACCCTGAAGAGCCTGGTCAACAGCCTGGAGGCCAAGGACCCCTACACCCGCCAGCACTCCCAGCGGGTCACCAACCTTTCCCTGCAGCTCGCCGAGGAGATGGGGTGCACCCAGACGGAGCGGGACGTCATCGGGTTCGCCGCGTTCCTGCACGACATCGGGAAGATCGGCGTCTCCGACGCCATCCTCCAGAAGCCCGGAGTGCTCACGCCCGAGGAGTATGCCCTGATCAAGGCTCACCCCCTGATTGGCGCGCGGATCGTCGAGCCCCTTCGGATGCTCCGCCTGGAGAAGGGCGCCATCCGGCACCACCACGAGCGCTGGGACGGCTCGGGCTATCCGGACGGGCTCCGGGGGGAGCAGATCCCGGTCCTGGCCCGGATCGTCACCGTGGCCGACGCCTACGATGCCATCGCGCACGACCGCCCGTATCGGAAGGGGGCAGGCCCCGAGGGGGCGCTGCGGGAGCTGGAGCGCTGTGCGGGGGTGCAGTTCGACCAGCGCGTGGTCCAGGCCATCCGGCGCGTGGTCGCCGAGGGCCGGACAGGCGATTAGCCGGAGGGAGCCCCTCCGAGGGGGGCCGGGGCGCTGGGAAAAACCGGACGGAGCACTCTTGCGATCTTGCCACCGGACTGTCAGGCCGTTGACGGTCTCGGGGACAGATAGCAGGGCCGGACGAGCATACTTAGGAAATTCACCAGTAAATCAACAAGTTGAGGAGGATTGTCAAGAGGCCCTGGCGTCAGGGGCGGCTTGGCACGCCCTGTGCTCGTTGCCTGGGGGCAAGGGCACGGGGGTACTGGGGTACTGGAGGCGCGATGGAACCGAGGCGGGCAGAGGGCAGGAGTGAGCGGAGCTTCTCCCGGATCGACGACTTCCTCCAGGTCGAGTACCGCATCATCGAGCCCGCCCGCCGCGAGCAGGCTCTGGAGAGCTTCGCCGGGCGCTCCGCCACCCCGCGGGCACCCGAGCCCGCCCTGTTTCACACGCAGGCCGTTGCCCCGCAGGCCCCCCCGCTCTCTCCGACCACCGACCCGCAGATCCTCCAGGCGCTCATGGCCCTGGATCGGAAGCTCGACCATCTGCTCGCCCTGCTTCAGGCGGACTCCCGGTCGGGGCTGACCAGCGGGGGACTCCGTCAGGTCAACATCAGTGGCTCAGGTCTCCGGTTCCTGATCGAGGGCACCGTAGGCCGGGGGGACCTGTTCGATCTCAGGATCACCTTGCCCACGCTTCCTGCCACGGTGATCGAGGCCCTGGGAGAGGTGGTCCAGGCGGTCCGGCGCGGCGAGGGGCCCCGGGGCCCCCATGAGGCCGGGATCCGCTTTGTCGCCATCCGTGAGGAGGACCGCGAGAGCCTGGTGCGTTACGTCTTTCAACGGCAGCGCCAGCTCCTTCGCACGAAGGGGATCGCGCGGCTCGGGATGGCGTCCAGCTCCTCGGAGGGCAGACGATGAGGCGAGCGAGGAAGGTACCGGCCAGGGCCGACAGGAGCGCGGGATCCGATGCGCACGTCGCCTGCTTCTGGTCAGCCACTGGGACGGCGGCGGCCCAGGACGCGTTCTACGACATCTTCGACGCGTCCAACCCGGTCTGCCGGCTCTGCCAGCGCTGCGTGGTGTCGGTGCAGCCGCTGGCCAGCCGCGATGCCGACCTGCGGGCGACCCTGGCCCGGCGCCTCCCCCCGCCCGTCAGGGCAGAGCTTCTCCGCCTCCCCGCCTGATCGGGGACCCCAGACTACTCAGACGAGGCCTCTGGCGAAGACCGTCACCGCGCGTCTCTCAGCGACCTTTCCTCAGCCGTAGCAGGAAGTCCCGTCCGAACCGCAGCACGCGGTCGGCGGCGTCCACGGCCGCCCGGGCTTCGGCCTCGCCGATCTCTATCTCGTGGTAAAAGGCCGGGCCCCGAATTTCGGCCAACCGGCCCGAGAGCCCGCTGAGCCAGTCGAGGAAGGCCGGATCGGCCTCCAGGTGTCGCTGCCTGATCGTCTCGGCGAGGACGGGCGCGGGGTCATGAGTCCGGGGGTACTCGACGCCCATCTCGTTCAGGAGCCCCTTCACGACGAGTTCGACGACCTCTTGCGCCCGGCGCGCCGCCAGATTCCAGCGCCCGCGCTCGAGCGCCCTCCGCATGTCCTCGGCGATCCCCGGTGCCTCCGCGAACAGCTGATCTGTCCGCTCGTGGTTCGTCACAGTTCGATGGTCTCGCCCGGACGCCAATCCGGCTTCAGGTCCCAATACCAGCTCCCGTCAGGCCGCATGACCCGCTTGCTACCGAGCTCACGGAGGCGGCGTCGAACTGCCTCCAACTCCCAGGCGAGAATGCCCGCGGGGTCGTAGAGGATGACGCCGTGATCGGCAATGTCGAGCAGGATCCAGGGGTGCGTTGCGAGCTTCGCCACGGTGTGAAAGATCGGCATCGGGTCAGGACGATGCCCTTCACGCGCCAGCGCGCGATACTCCCGAGTCTCGCGGAGACGGATGGCTCCGCCCAAGCACTGGCCAAGGGGGTCCGCCACCTGTCCCCGGGTCACCACGTAGAGGTCCAGGTCGCTTTCCGGACCGGCCTGGCCTCGCGCCACCGATCCAAAGCAGGCCACCGCCAGCAGGTCGCCACCCAAGGCCGCACGGTATTCAGCAACCACCCGATCGGCCAGCGCGCGCCAGGCCGCAGAGATCCCCATGCGCATCACCACGTCGTCTTCCCCTGATCCCGCCTTCATCACGCCTGCTGGCTCTCGCTTGGGGCCATGCTACGGAGCCTGGCTCGTCGTGTCAACGCGAGGGTCGCAGCGAGCGACAAGCCACGAACCGTCTCGGGATTTGACACGAGCACATGTTGCGCTTACGTTGAGTCCTGAGCCTCGGCCAGGGTGCGTGGATCAAGAGGAGGGCGCGTGGGCGACACCCTCATCGGCATCGACGTCGGCGGGACATTCACCGACCTCGTGATCTTCGACCGGGACCGCCAGGCCATCTCCACCGTGAAGGTCTCCTCGACCCCCAGGGAGCCGTCGCGGGGCGTGGTCGCGGGTCTGCGCCGGGTCCTGGAGTCGGGAGCTCCCTCGGGATCGATCCGCTATTTGGCCCACGGGACCACCGTGGCCACCAATACCCTCATCGAGTCCAAGGGGGCCAGGACGGGTCTGCTCACCACCAGGGGGTTCAATGCCATCTTGCCCGTGGGGACGCAGGCCCGGCCCCCGGGACCGTCGGCCCGAGACATCTACTACCAGAAACCGGCGCTCCTGGTCCCGCTCTCCCTGGTGCGGGAGATTCCCGAGCGGACGGGGTCCCGGGGGGAGATCCTGGAGCCGCTTGACGTGGCCGAGACCCGGCGGGCGATCGAGTCCCTCAAGGCCGAGCGGGTTCAGGCCATTGCCATCTGCTTCCTGTTCTCGTTCATGAACCCGGCCCATGAGCAGGCGGCGGGGGGATTGATCCAGGAGATCTTCCCGGAGTGCTTCCGCTCACTCTCCGCCGACCTGCTCCCCCAGATCCGGGAGTACCCCCGGTTCTCGACGACCGTCATCAACGCCTACGTAGGCCCTCTGCTCAGCTCGTACCTCACCCGCCTCGAGGGGGCGGTGCGTGAGCTCGATATCGAGACCCGGCACCTCTACCTCATGCTCTCCCACGGCGGCCTGGTGCCCTTCGCCTCCGGGGCCTCCCAGCCCTGCCAGACGATCCTGTCGGGCCCGGCCGCCGGCGTCCAGGCCGGGGCCTTCTTCGGCAGGGTGGCCCCGGGCGCTCCCCACGTGATCACTATGGATATGGGGGGCACGAGCTGCGACATCGGGGTGTGCAAGCTGGGGATTCCCGGGCAGACGACCAAAGGGGAAGTGGAGGGGAGGCCCCTCGCTGTCCCCATGGTGGACGTCCAGGCCATCGGGGCCGGCGGTGGAACCCAGGCGCGGGTCGAGGACGGCCGTCTGCGAGTGGGGCCCCGCAGCTCAGGAGCCGATCCGGGGCCGGCCTGCTACGGCGCCGGGGGGACCATCCCGACGGTGACCGATGCCAACGTGGTCCTGCGAGTTGAAGCTCCGGGCCGAACTGGCCCACCGGGCGATCGACGAGCAGATCGCGCGGCCGCTGGGGCTGTCGGTCCCCGAGGCCGCGGCGGGGATCATTCGCATTGTCAACGAGCACATGAAGAAGCAGATCAAGCTCTCCCTCACCCGCAAGGGGGCGGATCCGCGGGAGTTCAAGCTCGTGGCCTTTGGCGGAGCCGGGCCCACGCACGCCTGCGCCGTCGCCCGCGAGCTGGAGATCAGGATCGTGGTGGTCCCTCCGTGGCCGGGGATGAACTCGGCCCTGGGGCTGCTCGCCACGCCGGTCAAGCGCGAGTACCCGTTGAGCCGCCTGGGCCTGCTGGATTCGGTGGGAGGGGACGGCCTGGCGGCAACCTATGAACTCCTGCAGCGGAAGGCCCTGCAGGAGTTCCAGGATGAGGGGTTCGGGGCGGAGACGCTCAGCTTCGGCTATGGCCTCGACCTGCGGTACGCCGGGCAAGCGTATGAGCTCCCGCTCGATTTCCCTTCCATGCCCGAGGAGCAGGCGGTGGTCCGCCGGGAGTTCGATGAGGCCCACGAGCGGACCTTCGGCCATCGGAGCACGGAGCCCGTGGAGGTCGTCACCTACCGCCTCGCGTGCGTGGCCCCGGTGGCAGGCCTCGAGCCCGGGTTCTTCCTGGGGGGGAAAGCGCTCCCCCGGGGCGGCGGCACCCTCCTCAAAGGTCGCCGGCGGGTCTATTTCTGGGAGGAGGGGAGATTCGTGGAGACCCCAGTCTACGAGCGCTGGTCCCTGAGCCCGGACGCGGAGATCGTGGGGCCCGCGATCATCGAGCAGATGGATACGACCACGGTGGTCGAGATCGGGGTCCGGGCCAGCCTGGACGGCTATGGCAATCTGGTCCTGAGGGTGTCCCATGGCTGAGACCGATCCCATCACCCTGGAGATCATCGACAGCCGCCTGGACGAGGTGGTGGGGGAGATGCAGGAGATCCTCTACCACACGGGCTACTCCACCATCATCCGGGAGTCCAAGGACGCCAGCGCCGCCATCACCACGGCCGCCGGCGAGGTGGTCGGCCAGGCGATCCGCCTGCCGCTGCACGCGGGGGTGTTC
>JACPFL010000149.1:0-397 GCA_016183025.1 Deltaproteobacteria bacterium | reverse complement strand
ATCCATGGGGGGGACGCGTTCCTGATGAACGACCCCTACATCGGCGGGAGCAACCACCCCCCGGACTTCATCGTCGCGACCCCGGTGTTCCACGGTGGGGAGCTCCTGGCGTTCTGCCTGAGCATCGCCCACAAGCCCGACATCGGCGGCCTGGTGCCTGGGAGCTGCAGCGCCGACGCCCGGGAGATCTACCACGAGGGGATCCAGCTCCCGCCGGTCAAGTACTGCCGCCGGGGGGAGGTGGAGCGCGACCTGGAGAACATCCTGGTCAACAACAGCCGCATCCCTCACTGGCTGCTGGGCGACCTGCGCGCGCAGCTCGGCTCGACCCGCATCGGGGCCGGGAAGCTCCTGGATCTGATCGAGGCGTACGGCGTGGAGACCTTCAGGGCCGCCA
>JACPFL010000153.1 GCA_016183025.1 Deltaproteobacteria bacterium | reverse complement strand
ATGGCACAGATCAGGGCATGGATGTCCTCCCGGTCGATGGGGGTCACGAAGGTCTTGTTCAGCTTGGCGATGGTCTCGTGGGTGATGAGGTCGCCCTCGTGCTCCAGGTCCTTGATCTTTTTGGCCTTTTGCGGGACATCCTGGAAGTGCTCCACGAGATCCCTGAGGAGGTAGGCAGCCTCCTTGCTGTTTTTGCTCGCTTTCTCGAACAGGGAGAAGTACTCCTCGTCGCGGGGAAAGAGCCGCATCGTCACGCCACCTCTCTGGGAGCCCATTTGAGGATGCCAGAGGCCTGTGGGGATGTCAAGACGCGGAACTGGACCGACACGGCGCCCAAGCGAGCTCCGGCGCGCGGCTGAAGCCATCTTCCGGGCCGGCGTGGCCGCGGTGGACCCCGAGGGCGCAGTCCGCCGCGTGGTCCGCCGACGCCGCGGGCGGCTCCTGGTGGGAGACCTCTCTCTGGCCCTGGACCGCCTCGAGCACATCTACGTGGTCGGGGCGGGGAAGGCCGGGGTGGCGATGACGCGGGCGCTGGTCGCCGTCCTGGGCGACCGGATCAGCGGCGGTGTCGTGAATGTCCCGGCCATAGGCCACTCGTCCCCAGACCAGCTCATGGCCCGCATCCGGCTGGTTCCGGCCGGCCACCCGATCCCGGATGCCGCCGGGCTGACGGGGGCCGAGGCGATGATTCGCCTGCTCCAGCAAGCCGGCCCGCACGACCTCGTGCTGTGCGTGATCTCGGGCGGGGGGTCGGCGCTCCTCCCCGCGCCCGTGCCGGGGGTCACGCTGCAGGAGAAGCAGGCCCTGACCCGGCTGCTCCTGCGCTCCGGCGCCACGATCCAGGAGATCAACGTCCTCCGGAAACACCTCTCCCGGCTCAAGGGTGGCGGGCTCATCCGCCTGGCCGCCCCCGCGCGGGTCATCGCCCTGATCCTGTCGGACGTGGTGGGGGACCCCCTCGACGCCATCGCCTCGGGCCCGACCGCCCCGGATCCGACCACGTTCGCTGACTGCCTGGCCATCCTGCGGCGGTACGGCCTCACCCGCCGGGTCCCCCGCGCGGTCCTGCGCTGCCTGCGGAGCGGGGCGGCCGGCCGCCTGCCCGAGACCGTGAAGCCGGCTGACCCGTTGCTCGCCCGGGGCCGGAACCTCCTGGTCGGCACCAACGCCATGGCCCTCAGGGCGGCCGCGGCGCAGGCCCGGCAGCTCGGCTTCCGACCCCTGATCCTCTCCTCGACCATCGAGGGGGAGGCCCGGGAGGTGGCGCGTGTCCAGGCGGCCATCCTCCGCGAGGTGCGGCGCAGGGGGCTCCCGGTTCGCCCTCCCGCCTGTCTGCTCGCAGGCGGGGAGACGACGGTGACCGTCCGTGGCCATGGCCGGGGAGGACGGAACCAGGAGCTCGCGCTAGCCGCCGCCCCGGCGCTGGACGGGCTCCGGGGCGTGGGCCTCCTCTGCGCCGGGACCGACGGGGTTGACGGGCCGACAGAGGCCGCGGGGGCCTGGGTCGATGGGACCACGATCGCCAGGGCGCGAGCCCTGGGGCTCGACCCCCGTCGTTGCCTCGAGGACAATGACTCCCACAGCTTCTTCCGGCGCCTGGGGGACCTGCTCGTGACGGGCCCCACGGGGACGAATGTGATGGACCTGATGCTCATGCTGGCCGTCTGACCGGGAGCCGGCCGTTTGAAGGCGCCCGAGCGGCGTGTTACAGTGAAGGCGGTGTCCGGGCAGAGGGGAAGGAGTCGTGAGGAACGTGCGAGGTAGGGGGTTCGACGAGCACCCGTCCGGGAGCAGGCGGGCGGCGAGGCGGCCCCCCCGGATTGGGGTCGCCCTGGGGGGCGGGGTGGCGCGCGCCCTGGCACAGGTCGGGGTGATGCGGGCCTGGGCTCGCGAGGGGCTCCCGGTGGACTGCATCGCGGCCACCAGCAGCGGGGCGATCGTCGGGGCCCTGTGGGCCGCAGGGCTGGACATGGAGCGGATGGAGGAGCTGGCCCGCAACGTGCGCTGGCTCCGGAACGTGATCGGGTTCGCCTTTCCCCGGCTCGGGCTGCTCTCGAGCCACAAGAGCTCCCGCTTCCTCCGCGAGACGGTCGGGGTCGAGGAGTTCGCCCAGCTCAAGATCCCTCTGGCCGTGATCACGGTGGACCTGCAGCGGCACGAGGAATGCGTACTGACGTCGGGAGATCTTGGGCGCGCCGTCCAGGCGAGCTGCAGCATCCCGGGGATCTTCACGCCGGTGGAAGTGGGCGGCCGGCTGCTCGTGGACGGAGGGGTGCTCAACAATCTGCCCGGAGATGTCGCCCGCGCGATGGGGGCGGACGTGGTCGTGGGGGTGGACGTGAACCGTCGGGCCCGGAGCCGGAGCCCCGTGGCCCGGCCCGACAGCCTCGCGCAGGTGGTCTTCCACTGCCTGGTCATGATGATCGAGCGGAACACCGCGGAGAAGCGTCGTGCCTGTGATTACCTGATCGAGCCGGAGATGGACGAGATCGGCTACCTGGACCTGGACCGGTGGGGCGAGCTGTTGGAGCGGGGTGAGGCCGCAGCCCGGCCCGTGCTCCGCGCCCTGCGCACAGCGTTGCTGGAGCCTGAGCGATGTACGAGCTGACCGTCGAGTCCGTGTTCTCCGCGGCCCACAACCTCCGGAATTACGAGGACGGGCGGGACGAGCCGGTCCACGGGCATAACTGGCGGGTCCGGGTGACCCTGGCCGCGCCGGCCCTGGATGACCAGGGGCTGCTGATCGACTTCAAGGTGCTCAAGACGGCCCTGGAGCAAGTCACCGACGAGCTGGACCACCGCTACCTCAACGAGCTGGAGCCCTTCCTGACCGTGAACCCCTCGACCGAGAACGTGGCCGCGTACCTGTACCGCCGGCTCCAGAGCCGGCTCCCCAGGAGTGCCGCACGACTGAAGGCCGTCACCCTGTACGAATCCGATGACGCCTGGGTGTCGTACTTCGGGGAGTGACGGCAGAGGGCTGGCCGCTCGAGGAGCGCCGTGCCGCTGACCGAAGTCTACATCTGCTACAGCCACCTGGAGGCCGAGCGGGTGCGCGCCCTGCTTGACGAGGCGGGGATCCCCAGCGGGCTGCGAGATCTCGGGATGAGCCCCTACCCGTTGCAGATCGGCGAGTTCAATCAGAAGCGGGTCGCCGTGCTGGCCGAGCAGGCGGCCGAGGCGCGGGCCGTGCTGGCCACGGCCCGCGAGGATGGCTGGCTCTCGGGGGAGGGACAGCTCCTGGGCGAGGCGCAAGGCGAGGCTGGAGCCCGGCAGGAGGGGCCTCCCGCGCCCGGCCCCGGACGGCGGCCGCCGCCGGGCCGGCGGGGCCGCCTGCGGGTCGTCAAGTGAGCGCCCAGGCGGCGCGCTTTGCGGCGGACAGCATGCTGGGGCGGCTGGCGCGCTGGCTCCGCATCCTGGGCTATGATACGTTCTACCTGCGCGAGGGGGACGACGAGAGCCTGCTCCGGCTCGCGCAGGCCGAAGGGCGCTGGCTCCTCACGCGGGACGCCGGTCTCGCGGCGCGGGCGACGGTCCCGCGGCTGATCCGGGTAGAGGCCACGCGCCTGGAGGCGCAGCTCCGCGAGGTCCTGACGAAGGCCGGGCTCCCGCTGGAGGGGGGCGAGCGCCTCACGCGGTGCCCTGTGTGCAACGGGTCTCTCGCGGCCGTGGAGCGGAGCGCCGTGGAGGGACGCGTGCCGCCCCACGTGTACGCCACCCACAGGGTGTTCCACGTCTGCACGGCCTGCGGGAAGCTCTACTGGCAGGGCTCGCACCTCCGACGGATCGTCGCGCGTCTGGACACGATCGCCGGGGCGGCGGAGGAGCGGAGTGGATCATCGACGGGCGCGGCGACAGCTCCGGGTGGTCGCGCGGCTCCTTGACCGCGTCTATGGCCGGCCCCGGCTCACCCGCCTCAGCGACCCCCTGGACGAGCTCGTGGGGACGATCCTCTCCCAGAACACCAGCGACACCAACAGCGATCGCGCCTACACGCGGCTGCGTGAGGTCTTCCCTACCTGGGAGGCGGTGCTGGCCGCGCCGCGCTCCCGCATCGCCGCGACGATCCGCCCGGGCGGCCTGGCGAATATCAAGACCCGGCGGATCAAGGCGGCCCTGCGCTGGGTCCGGGCCCAGCGGGGACGCCTGGACCTTCGCTTCCTGCGCCGTCTGCCCCTGGACGAGGGACGTCGCGTCCTTGAAGGGCTGCGGGGCGCGGGGATCGGGCCGAAGACCGCGGCGTGCGTGCTCCTGTTCGCATGCGGGAAGGAGGCGTTCCCGGTGGACACCCACATCCATCGGGTGGGGAAGCGGTTGGGCCTGCTGGGCCCCTGTGTGACCCGAGAACAGGCCCACGCGGTCTTCGAGACCCTGATCTCCCCTGGGGAGGCCTACCCGCTCCATCTCAACCTGATCCGCCACGGTCGCCAGGTCTGCCATGCCCGGCGGCCGCACTGCGAGCGCTGCGTTCTTCTCCGGCACTGCCCGTACGGGCAGCGCTACGGGGACCGGTGATCGGCCTGCGGGTGATCGCCGGCCAGGCTCGGGGCCGCGGCCTTCGCGCGCTGCGGGGGTTGAAGCTTCGCCCCACGGCCGAGCGGGCGCGCGAGGCGCTCTTCGATATCCTCGGGGCCGAGGTGTCGGGGGCCGTGGTCCTGGACCTCTACGCTGGCACCGGGAGTCTTGGGATCGAGGCGCTGAGCCGGGGGGCCGCGAGGGCGACCTTCGTGGAGGCGGACCGGCACGGGGCTGCGCTGATCCGCCAGAACCTGGCCCGCTGCCGGTTCACCGGGCAAGTGCTGACACAGGAGGTGGGACGGGTCCTTGCCGGGCTTGCGCGCCGCGGCGTGTCCTTCACCCTGGTCTTCCTGGACCCGCCGTACGGGAGCGGGGAGGTCGCCCGCGCCCTGAGGCGCCTGGGGCGGGGCGGGCTGGTGGCCCCGGGCGGGCTGGTGGTGGCCGAGCATGCCGAGGGCCACGTGCTGGATGAGACCTATGGGGAGTTGGGGCTCGTGGACCGCCGGCGCTACGGGCGCACGTGCCTCTCGTTCTTTCGCCGGGTGGGGAGCCGAGACCGATGACGACCCGAGCCGTCTACCCGGGGTCCTTCGACCCCGTGACCAACGGGCACCTGGACATGATCGAGCGGGGCCTGAATGTCTTTGACCACCTCATCGTGGCCGTGGCCGTGAATGCCGACAAGCGGTGCCTGTTCACCGTGGAGGAGCGGCTCGACCTCATCAGGCGCTCGTTGGGCGACCGGCCGAACGTTGCTGTTGACACGTTCAGCGGGCTGCTCATCGAGTACATGCGCAAGCGCCAGGTGCGGGTGGTGCTCCGGGGGCTCCGGGCGATCTCGGATTTCGAGTACGAGCTCCAGATGGCCCTGATGAACCGGCGGCTGGCCCCGGAAGTGGAGACCTTTTTCATGATGGCGGGGGAGTCGTATTCGTACCTGAGCGCGCGGATCGTGAAGGAGATCGCCAGCATGGGCGGGGAAGTGCAGGGGCTCGTTCCGCCGGCTGCGCTCGAGGCGCTTCGGCGAAAGTTTGGGGGGACCCGGTGAGGTTGGAGCCCACCCGCCGGGCCCTCCATAGACACGGGCCCTGCCAGCGTTGACCCTCGGGGGCGCCGCTGATATAATTTTGTTTTGAAATGATACCGGTGGAAACAGGCTGACGAAATGGCGCGCATCAGGTTCGGCACTTCTGGGTGGCGGGGGGTCATCGCAGAGGACGTTACCGTGGCCAACGTCCGGGTGGTGACGCGGGCCATCGCCGAGCACGTGCAACAGACCGTGCCGGAGGGGCGCGGGGTGGTGGTCGGGCACGACACCCGCTTTCTCGGGGAGCGCTTTGCCCGCGTGGCAGCGGAGGTCCTGGCGGGCGCCGGGGTGTCGGTCCAGGTGATCACGGAGCCCGTGCCGACGCCGACGCTCGCCTTCGCCGTGCTGAACCAACGGGCGCGCGGGGGCGTGAACATCACCGCCAGCCACAACCCGCCGGAGTGGAGCGGCCTCAAGTTCTCCGCCGCATGGGGAGGGCCGGCCCTGCCGGAGGAGACGCGGGCCATCGAGGCCCGGGCCAATGGGCTGGACCCGGGTGCCTGCGCGGTCCTGGAGGAGGCGGACGCCCGCCGGCGGGGTCTCTGGGAAGACCTGGATCCAAAGGCGTCATACCTGGAGGGCGTGCTGGCCAAGGCGCGACCGGATCTGATCCAGCAGGCGCGTCTCCAGGTGGCCGCGGATCCGTTCTACGGGGCCACACGCGGCTACCTGGACGAGGCGCTCCGGCGGTGCGGGGCGCGCGTGACCGTCATCCGGAACTGGCGGGACCCCTATTTCGGAGGGAGCGCGCCTGATCCCTCGGAGGCGAACCTCGGGGAGCTGCGCGCGCTGGTGGCCGGACAGCCGGAGCTGGCGCTCGGCCTGGCCACGGACGGCGATGGCGACCGCTTCGGGATCCTCGATCGGGATGGGAGCTACATCGAGGCCAACCAGGTGCTCGCCTTGCTGCTCGACTACCTGGTGCGGAGCCGCGGGCTGCAGGGTGGGGTCGCCCGGAGCGTGGCCACCACGCACTTGATCGACGCGGTCGCGCGCCGGCACGGGCTGAAGGTCTATGAGACGCCGGTGGGGTTCAAGTACCTCGGCGAGCAGATCGCCCGGGGGCAGGTGGTGATGGCCGGCGAGGAGAGCTGCGGGTTCAGCATGCAGGGACATGTCCCGGAGAAGGACGGGGTGCTGGCCTGCCTCCTCGTCGCCGAGATGGTGGCGGCCGAGGGGCAGTCGCTGCGGGCGCTGCTCGCGCGACTCTACGACGAGGTGGGGGTCCGGGTGACCCGCCGCGTCGACGTTCCCCTGCCAGCCCGCGACCGTGAGCGCCTGCAGCAGCGGCTGCAGGCGCCCCCGCAGGCCTTCGCCGGCCTGCCGGTCCAGGAGGTCACCGAGCTGGATGGCCGGAAGTTCCTCCTGGAGGGCGGCGCCTGGCTCCTCGTGCGGCCGTCAGGGACCGAGCCGGTGGTCCGCCTGTATGTCGAGGGGCGCTCCCCGGCTGAGCTCGATCGCCTGGTCCAGGCCGGGCAGGAGTGGATCGGTGCAGCCGCTCAGCGGTAAGATCATCCTCCTTGGCGTCACCGGGGGGATCGCCGCCTACAAGGCGCCGGAGCTCGCCCGGCTTCTCATCAGGCGCGGGGCCGAGGTCCACGCGGTCCTGACGAAGCACGCCCTGGAGTTCGTGACCCCGCTCACCCTGCAGACCCTCACGCGCCAGCCCGTCCACACGGAGCTCTTCCAGCTCGTCCGGGAGCAGGAGATCGGCCACATCGCCCTGCCAGAGCGGGCCCACCTGCTCCTGATCGCTCCGGCCTCGGCCGACGTCATCGCCAAGCTCGCCCATGGACTGGCCGACGATCTGCTCACCACCATGGCCCTGGCCACCCGTGCCCCTGTCCTGCTGGCCCCCTCGATGAGCGACCTCATGTATGACCACCCGGCGGTCCAGGCCAACCTGGAGCAGGTGCGGCGTTACGGGTACCGCACCGTCGAGCCTGGGGTGGGGGCCCTGGCGTGCGGGCGGGTCGGACCCGGCCGGCTCCCAGAGCCCGAGGAGATCGTTGAGGAGGTCGAGATCCTGCTGGCGCCCAAGGACCTGGAGGGGGAGCGGGTCGTGGTCACCGCCGGGCCCACCGAGGAGCCCCTGGACCCGGTCCGGGTGCTCAGCAACCGCTCCTCGGGACGTATGGGCTACGCCCTGGCGCAGGTGGCGGTCCGGCGGGGGGCCCAGGTCACCCTGGTGAGCGGCCCCACGGAGCTTCCCGCGCCCCGCGGCGTGGAGCTGCGGCGGGTCGGCACCGCGGAGCAGATGCGCGACGAGGTGCTTGCCGCGCTGAACGGGACGACCATCCTCATGATGGCGGCGGCCGTGGCCGACTTCCGCCCGCGCACGGCCGCCCCGCGGAAGCTGAAGAAAGGGGCCGCGCAGACCTGGAGCGTGGAGCTGGAGCGCACCCCGGACATCCTGTTGGACGTGGCCAAGCGCAACGAGCAGCAGTTCCTGGTGGGGTTCGCCGCCGAGACCGAGGAGCTGCTGGAGAATGCCTGGCGGAAGATGCAGGAGAAGTCCCTGGACCTGATCGTGGCCAACGACGTCACCGTCCCGGGCGCCGGGTTCGAGGTGGAGACCAACGTCGTCAAACTCCTGGACCGCGACGGGAAGATCGAGAGCCTCCCGATCCTGGACAAAGAGGAGGTCGCGGAGCGGATCTGGGACAAGGTGGCCGCCATGCGCCGGCGAAGGGAGCCGGGGTGAGCGGGCGCGCGCGGAGCGAGTTGGCCCATCTCGTGGCCGGGCTGGGTGGCTACCTGGCCTTCCTGGAGGCGGCCGGCGTCCAGGGGGTTCCCCCGCGACGCCGCACGCTGGAGCAGGTGCGGGCCGACCTGGGGGACTGCACCCGCTGCCGCCTGGCGCAGGGGCGGACCCACCTGGTCTTCGGCGTCGGCAATCCCCGGGCGCTGGTGATGCTCGTGGGCGAGGCGCCAGGACGGGAGGAGGACCTGCGGGGGGAGCCCTTCGTGGGCGCCGCGGGCCAGCTCCTGGACCGCATGCTGGGCGCGATCGGGCTGAGCCGCGGCGAGGTGTACATCGCCAACGTCTTGAAGTGCCGGCCCCCCGGCAACAGGGACCCGCTCCCTGACGAGATCGCCTCCTGCCGCCCGTTCCTGCTGCAGCAGATCGAAGCCATCCGCCCCAGGCTGATCCTGACCCTGGGGGGCTTCGCGGCCCAGGTCCTGCTCGGGACCTCCGAACGGATCACCCGCCTGCGCGGTCGGTTCCACGCCCTCGGAGGGATCCGCGTGCTGCCGACCTATCACCCGGCCTTCCTCCTCCGCAACCCGGCCCGGAAGCGGGAGGCCTGGGAGGACCTGCAGGGCCTCCAGCGGGAGTACCTGCGGGTGGCGGGGTGAGGACCATGTGGTCCCAGCGGCACCTGACAGCCCTGCTCCGGAGGCGGCGGCTCCTGGGGGGCCTCCTCCTCATGGCCTCTCTGTCCAGCGCCGCGCCCGGCCCCGCCGGTCCGGCCCCCGCGCGCCAGGTCAGCGTCGCCCGGATCGATGGGGTGATCAACCCGGTCGCCGCCCAGTACTTCTCGGAGAGCCTGCAGAAGGCCCGGGAGAACGGCTCGGCGTTCCTGGTGGTGATGCTGGACACGCCGGGGGGGCTGGACACCTCCATGCGCGTCATCGTCAAGGAGATGCTGAACAGCCCCCTCCCCGTGGTGGTCTATGTGCATCCGAGCGGGGCCCGGGCCGCCTCGGCCGGCGTGATGATCACGCTGGCCGCCCACGTGGCCGCGATGTCCCCCGGCACCAACATCGGGGCCGCGCACCCGGTGGCTCTCGGCGGCGGGCAGATGACCAAGGAGATGTCCGAGAAGGTCGAGAACGATGCCGCCGCCTACGTGAAGAGCATCGCCGAGAAGCGCGGGCGGAACGTCCAGTGGGCGGAGCGGGCCGTGCGCAAGAGCATCTCGGCGACCGAGGCGGAGGCCCTCCGGCAGAAGATCGTGGACATCGTCGCGCCGGACATCCGCTCCCTGCTCGAGCAGATGGACGGGCGGGTGGTGGAGACCGTGTCGGGCAAGGTGACCCTGCAGACCAGGGGCGCCCGGGTGGTGGAGCTGGAGATGGACCTGCGCCACCGGATCCTGAACGTCATCGGCGACCCGAACGTCGCCTACATCCTGATGCTGCTGGGGGTCTACGGCCTGATCTTCGAGCTCTCCAACCCCGGGGCCATCCTGCCAGGTGTTCTGGGGGCGATCTCCTTGATCCTGGCCTTCTTCGCCTTCCAGACCCTGCCCATCAACTACGCCGGGCTGTTGCTCATCCTGCTCGCCATCGGTCTGTTCATCGCCGAGGTGAAGGTGCACTCGCTGGGCCTGCTGACCGCCGGTGGGATCGTCTCGATGATCCTGGGCTCGCTCATGCTCTTCGACTCGTCCGCGCCCTATCTCAGGGTCTCCTGGGCGGTGATCATCCCGGTCACCGCCGTCACAGCCGCGTTCTTCCTGCTGGCCTTCTCCCTGGTGATCAAGGCCCGGCTCAGGCGGCCCACGACCGGCACGGAGGGGCTGATCGGGGAGGTCGGCGTGGCCCGGACCCCCCTGACCCCCGAGGGGCGGGTCTTCCTGCACGGGGAGCTCTGGACGGCCGTGAGTGACGTCCCGGTCGAGGCCGGCGAGCCGGTGAAGGTCGTGGGCGTGGAGGGACTGAAGGTCCGCGTGACCCGGTCCGGGTAGGGGGGAGCATGATCTTCGTCGCCGCTGCCATCATCATCGGGGTGATCATCCTGTCCAGCGCCATCCGGGTGCTGAACGAGTACGAGCGCGGCGTGATCTTCCGCCTCGGCCGCGTCATCAGCGCCAAGGGCCCTGGGCTGATCCTCCTCATTCCGATCGTGGACCGGATGGTCCGGATGAGCCTGCGCACTGTGGCCCTCGATGTCCCGCCCCAGGACGTGATCACCCGGGACAACGTCTCGATCAAGGTCAACGCGGTGGTCTACTTCCGGGTCATGGGGCCCGTGCAAGCCGTGGTCGAGGTGGAGGACTTCCTCTACGCGACGTCCCAGCTCGCCCAGACGACGCTGCGGAACGTCTGCGGCCAGGCCGAGCTGGACGAGATCCTCTCGCAGCGGGAGCGGATGAACGAGCGGCTGCAGGAGATCCTCGACCACCACGCCAGCCCGTGGGGCGTGAAGGTGTCGCTGGTGGAGATCAAGCACATCGACCTGCCCCACGAGATGCAGCGGGCCATGGCCAAGCAGGCCGAGGCGGAGCGGGAGCGGCGGGCCAAGGTGATCAACGCCGAGGGGGAGTTCCAGGCCGCGACCAAGCTGGCCGAGGCCTCCCAGATCATCAGCGCCCACCCCATGGCCCTGCAGCTCCGCTACCTCCAGACGCTCACCGAGATCGGGGCGGAACAGAACTCCACCACGATCTTCCCCGTCCCGATCGATCTCCTGCGCCCGTTCCTGCAGCGCGGGACCGGGAAGGCCTGACGCCGCACCGGGAGCACGCGCCCTCCCGCTGCTCCGTGTGATCGTCCACCTCATCGATGGCCATCGATGGCGCCTTGACACCAGGGACGATTCTGTGTACGGTGTCGGCGTGCGGCTGGTCGCCTACCATGCGCGTGTGAGACGTATTCTCCCTTGCGTCGTGGTGACGGCGGCCGCGCTCCTGCCCGTGCCAGCCCGCTCGTTCACCGGCCCTGCCGTGCGCATCGCGGTCTTCAAGGACATCGCGTCGGCGCAGATCGAGGGGAACGGGTTGTCCGTGCTGGACCTGCGCACGGGCGAGATCCTGGGTGCCGAGGAGGCCCGCGTGGACGTCACGCCCCAGCAGGTGAGGATGCTGGAACGCGTGGGTCCGTGGCGCCCGCTGAGCGTACGGGCCCGCAGCGGCCTCGTCACGGTGAACGGGCGGAGGTTTCACGACCGCATCGAGGTCATCCAGGGCGAGCGCGGTCTGGTCGTCGTGAACGAGACCGCCGTCGAGGCCTACCTGATCGGGCTCATCAACGCCGAGGTCTCCTCCACGTGGCACCCGGAGGCCCTCAAGGCGCAGGCGGTGGCCGCGCGGACCTATGCGCTCTACCAGAAGGCGCGGCGGCGCGACCTCCCCTATCATCTCGAGTCGACCGTGGCGGACCAGCTCTACCTGGGGGCCGGCCTGGAGGACGCCCGGGCCGCCGCGGCCGTCCGCGAGACCACGGGAGAGGTCGTGACGTACCGTGGCCAGCTCATCCTGGCCGCCTACCACGCCACCTCCGGCGGACAGACCGAGGACGCTGCGGACGTCTGGGGGGAGCGGTTCCCCTACCTCGAGGGGGTCGCCTGCCGATTCGACGGCGCGTCGCCCGATTACCACTGGCGCTACCGGATCCGGCAGGAGGAGCTCGAACGTTTGCTGCGCGGGGCGAGCTATCCGGTGCGGGGGCTGCGCCAGCTGGAGGTGGTGCGTTGGAGCAAGACCCAGCGTGCCCTCGCGGTTGAGCTGGTGGGCGACCGCGGGACGAAGCGCGAGATCGCTGCCCGGGAGCTGCGTCGGATCGTCGGCAACGACAAGATCCGCAGCACCTTCTTCACCATCTGGAACATCGCGGGTGTGTTCCACTTCTGGGGGAAGGGTTACGGGCATGGGGTCGGGATGTGCCAGTGGGGGGCCAAGGGCATGGCCGACCTCGGGTACGGCTACGGCGATATCCTCGCCTACTACTATCCCGGCACGACCATCAAGCGCCTCTACTGAGGGTTCCCCGGACGTGGAGCCGCTTCAGGCGTTCGACTACGATCTCGATGCGCGCCTGGTCGCCCAGGAGCCGGCGCCCCGACGGGACGCCTCCCGGCTGCTGGTACTCCAACGCCGGGGGGGCCTCATCGAGCATCGGCAGTTCCTCGACCTCCCCGATCTGCTGGCCCCGGGTGATCTTCTGGTGGTGAACGATACGAAGGTCCTGCCCTGCCGGCTCCGGGCGCGCAAGTCGAGCGGGGGGGCCGTGGAGCTGCTGCTCCTGGAGCCCTGGGCCCCGGCTGAGGGCGGTGAGCGCCGCTGTCTCGTGCGCGGCCCTGGCCGGCTGCGCGCTGGCCTCCGGCTCTGCCTGGCGGGCGGGCTGGCCGCCACCCTGACCGCCCCGGAGGGGGCGGGGCGCTGGAAGGTCTGCTTCAGCGACGACGAGCGTCTGATGAAGCTGCTGCCCGAGATCGGCGAGGTCCCGCTGCCGCCCTACATCCGGCGGCCCGCCCGGGATGACCTGGACCCCGAGCGCTACCAGACCATCTTCGCCGAGGTGGACGGGGCGGTGGCCGCTCCGACGGCCGGCCTCCACTTCACCCACGAGGCGGTCGCGGCCCTCCGGGGCCGAGGCGTCGAGGTCACGGCGGTGACGCTGCACGTGGGGCCCGGCACGTTCCAGCCGGTCACCGGCCCGGGCCACCGCATGGCGCCGGAGTTCTGCCGGGTGGGCGGGGCGGCCGCGCGGCAGATCCGACAGGCCGGGGACCGAGGCGGGCGCGTCGTGGCCGTGGGGACCACAGTGACGCGGGCCCTGGAGTGGGCCGCCGCGACCACCGGCCTCGTGGAGCCGGGGGAGGGGTGGTGCGACCTCTTCATCCGCCCCGGTCACCGCTTCCGCGCCATCGACGCCCTGCTCACGAACTTCCACCTGCCGCGTTCCACCCCCCTGCTGCTGGTGAGCGCGCTCGCCGGCCGTGACGCGGTGCTCCGGGCCTACCGTGAGGCTGCGGCGCGGTGCTACCGCTTCTACAGCTACGGCGACGCCATGCTGGTCCTGTAGGGAGACGCTGCGCGTGGCGGACATGGCGGGGATCAGGTTCGAGCTGGGGGCGCGGGACCCGCACACCGCGGCCCGGGTCGGACGCCTGCACACCTCCCACGGGACCGTCACCACCCCGGCGTTCATGCCGGTGGGAACCCAGGGCACGGTGAAGGCCGTGACGCCGGAGGAACTCGTGCAGGTGGGGGCCGAGATCATCCTGGCCAACACCTACCACCTGTACCTGCGTCCAGGAGCCGGGGTCATCGAGGAGCTCGGGGGGCTGCACGTCTTCATGCACTGGGACCGGCCGCTCCTGACGGACAGCGGCGGGTTCCAGGTCTACAGCCTCGGGGCGCTCCGCCGGATCGAGGAGGACGGGGTCCGGTTCCAGTCGCACTTGGACGGCTCGCGCCACCTGCTGACCCCCGAGCAGGCCATCGAGATCCAGGAGCGCCTGGGGGCCGACATCATCATGAGCCTCGACGAGTGCGTGCCGTATCCCGCGACCCGCGAGTACGCCGAGCGCTCCATGGAGCTGACCCTCCGGTGGGCGGGCCGGGGGCTGCGCGCGCGCCGGCGCAAGGATCAGGCGCTGTTCGGCATTGTCCAGGGCGGGATGTATCCGGAGCTGAGGGCCCGCTGCGCGGACGCGCTGGTCGAGCTGGGCTTCGAGGGCTACGCCATCGGGGGGTTGGGCGTGGGAGAGAGCAAGGCCCTCCTGGACGACATGGTGGAGGCGACCACGACCAGGCTCCCCGAGGACGCCCCACGCTACCTGATGGGGGCGGGGACGCCCGAGGACCTCGTCGAGGGGGTGGCCCGGGGGGTGGACCTGTTCGACTGTGTCATGCCCACCCGCCATGGCCGGACGGGACTGCTCTTCACCCACGAGGGTGAGCTGCACATCAAGCACGCGCGGTACGCCAGGGACCCGGCGCCCGTGGACGAGCAGTGCGGGTGCGAGACCTGCCGGCACTACTCCCGGGCCTACCTCCGGCATCTCTTCCTGGCCGGCGAGATCCTGGGGGCCCGGCTCAACACGATCCACAACCTGGCGTACTACTTCACGGTCATGCGGCAGCTCCGGGAGGCGGTCGCCGCCGGCCGGCTGGCGGAGCTGCGCCGCCGCTTCCGCGCGGAGCGGGGCGAGGGGAAGGCGCCATGCTCGGGATAGCGTTCGCCATGGGGGGCAACGGCGGGGCAGGGGGCGGGGCCGCCGCCTTCCAGGGGCTCATCCCGCTCGCCCTGATGTTCGTCATCTTCTACGTGCTGCTGATCCGGCCGCAGCAGAAGAAGGCCAAGGAGCACCGGGAGTTCCTGAACAACCTCAAGAAGGGGGAGTGGGTGGTGACCTCGGGCGGGATCCACGGGCGGATCACCGGCCTGACCGACACCGTGGTCACGCTCGAGATCGCCGAGAAGGTGCGGGTGAAGGTCTCCCGGACCCAGATCGCGGGCTCGAGCCGGGCGCAGGAGCTGGAGTCCTGAGGGCGGCATGACGGGGAGCATTCGCTGGCGTCTGGCGCTCATCGGGGTGCTGATCCTCGGCTCCGGGGTGGTCCTGCTGCCGACGCTGGACGTGGCCCTGCCGGCCTGGTTCCGCGCCCTGGCCCCGATCGAGCCGATCAACCTGGGGCTCGACCTGCAGGGGGGGATGTACCTGGGGCTCCAGGTGGAGACGGAGAAGGCCGTCGAGGGGGCCCTGGAGCGCTACGCGGCCGAGACGCGCGATGTCATGCGCAAGAAGCAGATCAGCTACGCGACCCTCGAACGGGTCCCGAACGGGCAGATCCGCGTCAGCCTGACCCAGGCCCAGGCCGGCGACCTGCTGGTGGCCGCCGTGCGCGACGAGCTCCCCGGGCTGCGGGTGCTCGGGACGGGGACGCGCGACGGCCAGGCGCAGGTCACCCTGGGGCTGGACCCGCGGGAGGCGTCGCACATCCAGGAGTCGGCGGTCCGCCAGGCCCTGGAGACGATCCGGAACCGCGTGGATCAGTTCGGCGTGCGCGAGCCGATGATCGTCCAGGAGGGCGATCGGGGGATCATCATCCAGCTCCCCGGGCTGCGCGATCCCCAGCGGGCCATCGACCTCATCGGCAAGACCGCCCAGCTCGAGTTAAAGCTCGTGGACGAGCAGCACAGCCTCGAGGAGGCCCTGCGCGGGAGCGTCCCCGAGGGGAGCGAGCTCCTTTACGAGCGCAAGACCGACCGCCAGACCGGCCAGGTGACGCGCACCCCGTACCTGCTCAAGAAGCGGGCCCTGATGACCGGCGAAGGGATCACCGACGCGCGGGTGCAGCTCGGGCAGTTCAGCGAGCCTTACGTCTCGCTGACCTTCGACTCGCGGGGAGCCCGGGCGTTCGAGCGGATCACCGGCGAGCACGTCAAGGAACGGCTGGCCATCGTGCTGGACGGGACCGTCTACTCCGCCCCGGTGATCCAGGAGCGGATCAGCGGGGGCCGGGCACAGATCACGGGGCAGTTCACCGAGGACGAGGTCAGGGACCTCGCGATCGTGCTCCGGGCCGGGGCCCTGCCGGCGCCGGTGAAGATCAACCAGAACGTGACCGTAGGGCCCTCCCTGGGCCGGGACTCCATCGAGAAGGGGGTGCGGGCGACGGTGATCGGCGGGCTGGCGGTGATCCTCTTCATGCTCCTCTACTACCGGCTCTCGGGCCTGATCGCCGACCTCGCCCTGTTTCTGAACGTGCTGTTCCTGATGGCGGCCCTGGCGGCGTTGAACGCCACGTTGACGCTGCCCGGCATCGCGGGGATCGCCCTGACGGTCGGCATGGCCGTGGATTCGAATGTCCTGATCTTCGAGCGGATCCGGGAGGAGCTCCGGGCGGGGAAGCCCATCCGGGCGGCGGTGGAGGCGGGCTACGACCGCGCGCTCGTGGCCATCATCGACTCCCACGTCACCACCCTGATTACCGCCGTGGTCCTCTTCCAGTTCGGGACGGGCCCCATCAAGGGGTTCGCCGTGACATTGAGCCTGGGGGTCCTGATCAACCTGTTCACGGCCGTGGTGAGCACGCGCGTCATCTTCGACATGATCCTGCGGCGCCGGGTCCTGAAGACCCTGAGCATCTGAGATCGGAGCGGAAGGTGGAGTTCTTCCGGAAGAAGACCAGCTTTGATTTCGTGGGGCGCCGCCGATACGCGTATGCCCTGTCCGGGGCCCTGTGCGCCCTGGGGGTGGTCGCCTTCATCCTGATCGCCACGGGGCGGGGGAACCTGGGGATCGAGTTCGCGGGGGGGACCGCCATCCAGCTCAGGTTCGAGCGGCCCGTGGGGATCGGGGCGGCGCGGTCCGTGGCCGAACAGGCGGGGTTCCGCGGGGCCGAGCTCCAGCAGATCTCCGAGGGCAACCGCCTCCTGATCCGCGTGAAGCGCACGGACCTCCCGCCGGCGGAGATCTCGAAGGCGCTGCTGGAGGGCTTCCGCCGTCAGTTCCCGGACAACCGGTTCGAGGTCGAGTCCACGACCGAGATCGGTCCCGCCGTGGGCGAGAAGCTCCGCCGGGACGCGGCCATCGCCATCCTGCTCTCCTTCGTCGGGATCATCATCTACATTGCCGCCCGCTTCCAGTTCAAGTTTGGGGTGGCGGCCACCATCGCGACCTTCCATGACGTCCTGGTGGTCCTGGGCATCCTCTTCATCCTGAACAAGGAGATCACCCTGCTCATCGTGACGGCCCTGCTGACCCTGGCTGGCTACTCGCTGACCGACACGGTGGTGGTGTTCGACCGGATCCGGGAGAACCAGCGGCTCAACCCGAGGGGCCTGCTGGCGACGCTCATCAACCTCAGCGTCAACGAGACCCTGTCGCGTACCCTGATCACAGGGCTCAGCGCGATCTTCACGATCCTGGCCCTGCTGTTCCTCGGAGGCGAGGTGATCCGCGACTTCGCGCTGGCGCTGTTCCTCGGGGTGATCGTCGGGACGTACTCGTCCATCTTCGTCGCGAGCCCCGTCGTCCTGGCCTGGCCGGGGGGGAAGGGCCGGGCGGCGGGCAGGCGGGCATGACGGGCCTCCGGGGGATGCCGGGGCCGGGTCGCGGGATGTCGCATCGTGTGGCGGATCCAACAGGGCAGTGGCAGCGCGGGTGCAGCGGAGGAGAGCGGGTCATGGACGCGGAGTCGATCAAGCGAATCTACGGGACCTATTCAAGCTTCTACGACCTCATCTTCAAGAAGCTCTTCTACGGTCGCGAGCGGCATGTCATCTCCATGATCCCCCTGAAGCCCGGCGATCAGGTTCTGGATGTGGGCGTGGGGACAGGGATCTCCCTCGGCCTGTACCCCCGATGGTGCCGGGTCACCGGCATCGACCTCTCCCCCGAGATGCTGCGGGAGGCCCGCAAGAAGGTGGATGAACAGGGCCTTCGCAACGTCACCCTCCGGGAGATGGACGCCACCCGGATGGAGTTCCCCACGGATAGCTTCGACCACGCCGTCGCGGCCCACGTCGTGAGCGTGGTCCCCGATCCCGTCAACATGGTCCTGGAGATGAAGCGGGTGGTGAAACGCGGGGGGCTCCTGGTCCTGATCAACCACTTCCGGAGCGAGAACCCGGTCCTGGGGCGGATCGAGCAGGCCCTCTCGCCCCTGTGCACGAAGATCGGCTGGCGCTCGGACCTGGACCTGGGGGCGCTGATCCGGGGAGCGCACCTGGAGAAGGCGCGCATCTACAAACGCCACCGCTGCTCCCTCTGGAAGGTCATCCTGTCGGTCAACGAGAAGTAGACGGGCAAGGGACCGGGCCGGAATGGAAATAGCCAACAAGATCATTGACTTCCAGAACATCGCTGCCGCCGATCCCGCCATTTGCTACCATTCTGCTACCACCAGGACTGGTTTCAGAAAGTGGCCGAAATGTCCCGGCCGCGAGTGAAGCTGAGCGTGGCCGCCGCTAAGTATCTAATTACATTATGATCACTGCCCCGTAGCGGTCGATCCCCCGGATTGGCCCACGCTGACCCGGATTGGCCCACGCTGAAAGGTAAAGGTTACCATCCCTTCTATCGGCTTCCCGCGGGGGAGAGGGGCAGGAGGATGAGTTGGCTCTCGTGATAAACGCGCCAGCTGAAGGCCTCTAGACGGGGTCTGGCCGGCCTTTCCGGCGGCTTCTTGGGCTCCTCTCCTGGTGCCCCCGGCATGGACCCCCGATGTCCCTCGGAAACCGCCTGGAAGGCCCCCCCAGTGGCCTTCGAGCGCCGGGGGGAAGAGGAGAGGGCACCTTTGGGGCTCCCTGCAGATGTGACTGAGTCAGTCTGGCCAGTGGCTGCTGCAAACCCTCCCCCCGTGATATCTTTGAGGAAATGTCAGCGATCACCCTATAGTGAGCCAGATAGTGAGCCAGGAGGGGATGTCCACGAATGCCTCTGGCTTACAACGTGCAGGGGAGCCGAGGGGTGAGCCTCGATCCGACACAGGCCCTCCAGCGCAAGCTCTACCTTGCCGCCAAGCGAATACCCAAGCGCGTATGCGGCGGGGTGAACGATGTCGGTCAGCCGTGTGACCGAGAAGGTCACGCACGGTTGGAGGGGGAGGGGCTGGAAACGGGCGCCTTGCGGGCGCACCGCGCCAGTCCCTCACTCGACAGGTCCTCAATGTGCTGGACGGGCGCCGGAGGCCAGGAGGGTTGCCGCTTGAGGCCGATTACACACCTTTTGACATGAGCTCAAAAATGGAAGCAGGCACCCTCATAGGCTACTTCGCAGAACGGGATGAAGCTCGTAGAGCTCTCCGGGAGCTGCAGAGAAGGGGCTTCCGCCGCGCCGCATTGGTGCACAAGACCGCGGACAGACATGTACACACATGGGACCCCTTCCTTTGGCGCCGTGCTCTCGGGGCGACCTTGACTGCCATTCTTTTCGGGGGCCTCGCCGGCGTTGCATCCCTGGTCCTCCACTGGCCGGTGCCGATTCTGAGCGGAAGCCTTTCTACCCTGGTTTCGATCTTGGCGGGTGGATTTATCGGAACCCTCTTCGGTGGGGTGTGGATACGACGATCGAAGTACGGCATCGAACCAAGGCTGCTTGAAGATCACGCACGTTGGTTAGTGTCCGAGGAGACCGTCCTGATCCTCCAGGCGCCGATCGAAACACTGCGGTTCCCAGTGGCGGTGCTTCGAGAAAGCGGCGACATCCCGCCCGCGGTCTTCGTCCTGCATCCGAAGCGCGAGAGTCCGATTGGAGATGTGCGAAGCCCTGGGGTGCCGCTCTCCCCGGCGCAGATCCAGGAGCATGCCCAGCGCCTGGCCATGGACCACCAGGTGGACCCAAGGCCGCGGCGGAACGCTGAGCTGCTAAGGCGGGTCGAAGACGCCCGTCAATGGATCCATCAGGTCTGCTCGGATCTCTCCGAAGCGAGTCGACTGGAACAGGGTGTGCCTCCGACCGCCGAGTGGATCCTCGATAATGAGTACGTCATCGAGAGCAACGCCCGCGACGTTCAGCTGAACCTTCCTCGGCGTTTTTACCGAGAGCTGCCGGCACTCGCCAACGAGCCCTACCGGGGTCTGCCGCGCATCTACGGTCTGGCGAAGGAACTCGTCTCCTATACGGAATTGCGCCTAGACCGGGAGAACATCCTTGCATTTATTGAGGCCTATCAATCCGTGCGCACCCTGACGATTGGCGAACTCTGGGCTGCCGCCCAGATGCTGCGCATCGCGTTGATTGAGAGCATCCGGGATCTCGCCGCCAGCGCTCTGACCGAGCTACAGGAACGTGAGATCGCCGACTTCTGGGCGAACAGGCTCATTACGGCCAACCGGCGAGATCCCAACCAGCTCTTCTCTATCCTGGCAGAACTTGCTGCAACCCAACCCGGCCCGAGCCCCTATTTCGCTGCTCAACTGGTTGGTCATCTCTACGACGAAGACGCCGCGTTAGTGCCGGTCCAGAGCTGGCTGGAGCGCACCTACCGCAAGTCCCTGAGCGAGCTCAACCTGCGTGAGCAAAACCGCCAGACGAAGGATCAGATATCGATCGGGAATGCGTTTACCAGCTTGCGACAGCTCGCCCTGTTGGATTGGAGACGGATCTTCGAGCAGCTCAGCCGTGTGGAGGGGTTGCTTCGGCTGGATCCATCCGGGGTTTATTCCAAGATGGATTTCGACACACGTGATCGGTATCGCCGTGCGATTGAAGAGCTCGCGCGTCGGTCCGGTCAGGCGGAAAACCAAGTCGCCCAACGCGCCATTGAGCTAGCGACGCAAGCCGCGCGCGAAGCGGCGGACGATGAACGGTGGATCCACGTCGGGACCTATCTGATGGGTGAAGGAAGGCGCGAGCTTGCGCGGCTCATACGCTGCCATGAGGCGCCACGTTTCCGCGTCCTGCAGTGGGTATACCGCCATCATTCTGCAGTGTACTTTCTTGGGCTCAGCCTCTTCTCCGCTTTATCCGTCTCCCTGATCGTCCTGCTTGGTCTGCGCGGACAGACGCCCGGGATCCAGCTTGTGATCGCCCTCCTTTTGCTGATCCCCGTCAGCGAACTCGCGCTCGAGGTTTTGAATTACCTCGTCATGCGGCTACTTCCACCCCGCGCCCTTCCAAAGATGGATTTTGAGGTTTCGGGCATTCCTGACGCATTTCGAACGTTGGTCGTTGTGCCCGTGCTGCTGGGGGACGCGGAGACGATCCGGGCAGAAGTGGAGAAGTTAGAAATCCGGTACCTGGCCAACAAAGAAGGCAATCTGCTCTTCAGCCTCTTCACGGACTACACCGATTCGGATCAGGCGCATCGCGAGGACGACGAAAGACTGCTCCAGACTGTGACCCAGAGCCTCGAAGCTCTCAACCATCGGTATGGTGGTAAGCGTTTCTTCCTTTTCCATCGGGACCGCACCTGGAGTGAATCCGAGCAGAAATTCATCGGTTGGGAACGCAAACGCGGGAAGATAGAAGAACTCAATCGTCTGATCGATGGAACGCGGCCTGAAGATGCCGATCGTTTGGTATACGTCGGCGACCCGGATCATCTGTCCAATGTGAGGTTCGTCATCACGTTAGACAGCGACACACAGCTGCCTCTTGGCACTGCCCGCAGGATGATCGAGACCCTGGCACACCCTCTCAACCAGCCGCGCTTCGATGCCGCGGGCAGGATCCTGGCCGGCTCCTACACGATCATCCAACCGCGCGTCAGCCCTTCCCTGCCGAGCACGAGTGCCTCGCCTTTCAGCCGGCTCTTCGCAGACGCGGTCGGAATTGACCCATACACCAAGGCTGTTTCCGATGTCCATCAGGATCTCACCAGTGAAGGCTCCTACCACGGAAAGGGTATCTATGATGTGCGCGCCTTCAGTCGAGTGCTGTCTGGGAGGTTTCCTGAAGAGTGGTTGCTGAGCCATGACTTGATTGAAGGCGCTCACGTCCGAGTGGGCCTGGTCCCGCAGAGTTACCTGAGCTACACCCGCCGGCAACACCGTTGGATTCGCGGTGATTGGCAAGTCGCGGATTGGATTTTGCCACGGGTTCCCCAGCCTGGAAGACGGCGAGTGCCAAACCCGCTCTCCTGGTTCGACCGTTGGAAGGTTTTCGACAACTTGCGCCGGAGCCTGATATCCACGACCAGCCTGGGCTTGCTAATCGCCTCCTGGCTGACTTCTCCTCAGATCGGGTGGATCTCTACGCTTGTGGTCGCCATGCAGTTGCTCTTCCACCCTTTGGCGCAGCCCTTCACCATGGCGACCACACGCCAGGGGCTGCAGAGCTTCTCCTTATCGAAAGTTGCGCACGACCTGCTGCGGACGGTTGCTGATGCTGCGATGCTTCTGCACCAGGCCGAGCTGGCTCTGGACGCCATTCTGCGGGTCTGGTATCGCCGCCTCATCTCTCGCCGTGGGTTGCTCGAGTGGACTTCGGCCCAGGTGACCCATTGGAGTGCCCCGCGTCGGCAGCCATTGTTTGTAGCTTCTTTGGGCCTGGCGAGCCTATTCAGTGGGATCGTGGGTTGGGCGGTGCAGCGCTGGATGCCATCCAGCCTTGCGATGGCCAGCCCCTGGCTGGTCTTGTGGTTCCTATCCCCTCTGATCGGTTGGCTCTTGAACCTTCGGCCGCAGGCGAAACAAAAGCAACTCCTGCTGCCTGAAAAGGATCTGCGGTTCCTGAGGAAGGTTGCACGACGAACCTGGCGCTATTTCTCGGACTTTGTCAGCGATGACACGTCTTGGCTTCCACCCGACAACTACCAGGTCTCCCCTCAGAACCAACTGGCGATGCGTACCAGTCCAACCAACATCGGTCTCTGGATGCTCAGCGCACTATCCGCACATGATTTCGGGTATATGACGGTGGATCAGGTCGTGGAAAAGCTGGGCCATAGCATGGAGACGATCGGCAAACTGGAGCGCTATGAGGGTCATCTGCTGAATTGGTACGATGTTCAAACCCTGACCCCTCTAGAACCTCGCTACGTGTCCGCCGTAGACAGCGGAAACCTGCTGGGTGCCCTATGGTCACTGGAGCATGGGCTGGACAAGCTGATTGAGAGACCCGTCTTGGATGGGAAAGCCTTTGAAGGCCTGCGGGATACCGGGGAAATCCTGAAACAGGTCGTCGAACAGGAAGGCATTTCGGGTCTGGATGCCCACGCCCTCGACGCACTGATGCGCGCGTGGAAAACCCCGCCGGCTCGCATCGCCGACGCGCTTCGCCTGCTGCGGCGGGTGGACAGTAGCGTAAGGGCTCTAGCCGATGCGGCGCGTGAGTCCGCCGACGTTGAAACGGAAGCGGCTTATTGGGCCAGGCAGATGGAGGAGCAGGTATCGGCCTGGCTAAGGATCACGGATCGCTATCTCACTTGGATCGAAATCCTCGATGAAAAAACGGAAGAGGAGGTCGCCCATCTGGGTCTGGAGGCCGTGCTCGCCATCCGCCAAGGTCTGTATCACGCGCCTTCGCTTCTCGATCTCGCCCACGGGCACATCGGCTGTATTCCGATCCTCCAATCGATCCGTGAGGAGGCTCCCTCAGCCGCAGACCCCCTCTTCGAATGGCTTGACCGTCTTATGGAGGCCTTCTCAAAGTCGAGATGGCTGGCCGGTGAAGTCCTGGGTTTGGGCGAGCGGCTCATCCAGGACGGACGCGAGTTATCCGAATCGATCAATATGCGCTTCTTGTATGACCCCGAACGACGGTTGTTCTCAATTGGCTACAACGTTTCCGAGGGCCGCTTGGATAGTTCCTACTACGATCTCTTGGCGAGTGAGGCGCGGCTTGGGAGTTTCGTCGCCATCGCTCGGGGCGATATCCCAGTTGAGCATTGGTTCTCCATGAGTCGACCCTACAGTGCAATCGGTCGGCGCCGAGTGCTGCTCAGTTGGACCGGGACCCTGTTCGAATATCTGATGCCGCTGATTTTCCAACGCTCCCAAGCGAACTCGCTCCTGGATAAGGCGGCGAGGGAAGCGGTGGCGATCCACATTGCCTACGGTCGCAAGCGTGGTGTACCATGGGGGATCTCGGAGTCTGCCTTTGGAGATCTGGACCTCAAGAAGACCTATCAATATAAGGCATTTGGCGTACCGGAGCTCGGATTGAAGCGCAGCTTAGAGGAAAAGGTCGTCGTCTCGCCCTATGCCACCCTTCTGGCGCTGAACGTTGCGCCGAGAGAGACCGTGCAGAATCTGAAACGACTGGCTAGCCTGGGGCTGCTGAACAATTACGGCTATTACGAAGCGATGGACTTCAGCCGTCAGCCGAGTCGTGAGGGCGAGCGTGGGTTGATCGTACAAACCTACATGGCGCATCATCAAGGCATGGGTTTTCTGTCACTGACTAACTTCCTCCATGGCAATCCTATCCAGCGCCATTTTCATGCCGACGCACGCGTGCGTGCCGTTGAGCCCCTGCTCCATGAACGCATCCCGATCCTGTCTCCGCTGCACCACATCTCCACGCGCGAGAGAGTGTCTTTGCCGGAGAGGGTCGGCGAAGTCGCACCGTCGGTGAGCAAATTCGATACCCCCCATACGAGCACGCCCAAAACCCAACTCCTTTGCAATGGTCGCTATGGCTTGATGATCACGAACGCCGGCGGCGGATACAGTCGGTGGGGCAACTATGAGATCACACGCTGGAGGTCGGATCGGACTCAGGATCCGCGGGGAACCTTCTGCTACATCCATGAGGCCGACTCGGATCGAGTATGGTCCAACACGTATCACCCAGTCGGCGGGAAGGTTGAGGCGTACTCCGCCAACTTTGCGCTCGACCGTGCCGTGTTCCGGCGCGCCGATAACGGCATTCAAACCGAAACGGAGGTCGTCGTCTCGCCAGAAGTCCGCCGTTTCAATCTCACGAGCTACGTTGAACTCTCCCTGGCGCCGCACAACGCAGACCGGCAGCATCCGGCCTTCAACAAGCTGTTCATCCAAACCGAGGCGGTACCTCAACATCAAGCGCTCCTCGCATGCCGCCGATCTCGCGCGAAAGACGACCCACCCATTTATGTTGCGCACCGCCTTACGGTTGAACACGCCGAGGACGAAGGCTTGCAGTTCGAGACCGAGCGGCGCCGATTCATCGGCCGAGGACGGACGCTCGCGAATCCAATGGGGGTCCTTCAGAAGCTTGGCAACAGCCAGGGTTTTGTCCTGGACCCGATCCTCAGCCTGCGCCAGAGCCTGACTCTCGGTCCAGGCCAGCGTGTTCAGGTTTCCTTGGTTCTCGCCGCGGGCGAAACACGCCAGCAGGTTTTGAGGCTGATGGGTAAGTACAGCGATCCCCATACAATCGATCGGGCGATGGATTTCGCCTCGGCTTCTGCCCAGCTTGAGCTGCGATTGCTTCGCATCCAGCCCGACGAAGCTCGCCGCTTCCAGCAGCTAGCCAGCCACCTGCTGTTTCCCAACCCCCTCTTGCGCCCTCCCGCAGAACGCATCGAAGAGAACCGCAAGGGCCAAGCCGGCTTATGGCCCTACGGAATCTCGGGCGACTTGCCGATTGCCCTGATCACCATTGGCGAGGCGCGGGATATCAGCCTGGTCCGTCAGATGCTCCAGGCCCATACCTATTGGCGAATGCACGGGTTGACGGCAGACCTGGTGATCCTCAACGAGGAGGCCAGCGGCTATGAGCAGCCGTTGCGTGAACGACTCGAGGGCCTGATCCAGGCGCATTCGACGTATACGGGGATGGATCAGCCTGGTCGGATTTTTTTGCGCAGCGCGGATCAAATCTCGGAGGAAGACCTGACGCTACTCATGGCCGCGGCGAGTGTGGTGCTGGTGGCGGCCCGCGGCACACTGCCCCAGCAACCAGGTGTGCCTGCGGAGGTTCCCGATCTATCGGAACCCATGGCCAAGAAACGTGCTCCCCGCGAGCCTTCGGCTTCGCTGCCCTTCATGGAGCTGCCCTACTTCAACAGCCTGGGCGGTTTTACCCCGGATGGGCGTGAATACGCGATCTATCTCGGCCCCAACACCCACACGCCTGCACCCTGGGTGAACGTCATCGCCAACCCCACCTTCGGCACATTGGTCAGCGAAACGGGGTCTGGATTTACCTGGTATGGCAACAGCCAGCGCAATCGCCTGACGCAATGGTCGAACGACCCCGTCATGGATCCACCGTCTGAGGCGGTGTACATTCGGGACGAGGAGACCGGTGTCTACTGGACGCCGACCCCGTCGCCGATCCGCGAAGAGACCGCTTATCGGGCAAGGCATGGGGCGGGGTACACGGTCTTCGAGCATAACAGTCAAGGGATCGAGCAGGAGCTGACGGTCTTCGTTCCAGGGGATGAGAACGGGGGAGAGCCGATCAAGCTGCAGAGGCTGCGGTTGAGGAACGACTCCTCCCGGCGTCGTAGACTGTCGGTGACGTACTATGTGGAGTGGACACTGGGCGAGAACCGCGAATCCTCCCAGATGCACGTCGTGACCCACTGGGATGACGAAGTCCAGGCCCTGATCGCTCGGAATCGCTACCACCCCGAGTACGGGGATCGGATCGCCTTCGCGGCCATCAACCCGCCTGCGGAGTCTTACACCGGCGACTGCACGTCCTTCGTTGGGCGCAACGGCTCGCTGGGTAGCCCCGCGGCGATGGAGCGGACCGGGCTATCACGTCGGACGGGGGCGGGATTCGACCCGTGTGCGGCACTGCAGGTTACGGTTCAACTGGCTCCTGGAGAGAGGGCTGAGATCACGTGCATGTTGGGTCAGGCCGAGTCGATGGAGGAGGTCCACAAGCGGGTTCTAGTCTACCGGGAAGGCTTGGCACTCGAGACCGCGTTAAGCCAGACGAAAGCGTGGTGGGATGATCTGTTGGGCACGATTGAAGTGCACACCCCCGAGCTGGCAGCGGACTTCCTGATCAACCGTTGGCTCTTGTACCAAAGCCTGAGCTGTCGGATCTGGGGACGTTCCGCCTTTTACCAGTCCAGCGGTGCATTCGGCTTCCGCGATCAACTGCAGGACGTTATGGCATTCCTATACGTGTATCCCGAGCTGGCGCGCCAGCACATCCTGCTCGCGGCGAGCCGTCAGTTCAAGGAAGGCGATGTCCAGCACTGGTGGCATCCACCGAGCGGCGCGGGGATCCGCTCGCGGATCTCCGATGACCCCCTGTGGCTGCCGTACGTCGTCGCTCAATACATGCGGGCCACCGGCGATGTGGACATCTTGCACACGGAGGTCCCCTTCCTCGACGGGCCGACGCTGGAAGGCGATCAGCACGAGATGTTCTTCACACCGGAGGTCGCGTTTGAACACGCCACGCTGTTTGAGCACTGCCGGCGCGCCGTCATGCGCAGCATGACCTTTGGGCCCCATGGTTTGCCCCTGATAGGAACAGGGGACTGGAACGATGGGATGAACCTTGTGGGTGCCGGGGGCAAAGGGGAGAGCGTTTGGCTGGCGTGGTTCATGGTGGATGTGCTTCAGGGTATGGCAGAGTTGTCTGAGCTACTGGGTCGGCCAGATCTAAGCCAGTCCTATCAACAGGATAGAAATGCGCTGATTCAGCGTGTCGAGCGAGCAGGATGGGATGGGGAGTGGTATCTTCGGGCGATCTTCGACGATGGCACGCCGCTTGGTTCTTCGGCGAATGAAGAGGCGAGGATTGATTCCCTGTCCCAATCTTGGGCTTGGCTGAGTGGAGCCACCGACACAGATCGTGCGGATAAGGCTTTAGAATCAGCGTGGAACCATCTCGTTCGCGAGGATGAAGGTCTGGTGCTGCTCTTCACGCCGCCCTTTGACAGGTCGGAGCCGTCACCCGGATACATTCAGGGGTACCCCCCGGGGGTGCGGGAGAACGGAGGCCAGTACACTCACGCCGCCCTGTGGTTCGCCATGGCCATGGCGCGTCGAGGGGATGGTACACGTGCGGCGAAAATGCTGCGCATGCTCAACCCGATTGAGCGCGCGCGCGATCCGGACACGGTCTGGCGCTACGGGCTTGAGCCCTACGTGGTGGCAGCGGACACGTACCGATTGCCCGGGCGGATCGGTCAGGGTGGCTGGTCTTGGTATACGGGTTCGGCGGCGTGGATGTACCGAGCCTGGGTTGAAGAGGTCCTGGGTTTGAAGGTCCGTGGGGATCACCTACAGTTGAATCCGGTCATCCCCGGAGGGTGGAGGGGCTTCCACCTCCGGTATCATCACGGTGAGGCAGTATACGAGATCGAGGTCGAGAACCCGGAAGGCTGCGAGCGAGGCGTGTCCTGGGTACAGATGGATGGTCAGCGCGTCAGGGATGGCTTGATCCCGCTGCATCGGGGCCTGGTCAAGCATCGGATCCGCGTACGCATGGGGAAGTCGGAGCAAGCGGCTTGAGATGTCCATCCTGCCGATAAGCAACCTTGCGCGGATCGCAGCCTTCCATCTGCTACCTATACCCGTCAGGCTCGTGCAGTGGACGAAAAACCATCGCGTTCTCCCTGCCCGTAGAGACCGGAAACCGCAAGCCGCCGGACTGAACCAATCAACGACCGGCAAGTCTGGGCCCTGTTGACTGGCACAGCGCGCAGGCCGCATGAGCCCTGGAAAGGCGACCTCGGTCCGCTTCCCATCTCGAGGCGATAGTGTGCTTTGAACCCCCTGGGGTCCGCCGGGTCCTGGAGGCGTTCGCCGATGAGACCCCCGGGCCCGCACGGCGAACCCGCTGGATTTTTACACTACCCGCTTTGTCGACGAGCTGGAGCAGGGGGGCTTCATCCGGGAGCTGGCCGACCGCTATCCCGGCGCCCTCCGCTGACTTCTCAGTAGCCCAATACTGGCAATTAGCTGCTACCAGGCCGCTACCAACCCACCCCGATCTGCGGGAACCCGAGAGCACCATCGCCTACTCCGACTCCTCGCCGTTTCGGCGGGATAGGTCTTCCGGAGTTTCCGGAGATGGGTCCTGAGGGCTACGAGAAGTAGGCGGCTCCGCACTCATCCTTCCGGCGCCTCCGCCCCGGGGACGCGCTGGCGCACGCGTCGCCGGCTTGCCCCTTTCCTGCCTTTTTGATACCGTGACGACCAATAATCCTTGTGGCCATTAAGGTTATGCGGGGTCAGGTGGGTGGGGTGGACCGAGCAGGAGTGGGCGAAGCGCCGGGCCGAGATGGTGGCCGAGCAGCTCAGCGGCCGGGGGATCACCGACCCTCGCGTGCTGGCGGTGCTGGGTCGTGTCCCCCGCCACGAGTTCGTCCCCCCGGAGGTGCGTGACCGGGCGTATGAGGACCGGCCCCTGCCCATCGGGGAAGGGCAGACGGTCTCCCAGCCCTACATGGTGGCCCTCATGACCGAGTGCCTGGGCCTGCAGGGGACGGAGCGGGTGCTGGAGGTGGGGACGGGCTCCGGCTACCAGACGGCCGTGCTGCTGGAGCTGGCGGGCGAGGTCTTCAGCGTCGAGCGCAACGCCGTCCTGGCCGCGCGCGCCCGGGAGACCCTGGAACGGCTGGGGTACCGGGGCTTCGAGATCCTGGTCGGGAACGGATCGGGCGGGTGGCCCGCCCACGCGCCGTACGATGGCATCGTCGTGACCGCCAACGCGCCGCGCGTCCCCGAGGTGCTGCGGGAGCAGCTCCGGGTGGGCGGGCGGCTGGTGATCCCAGTCGGCTCCTCCCGGCAGCAGGAGCTCCGCCGGGTGGTCCGGCACGACCGGGGGTTCAGTGAACGCGTGGTGACCGGATGCGTCTTCGTCCCCCTGGTGGGGCAGCACGGCTGGGCGAGCGACGGCGAACTGGACTGAGGATCGGGAGACGGGGGAGATGTTCCACAGTGCCAGCGAGGCGGATATCAAAGCGGGGCGGGTGACCGACGTCTACTTCGCCCGGACCCACCAGATCCTCGAGGCCTACGGCATCCGCAAGCGCGTCAAGGCGGAGTTCATCACCAAGGACCTGCCCGAGGGATGGGGCTGGGGGGTTCTGGCCGGGATCGAGGAGTGCGCGGAGCTGCTCAGGGGGCGGAACGTCCGGGTCACCGCCATGCGCGAGGGGACCCTCTTCGCCCCCTGGCAGCCGGTCCTGGTGATCGAGGGGGACTACCAGGAGTTCGGTGTCTACGAGACCGCGCTGCTCGGGTTCCTGTGCCAGGCCTCTGGGGTGGCCACGAAGGCGGCCCGGTGCAAGAAGGCCGCGGGCGACCGCGCCGTGATCAGCTTCGGCGCCCGGCGCATGCATCCGGCCATCTCCCCGATGATCGAGCGCAATGCCTACATCGGCGGCTGCGACGGGGTGGCGGCGGTCAGCAGCGCCGCCCTGATCGGGATCGAGCCCTCGGGGACCATGCCCCACGCCCTGATCCTGCTCATGGGCGACACCGTGAAGGCCGCCGAGGCCTTCCACTCGGTGATCAGCCCCGCCATTCGTCGGGTCGCCCTGATCGACACGATGGAGGACGAGAAGTTCGAGGCGATCCGGGTGGCGCAGGCCCTGGGCCAGGACCTCTACGCGGTCCGGCTGGACACGCCGGGCTCCAGGCGGGGCGACTTCCTCCAGATCCTGAAGGAGGTGCGCTGGGAGCTGGACCTGCGGGGGTTCCAGCACGTCAAGATCCTGGTCAGCGGCGGGATCGATGAGCGCAAGATCCTGGAGCTCAACCCGGTGGCTGACGGCTACGGGGTGGGGACCTCCATCAGCGCGGCGGCCACGGTGGACTTCGCCATGGACATCGTGGAGATCGAGGGCGAACCCCTGGCCAAGCGGGGGAAGATGTCAGGGGGCAAGGCCGTCCTGCGCTGTGGCCGGTGCCACCGCGATGAGATCGTCCCGGAGGCGGCCGGCGCCCCGAGGCCCTGCACTTGTCAGGGGACGATGGAGAACCTCCTGGTCCCCCTCCTGGAAGGCGGTCAGCTGCCGCGTCCGCTCCCCAGGCCGCAGGCCATCCGGGCGTACGTCCTGGACCAGCTCCCCCACTACGAGCTCTGAGGAGCAGGCGGGCCCCGGTACGGCGGAAAGATCAGGGATGCTCAAGGCGAGCGATGTGGAGGGGCATGCAGCGCGGGCGCGGTCCGGGGAGGAGGCGGCCAGCGCGCCTGGCCCGGTCGAGTTCGTACAGGGCTCCCCAGCCGACCTTGAGGACGTCCTGACGATCGAGCGTCTCTCCTTCGCCGCCCCCTGGTCTCCCCAGTTCTTCCTGCAGGAGCTCGCCGACCGCCACTCCTATCTCTTCCTTGCCCGGCTCCCGGGCGAGTTACGCCCGGTGGGCTTCATCTGTTTCTGGCTCCTCGGCCCTGATGTGCATATCCTGAACATCGCGATCCATCCGGGGTTCCGGCGGCGGGGGATCGGGCGGGGGCTCCTCGATTTCGCCCTGGAGTACGGCCGGGCCCGGGGGGCCCGGCAGGCCTTGCTGGAGGTCCGTCGCTCGAACGATCCGGCCATCGCCCTGTATGAGCATCTGGGGTTTCGCCTGACCCGGGTCCGCCGGGCCTACTACATGCCCGAGCAGGAGGACGCCCTGGAGATGCGGCTGGAGTTCTAGGATTTTCCCCTTGTCAGGTCAGAAGATTTATGGTAAAAATTTTGATGAGTTCGCAGGCCGCTTGTACGGGAAAAGTGGGCTCATCACCCACTTTTTTCGTTTAGGCGCTCGCGCGCGGGAGGCCGGGTGAGCCCGGGGGTCCGGGAGCAGGTGTTGCAGCTTGCCGAGCCCATCGTCCGGGACGAGGCGATGGAGCTGGTGGATGTGGAGTACCGCCGGGAGGGGCAGGGCTGGGTCCTTCGCCTGATCATCGACAAGGAGGGGGGCGTCACCCTGGACGACTGCTCGCGGATCAGCCGGGAGGTGAGTCGGGCCCTGGATGTGGCGGACCTGATCCCCTACGCCTACCACCTCGTGGTCTCCTCCCCGGGGCTGGACCGGCCGCTCAGACGGGAGCAGGACTTCCAGCGGTTCCACGGCCGGCGGGTCAAGATCTGGACGCTGGCGCCGCTGCCGGAGGCCGAGGGGCGCCGGACCTTCGACGGGACGCTGCTGGGGCTGGGGGCCGCGGGTGTGGTCGTCGAGGACCCGGGCGGGCGCCGCTACCAGATCCCGCTGGAGCAGATCGCGAAGGCCCATCTGGTCTACGAATAGTGAGGAGGAGGCAGGAGGGGGTTTGAAGTCCATGGGTGTGGAACTCAACCGGGTGATCGAGCAGGTCGGCAAGGACAAGGGCATCGACAAGAAGATCCTGATCGAGGCCCTGGAGACGGCCCTGCTGACCGCCGCGAAGAAGAAGTACGGCCCGAACAAGGAGATCGAGGCCCGCTACAACCCCGAGATCGGCGAGGTTGAGCTGTTCCAGTTCAAGACGGTCGTCGAGGAGGTGAAGGACCCGGCCTCGGAGATCACCGCCGAGGAGGCGCAGAAGCTGGACCCTGAGGCCCAGATCGGTGACAGCCTGGGGCTCAAGCTGGACGCCTCGGAGTTCGGCCGGATCGCGGCGCAGACGGCCAAGCAGGTCATCATCCAGCGGGTCCGGGATGCCGAGCGGGAGAACATCTTCAGCGAGTTCAAAGGACGGGCCGGCGAGCTGGTCCACGGGATCGTGAAGCGGTTGGACAAGGGAGCCGTGGTCATGGACCTGGGGCGGACCGAGGCGATCCTGCCGCCCAAGGAGCAGGTGCCCCACGAGTCCTACCGTCCGGGTGACCGGCTCCGGGCCTACCTTGTCGAGGTGCGGAAGTCCACCCGGGGGCCCCAGATCGTCCTGTCCCGGACCCACCCGGGGCTCCTGATCAAGCTGTTCGAGATGGAGGTCCCGGAGATCGCCGAGGGCCTGGTCCGGATCAAGAGCGCCGCCCGGGAGCCGGGGGGCCGGGCGAAGATCGCGGTGGCCTCCGACGACCCCGACATCGACCCGGTGGGCGCGTGCGTGGGGATGAAGGGGTCGCGGGTGCAGGCCGTGGTGCAGGAGCTGCGCGGCGAGAAGATCGACATCGTGGCCTGGTCAGACGACCCGGTCCGCCTGATCTGCAATGCCCTCTCCCCGGCGCAGCTGGCCAAGGTCATCGTGGACGAGGCCAACCACGCCATGGAGGTGATCGTGCCGGACGACCAGCTCTCGCTGGCCATCGGCAAGCGGGGGCAGAACGTGCGCCTGGCCGCCAAGCTGACGGGGTGGCGGATCGATATCAAGAGCGAGAGCCGCGTGGAGAAGCTCTCGCAGGAGGCGCTGACGGCGATGATGCGGATCTCGGCCGTGGACGAGACGGCCGCGGCCAATCTCGTCGCCTCCGGCTTCCACACCCTCGACCAGGTCGCCGAGGCCACGCCGGAGCTGCTGGCCCAGATCCCGGGCCTCGACACGGAGAAGGCGGCCGAGGTGGTGGCGGAGGCCAGGCGGCTGGTGGCCGAGGACGCGGCGGCTCGGGCGGCCGAGGAAGGGGCCGCCCCCCCGATGGAAGCGGCGCGGCTGGCGGCCCATGACTAAGAGTGATTAGGGGCAGGGTTCGGGAGTCAGGTGGAGGGGAAGGACCGGATGGGGAAGATGCGGGTCTATCAGCTGGCGAAGGAGCTGGGGCTCGAGAACACGGACCTGGTCGCGAAGCTCCAGAGCGAGCTGGGGATCGCCGTCAAGAGCCACATGAGCATGCTCGAGGATGACCAGGTGGCGGCGGTCAGGGAACGCTTCTCGGTCAAGCCGGTCGAAGCTCCGGCGCCTCCCCCCGTGGAGGTGATCGAGCAGCGGGTCGGCAGTCGGATCCTCCGCCGTCGGGTCAAGGTGGTCGAGCCTGCGGTGGTGGCCGAGCCGGTCCCCCCCGTGCTCGAAGGGCCGCCCGCACCCGCCGTGGTCGAGCTGCCGCGGGAGCCAGCCCCCCGGGTCCCTTCCGTTCCGGAACTGCCACCCCTCGTCGAGGCGCCGCTGCCGCCCGCCCCGCCCGTGGTCCCGGCCGAACGGCCCGCGCCGCCCCCAGAGCCGGTCCTCACCATCCCCCGCCTGGTCCCCGCGCCGGAGCCCGGGCCGGAGCCTGCCCAGCCGACGCCGGGCGCGGCGGAGGCCGTCCCCGGTGGGGCGGCCAAAGTCGGCGAGAAGCGCAAGCGGGAGGAGATCTTCGAACGGCGGCCGGCCCGCCCCCCCTGGCCCGGGCCCGGGCGCGGCCGCCGGCCCCTGCCGCGTCGGCCTGCCCCGCACCGGCCTGCCGGGGTCGGGACCGTGCCGCGGCCGCCGGCCCCGGTCACGAAGAAGGTCATCAAGATCTCCGAGGCCATCACCGTGAGCGATCTGTCCCAGCGCATGGGGATCAAGGCCGGGGAGGTGATCAAGAAGCTCATGGAACTGGGCATCATGGCCACCATCAACCAGGCCATCGATGCCGAGACCGCGGCCCTCGTGGCCCAGGAGTTTGGCCACCAGGTCGAGAGCGTGGCCGTAGAGGAGCAGAGCTTTTTCGAGGCTGAGGAGGCGGACGCCCCGGAGACGCTGCTCACCCGCCCGCCCGTGGTCACCATCATGGGGCACGTGGACCACGGCAAGACCACCCTGCTCGACACGATCCGCAAGACCGACCTGGCCAGCCGGGAGGCCGGGGGGATCACCCAGCACATCGGCGCCTACGACGTCGCCCTGGAGAAGGGACACGTGGTCTTCCTGGACACCCCGGGCCACGAGGCCTTCACCGCCATGCGGGCCCGTGGGGCCCAGGTGACCGACGTGGTCGTCCTCGTGGTGGCGGCGGATGACGGGGTCCAGGCCCAGACGCTGGAGGCGATCAACCATGCCCGGGCTGCCAACGTCCCGATCATGGTGGCCATCAACAAGATCGACAAGCCCGGCGCCAACCCCGACCGGGTCAAACAGGTTCTGACCGAGCACGGGCTGGTCCCCGAGGGGTGGGGCGGGGACACGGTCTACGCGGAGGTCTCGGCCAAGCAGCACAGGGGGATCAAGGAGATGCTGGAGCTGCTCCTGCTGCAGGCGGAGCTGCTCGAGCTGAAGGCCAACGCCAACAAGCGGGGCAGGGGGCCGGTCAGGCCCTCCATGCCGGTCGAGGTCCTGGGGCTGTCGGGCGTGCCGGACGCGGGCGAGCCGTTCATCACCGTGCGGGAGGAGCGGATCGCGCGCCAGATCGGGGAGATGCGCCTGCAGAAGCAGCGCGAGGCCACCCTGGCCAAGACGGCGCGGGTCTCCCTGGAGGAGCTCTACGAGAAGGTGGCCCGGGGCGACGTCAAGGAGCTGAACCTCATCGTCAAGGCGGACGTGCACGGCTCCGTGGAGGCCATCACCGAGGCGCTGAAGAAGCTGGCGACCGACGCGATCAAGGTCAACGCCATCCACGGCTCCGTCGGCGGCATCACCGAGAGCGACATCATGCTGGCCTCCGCGTCGAACGCCATCATCCTCGGCTTCAATGTCCGGCCCGAGCCCAAGGCGCAGGCCGTGGCCGAGCAGGAGCAGGTGGACGTCCGGCTCTATACGGTCATCTACGACGCGATCGAGGACGTGAAGAAGGCGATGGAGGGACTGCTCGCGCCCACCCTCAAGGAGAAGGTGATGGGCCGGGCCGAGGTCCGCAACACCTTCAACATCTCGAAGGTCGGGACCATCGCCGGCAGCTACGTGACCGAGGGGAGGATCACCCGCGGCTCCAACCTTCGGCTCCTCCGGGACAGCGTGGTCGTGCACGAGGGCCGGGTCGGCTCGCTCCGGCGCTTCAAGGAGGACGTGCGGGAGGTCGAGAAGGGCTACGAGTGCGGGATCGGGATCGAGAACTACAACGACCTCAAGGTCGGCGACGTCATCGAGTGCTACACGATCGAGAAGGTCGCCGCCAAACTGGAGTCGCGGGAGGGGGCCTGACGAGCCCGTGGTGGTGGGAATCTGTCAGATCGACCTGCTCATCCCCGAGAACGCCTCTCTCAAGGATAAGCGCTCGGTCCTGCGGCGCATCACGGAGCGGGTCCGGGGCGCCTTCAACGTCTCCATCGCCGAGGTGGGGGACCATGACCTCTGGCAGCGGACGCGGCTCGGCCTGTGCGTGGTCGCCAATGAGCGGGAGTTCGTGAACTCCGTCCTCGACCGCGTGCTGAACTTCATCGAGCGGCTGCAGGTGGCCGACATCGTCGACCACCAGATCGAGCTCATCAACCTGTGAGGGCGCCCGGAGCCATGGGCTACCGGCGGGCTGATCGAGTCGGGGACCAGATCCGCGAGGAGATCTCCGACATCCTCCAGCGCCACCTGAAGGACCCACGGGTCGGGTTCGTGACCATCACCGGGGTCCGGGTGACCGACGACCTGCGCCACGCCCGGGTTTACGTGAGCGTCCTGGGGCCGGAGCCCGAGCGGGACCGGACCCTGCAGGGGCTCAATCGCGCCGCGGGGTTCATCCGGCGGGAGCTGGGCCGCCGCATCCGCCTGCGCTACCTGCCGGACGTCGTCTTCGAGTACGACCCCTCGGTGGAGGAGGGGGAGCGGCTGCAGCGGCTGTTCCACGAGATCCGGGAGCAGAGAGAAGAGGGCCCATGAAGGCGATCGTCGAGGAGATCCGGCGCGGCCAGCGCTTCCTGGTGGCCACCCACGTGAACCCCGAGGGGGACGCCCTGGGCTCCCTGCTTGGGCTCGGGCTGTGCCTCCGGGGGCTGGGCAAGAGGGTCACGTTCTTCGACTGCGACCCGGTCCCCGCGTACCTGGGCTTCCTGCCAGGGGCGGAGGAGATCGTCCACGACGGCGCGGCCCTGGCTGACTACGACGCGGCCTTCATCGTGGACTGTGGGACCCTGGACCGCCTGGGGGAGGGGTTCACGAAGATCCGGGGGATCCGCAAGCTGATCAACCTGGACCACCACCTCACCAACCACGGCTTCGCCGACCTCAGCTATGTGGACCCTAAGGCCTGCGCCACGGGGGAGGTGGTCTACCGGCTCATGAAGGCCATCCCGGCCTCCCTCACCCGCGAGATCGCCCTCTGCCTGTACACCGCCATCGTCACCGACACCGGGAGCTTCCGCTACTCGAATACGACCCCGGAGGTCCACCAGATCGTGGCGGAGCTGCTCCAGTACGGGGTGGATCCCTGGGAGGTCTCCCTGCACCTGTTCGAGAGCGATCCGCCCCAGCGGATCGCCCTGCTCGGGGAGGTGCTGGCCACCCTGGAGCTCCGGGCCGGCGGACGGCTGGCCGCGGTGCACGTGACCCAGGCCATGCTCCGGGCCCACCAGGCCACGCCCGACCTGACGGAGGGCTTCGTCAACTACACGCGCGGGATCCGGGGTGTCGAGGTCGGCCTGCTGTTCCGTGAGCTGCCCGACGGCACGCACAAGGTGAGCCTGCGCTCCAAGGGGCGGGTGAACGTGGCCGAGGTGGCCGAGGAGTTCGGCGGCGGGGGGCACGCGAACGCGGCCGGCTGCGCGATCAAGGGGGACCTGGCCGCGGCGCGTGAGCGCATGTTTGCGGTGGTGGAACGACGGCTGGCCGGCCTCGGGCCCTGCGCGACCTGAGGGGGCCGGACCCGGATGGACGCCTTCCTGGTCATCGACAAGCCCGAGGGGCCGACCTCGCACGACGTGGTGAAGGCCGTGCAGCGCCTGACCGCTGCGCGGCGGGCGGGGCACACCGGGACCCTGGACCCGTCCGCGACAGGGGTGCTCGTGGTGGCCCTGGACCGGGCCACCCGGGTGGTGGCCTTCCTCCCCGAGGGCGAGAAGACGTACGTCGGGTGCCTGCGCCTCGGCGTGGAGACGGACACGCAGGACGCCACGGGGCGGGTCGTCCGCGAGGGCGGTGACATCCCGCGAGACGAGGCGGCCGTCGAGGACGCCTTCCGGGCCTTCGAGGGGCGGATCCGGCAGGTCCCCCCGATGTATTCCGCCGTGAAGGTCGCGGGACGCCCCCTGTATCAACGGGCCCGCCGGGGGGAGGAGATCGAGCGGCCGGCGCGAGAGGTGGAGATCAGCAAGCTCCGCGTGCTGGAGATGGCGCTGCCGGAGGTGACCTTCGAGGTGACCTGCTCCCGGGGCACCTACGTCCGCGCCCTGTGCGCGGACATCGGCCGTCGACTCGGGTGCGGCGCGCACCTGACACGCCTGCGGCGCACCGGCTCCGGGGAGTTCACCCTGAGCCAGGCCGTCACGCTGGAGGAGCTGGCACGCCTGGTGGCAGCGGGCACGTGGCAGGCCTGGGCGATCCCAATGGCCCAGGCCCTGGCGGTCTATCCCCGGGTCGAGGTGCCGGGGGCGCTGGAGGCCCGGGTCCGGTGCGGGACGACCGTGCCGTTGGAGATGTTGACGGGAACCCAGGGGGTGCCGTCGGCCGGCAGCCGGGTCCGGCTCATGAGCCCGACCGGGGAGCTGCTGGCGCTGGCGGAGGTGGTGAGAGAGGAGCCGGCGTCTGGCCAGGCGCCCGGACGCCCGGCGATCCGATACCTCCGGGTCCTCGCGGACCGGTGAGACCAAGGGAGGGAGGTGCGCCGTGTCGCTGGAGAAGACCACGAAGCAGCAGGTTATCACGGACTTCCGGATGCACGAGAAGGACACGGGGTCACCCGAGGTGCAGGTGGCGCTCCTCAGCGGGCGGATCACCTACCTCACCGAGCACTTCAAGGTCCACAAGAAGGACCACCACTCGCGCAGGGGGCTGCTCAAGCTGGTCGGGCAGCGCCGACGCCTCCTCAACTACCTGCGGGAGAAGGACATCAACCGGTACCGGACCCTGATCGACCGGCTCGGGATCCGGCGGTAGTCGCAGAGGAGCGGTTGGCGACAATGGGACAGCAGGTCGTACGACTCAGCGTGGATGTGGGCGGCAAGCCCCTGACCCTGGAGACGGGCCGGATGGCCAAACAGGCTCACGGCGCGGTCCTGGTCGAGTACGGGGAGACCATGGTCCTGGTGACCGCGGTGGGCGAGGCCACCGGCCGGGAGGGGATCGACTTCTTCCCGCTCACCGTGGACTACCTGGAGAAGACCTATGCGGCGGGGCGCATCCCGGGCGGCTTCTTCAAGCGCGAGGGGCGTCCCTCGGAGCGGGAGGTGCAGATCTCGCGCCTGATCGACCGCCCCGTCCGCCCGCTCTTCCCCAAGGGGTACCGGTGTGAGACCCAGCTCATCGCGATCGTGCTCTCCGCCGACCAGGAGAATGACCCCGACGTCCTGGCCCTGACCGGGGCGTCGGCGGCCCTCATGGTCTCCGACATCCCGTTCAACGGGCCGATCGCCGGGGTGCGGGTCGGGCGGATCAACGGGGAGTTCGTGGTCAACCCCACGGTCTCCCAGATGCGGAAGAGCGACATCGACCTCATCATCGCGGCGTCCCGGGATGCGGTGATCATGGTGGAAGCCGGGGCGCAGGGCGTCCCCGAGGACGACATGCTCGCCGCGATCGCCTTCGGCCACGACGCCATCAGGCCGGTGCTGGACCTCCAGGAGGAACTCCGGGCCCGGGCCGCTCAAGAGAAGCGGCCGGTGCCGGTCAGGGAGTCCACCCCCGCCCTGCAGGCGCGGGTCGAGAGCGCGGCCGACCGGCTCCGGGCGGCCATGGCCATCCCCCAGAAGGCCGAGCGCCGGGAGGCCCTGGCCCGGACAGAGGAGGAGTTGCTGCAGGGAATCGCCGTGGAGTTCCCTGACTGGCTGCCCGAGGCCAAGGCCCTCTTCCGCGACCTGGAGAAGCGGGTCCTCCGCCAGGCGATGGTGCGGGAGCGACGACGGATCGATGGCCGCGGCTTCGAGGAGATCCGGCCCATCGCCTGCGAGGTGGGGATCCTGCCCCGCGCCCACGGCTCGGGCCTGTTCACCCGCGGCGAGACCCAGGTCCTCGCCGTGACGACGCTGGGCACGGCCGAGGACGAGCAGAAGATCGAGTCGCTCATCGGCGAGCACTTCAAGAGCTTCATGCTCCACTACAACTTCCCGCCCTTCTGCGTGGGGGAGGTGAAGTTCCTCCGCGGCCCGGCCCGGCGCGAGATCGGCCACGGGCTGCTGGCGGAGCGGGCCCTGCGGCCCATCCTCCCCACCGAGGAGGCCTTCCCCTATACCATCCGGATCGTCTCGGACGTGCTGGAGTCCAACGGCTCTTCTTCCATGGCCACGGTCTGCGGGGGGACCCTCTCCCTCATGGACGCGGGCGTGCCGATCAGCCGGCCCGTGGCCGGCATCGCGATGGGGCTGCTCAAGGAGGATGACGAGTACTGCATCCTCTCCGACATCCTGGGCGACGAGGACCACCTGGGGGACATGGACTTCAAGGTGGCCGGGACGCGCGAGGGGATCACGGCCCTGCAGATGGACATCAAGATCGCCGGGGTCCCGCAGGAGGTCATGCGCCGGGCTCTCCACCAGGCCCGGGAGGCCCGCCTCTTCGTCCTCGGCAAGATGGCGGAGGCCATCGACCGGCCCCGGCTGGAGCTCTCGGCCTACGCGCCCCGCATGGTGACCATCCGCATCCGCCCGGAGCGGATCAAGGACGTCATCGGGCCGGGCGGCAAGCACATCAAGCACATGGTCGAGGTCACGGGCTGCAAGATCGACGTGGAGGACGACGGGCAGATCAAGATCTTCTCGGCCGACGTCGCCGCCGTCGAGAAGGCCATCAAGATGATCCGGCACCAGACCGGCGAGGCGGAGATCGGACAGATCTACCTCGGCAAGGTCAAGAAGATCGTCGAGTTCGGCGCCTTTGTCGAGATCCTCCCCGGGACCGACGGCCTCGTGCACATCTCCCAGCTCTCCACGGAGCGGGTGAAGAAGGTGACGGACGTCTTGAAGGAGGGCGACGAGGTCCTGGTCAAGGTCATCGAGATCGACGCCCAGGGGCGCGTCAAGCTCAGCCGCAAGGAGGCGCTCGGCCACACGGTGGAGGACGCGGTGTAGCCCTCCGCACCCCCCGCGCAGAAAGGGCCCGCTCATGTATCAGAAGACCGTCCTCCCCAACGGGGTCCGCGTGGTGACCGAGGAGCCCCCCCATGCCCCTGCCGTCTCCATTGGCCTGTGGGTCGAGACCGGGTCGCGCAGCGAGGACCCCCAGGTTAACGGCATCTGCCACTTCATCGAGCACCTGCTCTTCAAGGGGACGAAGACCCGCAAGGCCATGGACATCGCCCGGGAGATCGACTCGGTGGGCGGGGCCCTCAACGCCTTCACGGGCCGGGAGTCCACCTGCGCCTACGCCAAGGTCCTCCCCCACGACCTGCGCCTGGGCATGGCGCTGCTGGCCGACATCTACATGAACTCGGTCTTCCACCAGGAGGAGATCGAGAAGGAGCGCAACGTCGTCCTCCAGGAGATCAGCATGGTGGAGGACACCCCCGATGACCTGATCCACGACCTGTTCTGCCAGGGCTTCTGGCGGGGGCATCCGCTGGGGCGCCCGGTCCTGGGCACGGCCGAGACCGTGGCCGCCCTGCGCCGGGAGCACATCGTCTCCCACTTCCGGACGACCTACCTCCCCAAGAGCCTGGTCGTGGCCGCGGCCGGCCGGCTCAAGCACCGCCGGGCGGTGCGGCTGGTGGAGGAGATCCTCCCCCTGCCGAGCCTGCGCCCCCCGCACCAGAACGGCGGGGCGCCCCGCTGCTACCAATCGATCCACGTGACCACCCGACCCCTGGAGCAGGTCCACCTCGTGGTCGGCACCAAGGGGATCCCCCAGGCGCACCCGATGCGGCACGCCTGCAATGTGCTCAACACGATCCTTGGCGGGGGGATGAGCTCGCGCCTGTTCCAGGAGGTCCGGGAGAAGCGGGGCCTGGCCTACACGGTCTACTCCTTCCAGTACGGCTACTCCGACGCGGGAATGCTGGGGGTGTACGCCGGGACCAGCCAGGATCAGCTCCCCCGGGTCATCGACCTGGTGCTCCGGGAGCTCCGGAGCCTCAAGCGCCGCGACGTCACGAAGAACGAGCTGAAGCTGGCCAAGGAGCAGATCAAGGGGAACCTGCTGCTGGGCACGGAGAGCGCCGACAGCCACATGATGCGGATCGCGCGCAACGAGATCGCCTTCGGGCGCGAGGTCTCCATCGAGGAGTCCCTGCGTGACATCGATCGGGTCACTCCCGATGAGATCCGCTTTCTCGCCAACGAGCTGTTCCGGGAGGAGTACCTCTCCCTGACGGTGCTCGGGAGGGTGCGCCGACGGGACCTGCCCCGGGACGCCCTGTGCCTCTGAGGCCGGCTCGCCTCCCCACCCCCCTGCCTGACCGACCCCTGCGGGGGTCCGCCCCGTGATCGACCGCTACACCCGTCCCGAGATGGCCCGCCTCTGGGCCGCCGAGCACCGGCTCGCCCTCTGGCTCGAGATCGAGCTGCTGGCCTGCGAGGCGGGGGCCCGGGAGGGGCTCGTCCCGCAGCAGGTCCCGGCACGGCTTCGCGAGCGACTCCGGGTGGACCCCTCCCGGATGGCCGAGCTGGAGCGCCTGACCCGGCACGATGTCGCGGCGTTCGTGGACGCGCTGGCCGAGCAGGCGGGCGAGGACGGGCGCTACCTGCACCTGGGCCTGACCTCCTCCGATGTCCTCGACACCGCGCTGGCTGTGCAGCTCCGCGATGCCGGCGGGCTGATCCTCCAGGGGCTGGATGAGCTCCTCGCGGTCGTGCGCAAGCGCGCCCTGGAGCACCGCGCCACCCTGATGATCGGCCGGACCCATGGCGTGCACGCCGAGCCGATCACCCTGGGGCTCAAGCTCGCCCTGTGGCACGATGAGCTGCGCCGGGGGCGGGGACGGCTGGCCCGCGCGGTCGAGGAGGTGAGCTACGGCAAGCTCTCGGGCGCCGTGGGCACCTATGCCCACCTGGGACCGGCCGCCGAAGCCTACGTGTGCGCGCGGCTGGGGGTGCGTCCGTGCCCGGTCTCCTCCCAGATCGTGCAGCGCGATCGGCATGCGGCGTACTTCGGGGGTCTGGCCCTGGTGGCCACCTCGATCGAGAAGTTCGCCACCGAGATCCGGCACCTGCAGCGGACCGAGGTGGGGGAGGCGGAGGAGCCGTTCGGGGAGGGGCAGAAGGGCTCCTCGGCGATGCCCCACAAGCGGAACCCGGTGCTGGCGGAGAACCTGTGCGGCCTGGCGCGGCTGGTCCGGGGGTACGCCCAGGCGGCCCTGGAGGACGTGCCCCTGTGGCACGAGCGCGACATCAGCCACTCCTCCGTGGAGCGGGTGATCGCCCCGGACGCCACCGCCCTGGTGGACTTCATGCTCCACCGGTTCACGGAGCTCGTGGCGGGGCTGGTGGTCCGCCCGAAGCGGATGCTGGAGAACCTGGCGCTGACGCGGGGGCTGTACGCGTCCCAGCGGGTCCTGCTCGCGCTGGTCCAGAAGGGGCTCAGCCGGCAGGAGGCCTACCGGCTGGTCCAGCGCAACGCGATGCAGGCCTGGGATGCCCGGGTGGAGTTCCAGGAGGCCCTGGAGGCGGACCCGGAGGTGATGCGCCATTTCACCTCCGCCGAGCTTCGGGCATGCTTCGATCCAAGCTACTACGTCCGCCACGCGGATGAGGTCTTCAGACGCGTCTTCGGCGAGGAGGCCTGAGGGGGAGGGCCCTGAGCGGGGAGGGGGGATGATGGAGCGGAGGGAGAAGCTCTACGAGGGGAAGGCGAAGATCCTCTACGCGACCGATGACCCGGACCTGGTCATCCAGTACTTCAAGGATGAGGCCACCGCCTTCAACGCCCTGAAGAAGGGGGTCATCGAGAACAAGGGGATCTACAACAACGCGATCTCCAGCACGCTCTTCGCCTGGCTCGAGGAGCAGGGGGTGCGCACGCACTTCGTGCGGAAGCTCAGCGACCGCGAGATGCTCGTCCGGCGGCTCCGCATCATCCCGATCGAGGTCGTGGCCCGGAACATCGTGGCCGGGAGCCTGGCCAAGCGCCTGGGGCTGGCCGAGGGGACCCCGCTGCCCCGGCCGATCGTCGAGCTCTACTACAAGCGCGATGACCTGGGCGACCCGATGATCAACGAGGACCATGTGGCCGTCCTCGACCTGGCCACCGCCGCCGAGGTCCGGAGCATGCGGGAACAGGCCCTCGAGGTGAACCGGCGGCTCTCCAAGTACCTGGAGGAGCGCGGGCTGCGCCTCATCGACTTCAAGCTGGAGTTCGGGCGGCACAAGGGGGGACTCCTCCTGGGGGACGAGATCACCCCTGACGGGTGCCGCTTCTGGGACATCGCCACGGCCGAGAAGCTGGACAAGGATCGCTTCCGGCGCGACCTCGGAGGGGTGGAGGCGGCCTACCAGGAGGTCTACCGGCGGATCTGCGGAGGGGGCTGAGGGCGGGATTCGGTCCGCGGGACCACCAGCGGGGCCCGCGGGGCCTGTGAGGAGCGGGGGGTGGTGATCGCGCGAGTGTACGTGACGCCGAAGAAGGGGGTGCTCGACCCCCAGGGGAAGGCGGTGCTTCAGGCGCTGCAGGCGCTGGGATATGGCGAGGTGGAGGAGGTCCGGGTGGGGAAGTTCATGGAGCTGCGCCTGGGCGAGCTCCCGGAGGCGGAGGCCCGCAGCCGCCTCGCCGAGATGTGCGAGAAGCTCCTGGCCAACCCCCTGATCGAGGACTACCGGGTCGAGGTGGAGCGCGCGCGATGAGGGTGGGGGTCATCGTCTTCCCGGGCTCGAACTGCGACCACGACTGCGCGCACGTGCTCCGCGAGGTCTTCAAGGCGGAGGCGGCCCTGGTCTGGCACAAGGAGACCTCGCTGCGCGGCTACGATGCGGTGATCCTCCCGGGCGGGTTCTCCTACGGGGACTACCTCCGTGCCGGCGCCATCGCCCGCTTCTCCCCGGTGATGCGGGCCGTCGAGGGGTTCGCGCGGGAGGGTGGGCTCGTCCTGGGGATCTGCAACGGCTTCCAGACCCTCCTGGAGGCCCGGCTCCTCCCGGGGGCCATGGTGCGCAACCGCTCCCTGCAGTTCATCTGCGAGGATGTGCATCTCCGGCTGGAGAACGCGACGACCGCTTTCACCCGGGCCGGGCAGCCGGGCCGGGTCTACCGGATGCCGATCGCGCACGCCGAGGGGTGCTACATCGCCGACCCGGTGACCCTCCGGACCCTGGAGGACACCGGCCAGGTCGTCTTCCGCTACTGCACGCCGGAGGGGGAGGTGACCGAGGCGGCCAACCCCAACGGCTCCCTCGGCAACATCGCCGGGGTCTGCAGCCGCGCCGGCAACGTGCTGGGGATGATGCCCCACCCGGAGCGCTGCGCCGAGGTGGTCCTGGGCAACGAGGACGGCCGACTGATCTTCGAGTCGCTGCTCGGGCGGCTGGCCGCGACGTCCGTGGCAGGCGTCACCGCACGTCGATAGACCGCATGGGCGACCCGCCGATCACCAAGGCCCTGATCGAGGCGCACGGGCTCACCGGAGAGGAGTACGCCCGCATCCTCGCGCTCCTCGGACGCGAGCCCACGTACACGGAGCTGGGGATCTTCTCCGTGATGTGGAGCGAGCACTGCAGCTACAAGAGTTCCCGCGTCCACCTCCGCCGGCTCCCCAGCAGCGGCCCCCACGTCGTCCAGGGCCCGGGGGAGAACGCCGGCGTGGTCGACATCGGCGACGGGCTCGTGGCCGTCTTCAAGATGGAGAGCCACAACCACCCCTCCTTCATCGAGCCGTACCAGGGGGCGGCGACCGGAGTCGGGGGGATCCTCCGGGACATCTTCACGATGGGCGCCCGGCCGATCGCCTGTCTGGACTCCCTGCGCTTCGGTGACCCCGCGCTCCCGCGGACCCGGTACCTCGTCCGGGGGGTGGTGGCCGGGATCGCTGGCTACGGGAACTGCATGGGGATCCCCACGGTGGGGGGCGAGTGCAGTTTCCACGAGTGCTACAACGGCAACATCCTCGTCAACGTCTTCTGCGTGGGCGTGGCCCCGCGGGACCGGGTCTTTCTGGGGCGCGCCGCCGGGGTGGGGAACCCCGTGATCTACGTGGGCTCGCGGACCGGGCGCGACGGGATCCATGGGGCGACCATGGCCTCTGAGGAGTTCGACGCCGGGGAGGAAGGGCCGCGGACCACCGTCCAGGTGGGGGACCCCTTCACCGAGAAGCTCCTCCTGGAGGCCTGCCTGGAGCTGATGTCCACGGATTGCCTCGTGGGGATCCAGGACATGGGCGCGGCCGGGCTCACCTCGTCCTCGGTGGAGATGGCCGGCCGGGGCAGCGTGGGGGTCGAGCTGGACCTCGACCAGGTGCCGCTGCGTGAGCCCGGGATGTCCCCCTACGAGATCATGCTCTCCGAGTCCCAGGAGCGGATGCTCCTGGTGGCCCGTGCGGGGAGGGAGGCCGAGGTCGAAGCGATCTTCCGGAAGTGGGACCTCCAGGTCGCGGTGGTAGGGCGGGTGATCGCGGAGCCGCTCCTGCGCGTCCGGCACGGCGGGGCGGTGGTGGCCGAGGTGGCGATCGATCCCCTGACGCGCGGGGCCCCGTCGTACGAACGCCCTGCGGCGCGCCCGGCCTACCTGGAGCGGGTCGCCCGCCTCTCCGCCGCAGAGGTCGCCCTCCCCGGGGACCTGGGGGGAACGCTGCTCATGCTGCTCGGCTCACCGAACCTGGCGGACAAGCGCTGGGTCTTCCGGCAGTACGACCACATGGTGGGCACGAATACGGTGGTCCTGCCGGGCGCCGATGCGGCGCTGCTCCGGGTGAAGGGGACCAGGCGCGGGCTTGCCCTGGCCGTGGACGGCAACCACCGCTTCTGCTACCTGGACCCTCGCCGCGGTGCCGCCCTCGCGGTGGCAGAGGCGGCCCGAAATGTGGTATGTTTAGGTGCTAAGCCGCTGGGGGTCACTGACTGCTTGAACTTCGGCAGCCCCGAGAACCCCGAGATCATGTGGCAGTTCAGCGAGGTCGTCGACGGGATCGCTGAGGGCTGCCGCGAGCTTGGCCTGCCAGTGGTCAGCGGCAATGTCAGCTTCTACAACGAGACCAGCGGCGTCCCCATCTACCCCACGCCGACGATCGCGGTGCTGGGGCTTCTGGAGGACGTGAGCGGGCACGCGGCGCGCGGGTTCTGCCAGGAGGGCGACCCGGTGTTGCTCCTGGGCGAGACGCGGGAGGAGCTGGGCGGCAGCGAGTACCTGAAGGCGGTGCACGGCCTTGAGGCCGGTGGCCCCCCGCGGCTGGCCTGGGACCTGGAGCGGGCCGTGCAGCAGACCTGCCGGGAGGCGCTCGCGCGGGGGCTGGTCCGCCCCGCGCATGACTGCGCGGAGGGCGGGCTGGGCGTGGCCCTGGCTGAGTGCACCTTCGGGTCTGGGCTGGGCGCGCGGGTGCGGCTGACGGAGGGCATCCGGCCGGACGCGTTGCTCTTCGGCGAGAGCGCCTCCCGGATCGTGCTCTCAGTGCCGGAGGCCCACGCGGGCGAGGTGGAGGCCCTGGCCCGGGTGCAGGGGGCGCCCTGTCAGGCCATCGGGCGCGTGGGCGGGGACCGGCTCGTGATCGAGGGGCTCGTGGACGTCCCGGTCTCGGCCTGCCGGGAGGCCTGGGCCCGGGGGCTGGAGCGGCAGGTGCTGCATGTTTGACAAGTTCCGCGACGAGTGCGGGATCTTTGGCATCTACGGCCACCCCGAGGCCGCCAACGTCGCCTACCTCGGCCTGTACGCGCTGCAGCATCGCGGGCAGGAGAGCGCCGGGATCGCGACCTCCGACGGAAGCACGGTCCATGTCCACCGCGAGATGGGCCTGGTCGCGGACGTCTTCGACCGGACCGCGCTGAAGAAGCTCACCGGCACGAACGCCATCGGTCACGTCCGGTATTCGACCGCCGGCTCCAGCCAGCTCAAGAACGCCCAGCCCCTGTCCGCCAGCTTCGCGGGGGGGTCGCTGGCCGTGGCGCACAACGGCAACCTGACCAACGCCCAGGTGCTCCGGGACGACCTGGAGGCCCGGGGCTCCATCTTCCACTCCACGAGCGACACCGAGGTGATCCTCCACCTGCTCGCCCTCTCGAAGCAGCCGACCCTGCTCGACCGGGTGGTCGAGGCCCTGAGCGTGGTCAAGGGGGCCTATTCCCTGCTCATGCTCACCCGGGATACCCTCATCGCCGCGCGTGATTCCTACGGCTTCCGGCCTCTCGCCCTGGGGACCCTCGGCGACGCCCCGGTCCTCTCCTCGGAGAGCTGCGCCTTCGACCTGATCGAGGCCAAGTTCGTCCGCGAGGTGGAGCCGGGCGAGATCGTGGTCGTGGACGACAGAGGGGTGCGCGCCTTCAAGCCCTTTCCCCAGACGCCGCGCGCCTTCTGCGTCTTCGAGCTCATCTACTTCGCGCGGCCCGACAGCTCGATCTTCGGCCGGAACGTCTACGCGGTGCGGAAGGAGCTGGGCCGGGAGCTGGCCCGCGAGCATCCCGCCCAGGCCGACGTGGTGATCCCGATCCCGGACTCGGGGGTGTCGGCCGCCATCGGCTACGCCCAGGAGTCGGGGCTCCCCTTCGAGACCGGGCTCATCAGGAACCACTACGTCGGGCGCACCTTCATCGAGCCGCGCCAGTCCATCCGGCACTTCGGGGTGAAGGTGAAGCTCAACGCCGTGGAGGAGGTCATCCACGGCCGCCGGGTGGTGGTGGTGGACGACTCCATCGTGCGGGGCACCACCATCCGGAAGCTCGTCAAGATGATCCGCCACGCCGGGGCCCGGGAGGTCCACGTGCGGATCAGCTCCCCGCCGACCACCGGGCCCTGCTTTTATGGGATCGACACGCCCACCCGGGCCGAGCTGATCGCCTCCTCCCACAACGTCGCCGAGATCCGGAAGTACATCCTGGCAGACAGCCTGGGGTACCTGAGCGTGGAGGGGCTCCGGCGCGCCGTGCGTGCGGCCCGCGGCGAGTTCTGCGACGCCTGCTTCACCGGGAACTATCCCGTCAAGTTCCCCGGTCCCTCGTCCCAACTCCCGCTCTTCCGGGAGGGATGATCCTCCGGTGTCAGAGGTGCCGATGACGGAGCGGAGCCTCGTGCGCACTCTGGCTCGACCCGGGGCACGGGCCCTGATCCTGGGCCTGCTGCTCGTCCCGGCGGCCGCGGCGGGGGACATCTACCGCTTCATCGACGAGAACGGGGTCGCCCACTTCACCAACGTCCCCCCCGACCGTCGGTACAAGCTCGTCATCCGGGAGGGGCGGCCGCGCGGGCCGGCCCCGGAGACGTCGGGGCGCGCGGGACGCCAGGCCTCGCTGTCCGCCAGCGAGCGGACCCGCCGGTACGACCGCGTGATCCACGAGGCCGCGCGGCGGCACAGGGTGGACCCGCGGCTGGTCCGGGCTGTGATCAAGGCCGAATCGGACTTTCGCCCCGATGCCGTCTCCCCCAAGGGGGCGCAGGGGCTCATGCAGCTCATGCCGGGGACGGCGCGCCGGGTGCGCATCGCCGACAGCTTCGACCCGCAGGACAACGTCGAGGGCGGGGTGCGTTACCTCCGTTACCTGATCGACCTCTTCCGGGACGACCTCGTGCTCGCGTTGGCCGCCTACAACGCCGGCGAGCAGGCCGTGCTCCGCTACAAGACGATCCCGCCGTTCCGGGAAACCCGCGAGTACGTCGACCGTGTGCTGAGGTATCTGCGTGAATACCACGCCAAAGGCCTGTGACGACCCGGTCCCGGGGTGGGCTGGCGCCTCCGGGCACGAGGGCCTCTGGAACTGGCCCAACTTTCTCAGTGCCCTCCGGATCGCGGCCCTCCCCGTGCTGGTCGTGCTTCTGCTCTTTCCCGGGCGGGTGACCAGCCTGGCCGCCGCGATGCTCTTCGCCCTGGCGGCGTGCACGGATTGGCTCGATGGCTACGTGGCCCGGCGCTGGGACCGCACCAGCGCCTTCGGCAAGCAGCTCGACCCCCTGGCGGACAAGCTCCTGATCACCGTCACCCTGGTCATGCTCATCCCGCTCGGGTGGGTCCCGGCCTGGATGGTGGCGGTGGTACTGGCGCGGGAGCTGGGGATCACGGGCATCCGGGAGATCGCCTCGCTTGGAGGCGTGCCCCTCGCGGTCACCACCCTGGCGAAGTACAAGACGGCGCTGCAGATGGTGGCGGTCCTCGCACTGACCCTCCACTACCCCTACTTCGGCGTGGACTTCCACCGGGTGGGGCTCGTGCTCTTCGGCGTGGCGCTGGCGGCGACGGTCATCTCGGGGGTCGACTATCTCTGGAAGTTCCTGCGGAGCGTCAAACGGGGCTGACGGTGGCGGCCGGGGGAGGGCGGACGACCGTGCGGGCGAAGCTGAAGCAGGTGGCGACGGATCTGGTGATCGTGGGAGGGGGCGGGGCCGGGATCGCGGCGGCCATCGAGGCCCGAGACCGGGGCGCACGCGTGGTCATGGTGGAGCAGGCGCCGCAGCTGGGCGGGACGGCGATGCTCTCCGGCGGGGGTTGTCTGGCGGTCGGGACCCCCCTGCAGCGGGCGCGAGGGATCGAGGATTCTGTCGAGCTGGCGCTGGATGACTGGGTCCGGTGGGGCGGGCCCGGGGTGGACCGGGAGTGGGCCCGCTTCTATATCGAGCACAGCCTGCACGAGCTGTACCTGTGGGCCGAGCGCCACGGCGTGGTCTGGCAGGACCTGCTCCCCCAGGAGGGGAACAGCGTCGCGCGGTGGCACCGTCACAAGGACGGGGGGCTTGGCCTGATGACGCCCCTGGTCGCGGCGGCCGAGG